>CANFEH010000046.1 GCA_947445855.1 Zetaproteobacteria bacterium
CCTGTGTTTGGATAGTTTTCATTTCCTTGAGCTCCGATAAATTTAAAAATTGAAGCTTGCTTCTCGTTCTCTAAGGAAATTTTTTCTCCTTCAGCTTGAGAGATAAGTGGTGCCACATCAAAGTATTCAGAGAGAACTTGGCGACAACCTTGATGAACAACGCGACCTGCAGCTCCTACTTGTTCATCTGGATACGCTGTGATGTCATCCATAAGAAAGTCAAGAAATCTACCTTTCTCTTGAAGAAGGCTAAGAAGAGTGATGACTTCCTCGTGAGTTGGAGCCTTACTTTCTTGTTCAAGAAGAGCTTTTGTTAATTTTGATTCTGTATCTTTAAGCGCTAGCTTATAATTTTCTATTTCTGAAGAAAGTTTTTCACCTTTATCCTCCGCTGCAGAGTTTTTACGGCGCCCTTTGAGTTTAAGAAAATTCATAGCTTCAATTTGAAGAACAATAGACAGAGCTATAAGAACAAGAGAGGGTACAAAAGCATACTCTTGAGGAATGACAAAACTTGTTTCAAACAAAGGAAGTAATTGGCTAAAAGAGGCTAAGAACACAAAAAAAGACCACAAGACAAAACGCATATAAGAACCCTCGTTCCAGGCGGGAAAATTGATGATAATAAATGGGTTCTTAATAAGGGATCTAGCCCAAAATGGCAAGAGTTTATGCGAGGATGCTCGAAGTTGTTCTTATTTTAGAGAAACTATCTATTCACAAGAATTTCTTTAATTCCAACAAGCTGACCAAATACAACCCTTGGCACAAGTCTCAGTGAAATTATTTTATCATGGCTATTTTTTTGAGAAAAAAGTTTCCACTCTCCATCTTTAATGAGGTCTAATTTAAGATGTTTATAAGACATAGTCATACCATTGTAGAGATAGTCTAATTGTAAGCTCCCACCATTTTCTGCACTACAGGCATTACACTTTATGATGAGAATATCTCTATCAGCAGCGCGAGCAAGAACAGCAGGTTTTTTTATGAGATCTAACATGCTTACTATTTGTTTGTCGTTATTGTCTTCTGTTTGACGAATAAAATTGATGATAGATCCATCCTCGTTCAACTCTAGATTAAGAAAGTGAATCAAACCATCTTGAGGATCGCTAATGATGTGTACAAGATTTTGAATCAAAGAGTAATTTTTCTTGCTATTTAAGTTTTCTTGTATGTTTTCTGTTAAGAAATGAAAAGGTTCTTTGCCAAGAAGAGATCGTCTCGTGAGTGAAGTTTTTGAATACCCAACAGAACTCCAAAGAAGAAGTGTGACAAGACTAAAACCAAAAATAGTTTTTCGCATTACTGTTCTCCTAAATTTTGATTTAGAGTGGTAATATTGATTGTCTCAGAAGTGGAATAGCTAAACAAGGTGGTTCCATGTTTTTTTTTAAGAAAGAGATTTTCTTACTACTTGTTTTTTTCTCTCAATATGTAAGTGCTCATGAACTCTACTTAGAAGTAAGCAATGAAGATATGGGGATTCTTCGTGCAGTACCTAAAATTCTAAGAAAAGATAAAGAAAAACCAGATGGTAATTATACCCAAGGAATTTATTTTTCTTATTCTTTTACTCTTCGTCAAAATCAAAAGTTGACTTTTTCTTTAGCTCAAGATCTTTTTACTCCCTCAGGAGAAGAAAAATTTAAAAGCTATGCTGAAGAAGGTTCAAGGCCTTTTGCAAGCTATTCTTTAATGGGTGGCGATTTTTACTGGAAGCAAGAGAATTTTCTACACAGTCTAGGTCTGTTTTTTGGGTTTCTTGGGCCAGCTTCTTTTGGTGCTCAGATGCAAAATTTTTTCCATAAAACTTTTAAAAAGAAAGAAGGCTATCTTGGTTGGCAAGATCAAGTGAGTTCTGAGTTTTTAGCTTCTCTTGAATATAGTGTTGCCTTTAGAAAAAGTTTTTTCTGTTCCTATGTTTGCATAGAATCTTCTCCTTCTGTGAGTTTTAGTTTTGGAAATCTTGTGAGACGAGTAGCTTTAGGAGGAAGCTTAAGGGTTGGTAAAGGGCTAATGGAAGACTACATGTCGACAGCTCATAAATTCTTATCAAGAGGGCCCTACTTGCGAGATGGAAACTCTTTTTTCTGGAATATTTTTGTAGGTTTTTATTTGATTGATATTTATTACAATGCTCTTCTTGATAAAAAAACAACCTTAACAAACCAAGTCGTTGTGAAAAAAAAACCACAAGTGACAGAAGTGAGTTTTGGTGGAGATATTGGTTTTTCTCGTTTGCTTATGCGTCTTGCCTTTGTGATTAGGTCAAAAGAATATGAAACAGAAAAAGCCTATGAGTTTGTAAGAGTTGGGTTAGGTTATCGTCTTTAAAGGGGTTTATGGTGGCAAAAATTTTTTTTGTGTTTATTTTGTTTTTTTTCTCTTTAAGTTTGATAGCTGAAATAAAAATAACTCTGCGGGAAAAAATTGGAGGAGACTATAAAAATTTTTACACAAGATCTCACGGCTTATATTACTTCTCGAGTGTCGTTTTAGCAGGATTATTTGCTAATACAAAAGCTGATGAGAGTATTTCTTCTTTTTATCAAGGAAAAATCAGAAGCGAAGAGACCGACGTAATTTCTTCTTATTTGAAGCCTTTTGGTAACAGAAGTACTATGGTTGGTTTTTTAGGTGTTTTTTTTGTGCTAAAAGCTTTTGATAAGTTGACCCAAAATTTTTTTCCATCCATTTTTGTGGAAAGAGTCTCTCGCATGTTGTTTGTGGGTGTTCCTCTTTTGCTTTTGACTCAGACTACTCTTGGGGGCACTCGTCCTATTGCTCTAGAGCCTCATTCTCATTGGGCTCCTTTTCAAAATAGCTATGCTGTGAGTGCTAGCGGCCATAGTTTCTTTGGTGCTTTGCCTTTTTTAGCTTTAGCCACTATGACAGAGTCTCTCTTTTTGAGAACAGTTTTGATCGCTGCTTCTACTTTGACTGCTTTCTCTCGCCTAAATGATAATCAGCACTATTTTTCTCAAATTTTTCTTGGATGGTCCTTGGCATTTCTTAGCTTTGATGCTGTTGACACAAAGAAATTTTCTCTGCGTCTTCTTGTAAAAAGATCACAGGAAGACTTTGCACTTGGATTTTCATACCAATTTCAGTAGAATAGATGTTTACCAGGAAATTTTTTTTTGGAGTGATGCATTTGTTGGACTACGGTAATCCCTATGAGAAAAAAGGGATAGCCTCTTTTGTTGAGGTGGATAAATTAGATGAGATAAGAAATTCTTTCTTTAAAAAAACTTCAGAGAATTCTTTTAAAGAAAGACTAGACTTTATTTTATCTGTATTAACACTCTCAAAAAATATTGAGTATGACTTTACAGGGGGCTCAGTTGATATTGGTAAGGCTTCTGATTTAAGCACTTCTCAGTCTATTGATCTCGATTATGCTCTTCGGTTCTTTATGCCTTGGAAGAAGGGGCCCTATAAAATTTTTGGTCGTAAAATTGATTCCGAATGGAATTCTTTTTTTAAGTGGGAAAGAATTAAAAGTCATTTAGGAGACCTTAAAGGCTTGCGAGTGGCTGACATAGGTTGCCATAGTGGTTACTTTATGTTTAAAATGGTTCCTCTTGATCCAGAAGTCGTCATCGGTTTTGATCCTGTAGCAAAACTCTATTATAATTTTTTGTTTTTACAAAGTTTTGTACGCTCAAAAAAGCTTTTTTTTGAACCTCAAGGTGTCGAGTCTATTAAATACTTTAGAGCTTATTTTCATCGTGTTTTGTGTTTAGGTCTTCTTTATCATAGAACAGATCCTGTCAGTACTTTGAGAGATATTCATAGAAGCCTCACAAAAGGTGGGCAGATTATTGTTGATTGTCAAGGGATAGAAGGGAGTGGTTCTTATTGCCTTTTTCCAGAAAAAAAATATGCAGGAGCGCATGGTGTGTGGTTTCTTCCCACCAAAGAGTGTCTTGTTAATTGGTTGAAGACGTCTGGATTCAAAAGAATCACATGCTTTTACGAAGAAAATTTAAGTTTTGATGAGCAATGTGCTACAAGATGGGCTCCTCTTGCAAGTCTTGAGCATTATTTAAATCCTAAAGACCTGAGTCGGACTGTAGAAGGTTACCATGCTCCTAAACGTTTTTATTTAAAAGCTTATAAATAAGAAAGGTGACACGAGTGAAATTACTTGAGTTTTTTAATTCTGTTCAATTTGAGAATAAAGAATTTCAAAAATTATGGGATAACATAAAAAATAAAAAAAGTTTTGAAGCTCGAAATTTCCTCTGGAAGGAATCACAGAAACGAGAAGATCAGCTACCAAAAGGTTTTTTTTCAAGTGGAAAAGAATACTCTTATCTTCCTATTGAATTCATGAAAGAGGATCAGAATTTTTTTCTTAAAAAAGAGCTCATAGAAAATTATGCGAAATGTTTTCTTTCAAGTGGAACAACAAGTAAAGATCGTTCTAAATCTTATTTTAGTCGCGATGGTCTCTTGTTATATAAATTAGCGAGTCTCAAAACTTTTTATGATCTTTTGGGAGAGTTTTTCCCCGCAGAAAAATCAATGTCTTTGCAAGGGATAAGCTTCATACCTGACACTAAGACTTGGAAAACTAGTAGTTTAGCTCAAATGATTGAATGGTTTTCTGAATTTTGGCATTTAAAATATGAAGATCATTTGAATTTTTCCCCTGAAAAAATAGACAAGCCTCTTTGGATTTTTGCCACAGCTCTTCAATTGAAAGACTTAATAGATCAAAATAGAAAAATCCCATTACCCGAAGGGTCTCTTGTTATTGAAACAGGAGGCTTAAAAACTTCCAAGGAATCTTTTTCGAGAGGAGAGCTTTTTTCTGGTTTGTCAAAAATATTTTCTATTAAATCTTCTCAAATAGTCAGCGAATATAGCATGTGTGAGTTGATTTGTCAGGCTTATGATTTTTCTCGTGACGAAAAAAAAATTGAAAGCAGAACCTATAGATTTCCATCATGGATTAATGTCTCAGTGGCAAAACCTTTGGACTTATTTTCTGAAGAAGGGGAAGGGTGTCTTGTTGTTGATGATCCACTTCGGGTGGATTACCAATTTTGTTTGCGTGTACAGGATATGGTTAAATTATCTTTTTCAGGTAAATTTTCTTTAGAAGGGCGAGTGCCATCTTCTTCTTTGAAAGGGTGTTCTCTTCTAGTGGAAGAGTTATTGTCTCCTGGCTTTAAAAAACAAAGAACACACTTCTCTCATTCTTCTTCTAAAAATAAAGAGCGTAGAGAAAAAAAAATTCTATCACAAGATAAAATAGAAGAAGTTTATCTTTTTTTGAAAGAATTTTTTGAACAAAAAGTGGTTCTAGATTTAATTCAAAAAGAATTTTACTCTAAAAGACTTGTGACTGAAGCAGTGAGTGATTTGATTGATTTTTTTCCAAGAGAATTAAAAGCTTTGGAAACGTGTTTACCTCATCAGACACACAAGTCTTTATCGCGATGGCTTCTTGTTTTGCCAAATAACCATGCTTTTGCTGTTTTTTATCCTTTCTTGTTTGCTTTCTTTTCTGGCATTGAACTCGATGTGAGGTTGTCTCGCTTTTATGATAAGGGGTCTGTTGTAGGAATGTTTTTGAGTGCTTTTAAAAAACATTTTAAATATTCTTTTAATATTTTTCCACCAGCCTTACGTGTGCCTGATGGTATTGACACTTCTCTTTATGAGGGTGTGATGGCTTATGGTTCAGATGAAACCTACCAGATTTTGAAGCCCCATGTTGAGTGCCCTCTTGTTTTCTATGGATCAACGCTGGCTGTTTCTCTTGTTTCTCTTTTGTCTAAAGAAAATATAAAAAATGCTGTGCGTGATTCTCTGGCTTTGGGTCAAAAAGGTTGTTTTTCTTCTCGAGTTATTTTTTGTCTTTCTTCTGAAGAAGAGTTTGAGAAAAATAAGTCTTCTGTATTTCAAGTTTTTAAAGAATCTTTTGAAAACGAATATGCTTTTTCTTTATCACTAGCAATGAGCCTTGCTTGTGATCATGAAAGAGTAAAATTTTTAAGAAAAAAAGAAGCTATTGATTTTTATTGGGAAAATTCTAGGAATCCTCTCGTTCTTTTTTATAAGTCAGAAGAAGATATGAGTCTTGATTTTTTTCTATCTTCAAGCCCTTTTGTGATACCAGTTGTGTTTTCTTCTCTAGAAGAGTTTAAAAAACTTTTAGAAAAAGAAAAATTTGTAAAAAAACTTTCGCTCCCAGAGACTCTTTTTTCTGTTTTTAAACAAGAGAAAAGGTATGATTCTACTCAGTTATCTTTACTTGGATCCTTGAATAAAACTTTATGGGATGGTAACCATCAAGGAAAATCTCTCTTTAAATTCTAGAAAAACAAGAGCTCTAATTTTCTCGATTTTCATGAAAGGGTGTTAGAGAGTTTTTTCTTTTCTTTTTTTAGTTTATAATAAGAGCATGGTTTCATTTGCGCAATGACTTCAACTTGGAAAATAACATATGCTCCTGTCTCCTAAAGAAAAAAAGAAGAGATACGAAGAGATCGATTCAGTTTCTGAGACACACTCTAATGTTATTTTGACAGGCTTAAGTGCCTGTGGGAAAAGTTCAATTGGGCATGTTTTGGCTAATCTTCTAGGCTGGGGGTTTGTCGATACAGATCAGTTATTTGAAAAAAAAACAGGTAATTTGATCAGTGAGTTCATAGCACAAAAAGGTCTTGCAACTTTTAGAGACCACGAGAGAAAAATAGTGGATTCTATTGGATTTTTAAGGAATCACATTATTACTCTAGGGGGAGGAACTTTTTGCGAAAAACGAAACAAAATAAGACTTCGCCAAATGGGATTTGTAGTTTGGGTTGACGTTTCTCCTTCTATCATAGCCAGAAGGCTTATAGCTAACCCAGCTGAGATGGAAAGAAGGCCTCTTCTTAAGGAATCCTTCTCTGGGAAAGCTTTGCCTAGTTATAATGAGGTCTTAAAAAAAGTAGAGTTTTTTTTAGAAGAAAGAGCTGACCACTACAAACAAGCTCATCTTATTGTTAGAGATGACTACTCTTCTTCCGATATTTGTGCTAGAAAAGTTTATCATGCATTATTAGGTCATTGATGCTTCAGGTTTACTAAAAAGTAAGGTGTAACGATGGATTTGAACCTTAAAAAAAACCTAGGTCGCCTTCCTTTTTTTGGCTTTGGTTATACAGCTATTTTAGGATTTATGGTTGCCTTTTTTTCCGGGTTAGTTTGTTTTGAATACTTAAAAAACCAACCAGAAAATTTGCTCCTGGATGCTGCAGACCCTGTGCTGAAAGAAGAAGAGCTATTCTCAGATGATGAGTTCAAAAAAATTGTAGCTAGGAATGTATTTAACAAGGAGGGAGAGCTTCCGACAGAAGATACAGAACCTAAAAAAAAGGGTCTTGAAAAAGACGCGATAAAAAAGACAGACCTGTCACTTAAACTCTTAGGGACTCTTTGGAGTGGTGATCGCTTTTCAGGCATCGCTGTGATTGAAGAACAAAAAGAGAAAAAAATAGAAACTTTCCTTGTGGGTGATTATCTGATTGGTGATGCAAAATTGGCAGAAGTTTATCAGAACAAAATTATTATTGATAGAGGAGACTACAAAGAATTTTTAGAAATAGAACAGCCTGAGATTAATAGAAATCCTCGTAATATCACACAAGCAAAAGAAAAAGAGGCTTCTTCTGAGGAAGATAGTGCGCTGGATAATTACAAAGAGGATGGTTTTGAAAGGGTTGGCAATAACATTCAGGTTTCATCTGAGTTCAAACAACAGTTATTATCCACACAGTTTGCTCATATTTTGCAAGATGTGAAAGCTGTTCCTCATATGGAAGGAGATTTGCTCAAAGGCTACCGTCTTACAAAATTAAAAGAAGGGTCTATTTATGAAAAAATGGGTCTCCAAACTGATGATGTTATAAAAGAGATCAATGGATTTGTTCTGGATGATGCCTCCCAGGTGCTTAAATATCTTCAGTCACTTAAAGCTGAAAAAACGTTTGAAGTTGAATTCATGCGAAATGGTGTTTCACAAGTTATTCATGTGCAGGTGCAATAGCTATGTTAGAAAAGATAACAAAAATATTTAAAATATCTGGGGAAAGACCTGACAAAAAAGCCTTCCAAGAAGGCCTAAGAAGCTTCCTCATTAATTTAATTTTTATACTTTTCTTGAGCTATTTTTCATCATCACTCATGGTAACTCTTCTTTTAAAGAAGATCGCCCCGTCAGAAAATAAATTTGAAGACTTTGAAATTTCTGGCTCTTTAGATGATATGGCAACTGATAAAGTGAATTATAGAGACTTACAAAATAGTGTTCTTGAGCGTAATATTTTCAACAACACAGGAGAGCTTCCTGTTGAAAAAGATGAAGAAGAGAAGGTTGAAGGTGACATGGCTAATGCTCAAGCGGAGTTAAGTCTTGATGGGCCATGCACTAAATCTTCTTTGAGTAAGTTAAAGTTAATGGGAACAATGATTTTTTCAAATCAAGATTCTTTTGCCACAGTGAGAGAGGATGGAATAAATAGTGCAGATGTTTATAAGATTGGGGATCAAATTTTTGGGCAAGAGAATATAAAAGTGATTGGTATTCGTGCAAATATTTTAATTTTGAATAATTCAGGTAGAAAAGAGTGTCTTTATTCGTCTGATGCATCTGAAAAAAATGTTTTAGGAAGTAAAACGGAGAGTTCTTCAGACGCTGTTGATGATACGGATGATGATAGCGAAGAAGAAAGTGATTCTTCGAGTACAGATGGAGACACACCTGTTGTTCGTTTAAAGTCTGAATGGGTACAAGAACAATTAGGCGCTGGTTTTACGAAGATTATGAAAGAGGTGAGTACTCCTCCTGATGTTGTTGACGGGGAGATCAATGGCTTCAAGTTCTATGGTATATCAGGAGGATCGCTGCTTGGAAAAATTGGTTTACAGGACGGAGACAGCATTATAGAAGTTAATGGAAGATCGACAAGCGAGAGTGTCTTTGTTTTTTATCAAGCTCTTTCTGATGAGACAGAGATTCTTATTGGGTTTCAAAGAGGTGAAGAGAGGCATTCTGTTAAGGTCATCATCGAATAATAATGTTACCGCATTAGGTTGCTTTTACTATGAGAGTTTTTTTTTTAGCTTTCCTTTTCTCTTTTATAGCGGACTTAGCTTTGGCTAAAGCTGTGTTCTCAGATGATATTAGTCTAAATTCAGACGAACCTATTGAAGTTGCTAAACTCGCTCACGAACTAGCTAAGCTTCAAGGAAAAACTCTTATTCTTGGAAAAGGTGTTTCAGGTAAGGTCTTTCTTTTTTCTGAAGGACTAGTTTCAAAAGAGCTAGCTTATCAAATTTATGTGGTGGCATTACAAGAGCTTGGTTATTTTTTGTCTGAAACAGCAGGGGTTTTGAAACTGACTTCTTTGGAAGAGGCTGTTTCAAATTTACCAATATCTAAGGGACTCGGCCCCTATGGGAATGATGCAGAAGTTGCACTTTATGTTTGCGAGCTTAAAGCAGCTTATTCAAAGGATATTATCCGATATTTAAGCGCAGTTTTAGGTTCTAAAAACGTATTTGAACTAGATAATAATTTTATTGTGCTTGTGGGATCTCGAACACATTTAAAAGGGTTAAAAAAAACCATTGATTATCTTGGTAATAATAAAGCTCGAGACTTGTCTTTAAAAATTCTTCCTCTGAAATATGCATCTGCAAAAGATACTTTGAAAATTTTGACATCTCTTGGGTTTTTTGGACCTAATTCAAATTTTGTTACAAGTCTTGTTCTCGATACAAAGCAGGACAATATACTATTCACTTATGGTCCGACAGATTTTCATGAAAAGATTCTTAAGGTTGTTAAGGAATTGGATATAAAAAACACTGCAACAAAAGGGAAGCATTATTATGTGAGGCCCCTTGAATTTTCAGACCCAAAGAAAATGGTGATTATCCTGAATGATATGAAGCAAAAACCATCTTCTGGGGGTTCTAATAACACTAAAGGAGCATCAAGTTCACTCAGTGATTTTGAGGTGATTGTAGACGAAGTGAATAGTACTCTTTTAATTCATGCTACAAGTGAAGATTATTCTAAATTGAATGAAATTATCCGTTCTTTGGACCAAAAGCGGGCTCAAATCCTTTTTGAGGTTGATATTCTCAATGTACTTGAAGGGTCTAAATTTAAATTTTCTACGTCAAATATTGTGAGCGCAAGCCCCTCGAAAGACAATTTTACTATTGTACAAGGATGGCAAGCTGAAAAAGTTTTTCCAACTGTTACTGATAATACGGCTGAAGGTCAGAGTATAAGTGATTCTGCACTAAATTCTAAATTGAGTGCGGTTAGTGAGGATGTTGTTCTTGGTATTCTTACACAAGATAAGTTTCAAGTAAGTGGTATGAATGCTATGAGCCCAGGAGCTCTTTTGCAACTTATGAAATCAGACCAAGCAAGTCGGGTTCTTTCTTCCCCTTTCCTGATGAGTCTTGATGGAGAAGAAGCCTCTCTTGTTGTTGGAGATAGTGTTACTTATAAGGTTTCCCAGATTTCCCAAGGAGCTAGTCAAAAAATTGGTGTTAGTTCTAGTATGGTTCAAACGAAAATCGAAAAAGAGAATGCAGAAATTTCTTTGATTTTAAGTCCTGTGGTCGATAATGCCTCAAGAGTTTCTGTTGCGATTGATTTAAAAGTGACTTCAGTGGCTAGTTTTAATAAGGATGGTTATCCGCAGCTAGCTACAAGGAATGTAAAGCAAAAAGTCTTCTTGAAAAATGAACAAACTATTTTTATTTCAGGCTTCAAAACTGCGGAAGAGAATGAGGCAAATAAAAAAGTTCCATTTTTAGGAGATATTCCTCTTTTAAGTTATTTTTTCCGCTATCAGTCTAAGACGCAACAAGAGGGTCGTATTATGATTTTTATCACCCCACATATTATTTGGGGAGAAGGTGATATCAAGCGTCTTTACGAAGATACATTGAAAGATCGTTTGGCGAATTCACCACAAATTTATAAAAAAATTAATCATACTAAATGAACAGCCCTTTTCTTTTAGAAGCTGAAGCTATTTTTAGTTTTTTATAAAAACACAAGAAAACTACTTTATATTAAATAAAAATAAGCTTATTTTGTTAAAGATTGCAGGTGACTTTTGAGGGTGGGTTTATTTTCTTTTTTATTTTCTCCATAGAGATCAAGTTTTTTCTCTTAGGTGTCGATTAATATGTCATAAACTGCTTTTAGATTTTTTGGGGCAGACTCTTATTTGATTTCTATCCTTCTCTTATTTTAGTTTGGAGTGATTATTGTGAAGAATTTAAAATCAAAACTACTTTTTGTTTTTAGCTTAACTTCCTTATTTTGGTTTTTGAGTTTAAGAGCTGAGGATGCGGAAGTGAAGACTGATATTCTTAGTCCCACTTCGAGTGGGCCAGAACAAGTTGAAGAGATTGAGCCAGAAAAAGTTGAAGAGATTGAGCCAGAACAAGTTGAGGAGATTAAGCCGGAACAAGCTGATAAAAAAGTTTCTAAGCAAAAATCCAAGTCTTCTAAGAATAAAAATGAGGCAGAAAAAGTGCCAAAATCTCCTGAAGATATCTCTCAGGGTGATGTAGAAGATACTAAAGCAGTTCCCGTTATTGTTAACAGCTCTGCCAGCATTGCTGATCAGCTGCCAGAGGGGGTAGAGCTTGTGAATATTAGCTTCCCAGAGCCGACAGAGATCACTGATATTATTAAAACAGTTTCTTTGTGGAATAATAAAACAATTATCATTGGAGATAGGACAATCTCTGGCAAAGTTCAGATTCTATCACCAAAAGACACTACAAAAGAAGAAGCCTATCAAATTTTCTTAGAAGCTTTGAACTCTATTGGTCTAACAACAGTTGAAACCATCGATATTATTAAAATCGTAAAACACGCAGATGCAAAAAAAGAAAATCTGCCGACTTATCATGGTAGTACTTGGGCGCCTAAGACAGGTGAATTCATTACTCAGGTTGTTCCTCTTAAGTATGTTTTAGCAAAAGATGTTTCTCTCACATTGTCGCGCATGTTCCCTTCTAATTCAATTATTGCCTATGAACCAACAAATACTTTGATTGTCAGTGACACAGGAAATCAAATTCAAAGAATTCTTGATATCCTATCTTTGCTTGATGTGCGGAACGAGCAACCTAAAATCAAGATTGTTCCTATTAAGCACTCTGATCCGAAAACAGTTTCTACTAAGGTCCAGGAAATTCTCAAAGGCTCTAACACGCTGGCTTCATCAGCTAGTTATAACTCTTTTAAAATTTTGACAGATGATAGAACAAACTCTGTAATTATTTTTGGGCCACCAAGGACACTTGAAGATATTGAAAAGTTAGTTAAAACTTTTGATATTAAAGTAGATGATCCAACTATGGACGCTACTATTCATGTAAGACCTCTTGATTACTCAGATGCAAAGCAGTTAGCTGCAACACTTTCTTCTTTAATTTCTGGTTCTAAACCAGGAAAAAAATATGGCGCTGATCTCTATGCTGGGGGTTCAGCTGGTTCGTCAGATTTTTCATCACCATCATCATCTTCTTCTAGTTTGGATACTGCTAGTGTAGCTGCTCTGAGTGAAGGTGTAAAAATTTCAGCTGATGAGGCTACAAATTCTCTTATTATCACAGGAGGACGTGCAGCTTATAATGCTCTCAATGTGATTATCAGAAAACTGGATAAACAAAGAAGTCAGGTTTACATCGAAGCTGATATTATTGAAATTTCGAGTAAGGATAACTTCAACTTTGGAACATCTCTTCTTGGTGCAGCTGGTATGCAAGGAGATGGTGAGTTTGGTTCTATGTTTGGTTTTAATGGTGGAGAAGGTGCTTCTAGTTTGCTTGGTTCTCAAGTTCTTGCCAATAATGCAAATGGTGGTTCAATTCCTGAACAAGCTATAAAAGGTATCACAGATACTTTTTCAAGCGATTTGAAAATTGGTTTCTTAGCACCTAAATTAAATGTTCCTGGTATTGGAAATATTAGACCTGGGCTTTTGATAAATATCTTGAAAGAAGATGTAAATTCTAAGGTCCTTCAAACACCTCAGATTCTGACACAAAACAACCAAGATGCTACGATTGTAGTTGGTGAAAAAAGATCTTATAAAACAGAATCCCTTAACTCAAGTACTGGGGCTATTGCTACAACAATTGAACATGAAAATGTGGATGTTACTCTGCAGATCAATGCAAAAATCAGTAGCTACTCAGACTATGTGACACTCAAGATTGATTTAGATGCTAACAGTATTGCTGGAGAGGGAACAAACGGAGCTCCTGAAGTAGCAAAAAGAAAAACAAAGCAACAAGTCACTGTGAAAAACAATCAAACTGTTGTGATTTCTGGGCTACTTAGCCAAGAAGAAAGTGAAGCTTTTAGTAAAATACCTTTGTTAGGAGATATTCCTATTCTGGGTATGTTATTTAAAAAAACAAAAACACGTAAGATTCAAAAGAACCTTGTTATGTTTATCACCCCCCATGTGATTCATGGACCAGGGGATCTAGCTGCTATTTATAAAGCAAAAATAGAAGAGCGTGATGATTTCTTGAAAAAAATTTATGGCAAAAATATAGTGAAGAGCGATTTTTATCGTCTTATGCCAAGTCATAAACATGGAATGTATAATCCGACAGAGCGCGATAAAATAGAAGATAAAATGAAAGATCAGGATAAAGAAGAAACTCTTGAGATAATGGGGTATACTAAACCCACAGAGGAAAAATCAAAAAGTCCTTTTAAAGAATCTGTTGAGAGAACAGTTCCTATAAACTTGCAGCAATCAAGCGGTAGCTCTTCAGAGGTTTCTCTTCCTGAAGATATGCCAAAGGAAGAAGATACAGGAACGATGAACCAATAACCTTATGTGTGACAGGTTTTGATGGGTTTATACTTATGACAACTGAACTTAAAACGACCATCGAAGAAGGGCTCTTGAAGCTCCCTTATGATGATTTGAAGAAAAAAAATTTAGGTGAGATTCTCCTGAGTATTACAGATCTTACAGAAGTTCAGCTTGAGGATGCGATAGCTGAACAGAAGAAAGGTTCTGCTGCTGTTGCGCAGCGTCTTGGGGATATTCTTATTCACAAAGGCTACGTAACAGAACAGCAGGTTTTGAAAGCCCTTGCTATTCAGTTAGATCTGCCATTTTATGATTCTTTGCCTATCAATGAACTCGATACGAGCTTGGTAGCAAATATACCAATTCAATTTTGTCGCGATAACTTGATTCTTCCTATTGCTAAGGATGAATTTAATGTAACTCTTGCTGTGTCTGATCCTCTTAATATTTTCCCAATGGATGATTTGAGACTTATTCTCTCGAGTAATATTAATCTTGTTGTCTGTCCATCTGCTCTGATCACTGTTTGTATCAACAGAGTTTATGAAAAAGCTCAGGATGCTTCCCAAAAAGTAATTGATGAACTGAATGTTCCAGGGGATGGTTCTGAAGATCTTGAAGATGCAAAAGATCTTCTTGAAGCAACAGATGATGAAAAACCAATTATTCGTCTTGTGAACAGTCTGCTTTCTCGTTCTGTGAAAGAGGGGGCTTCTGATATTCACATTGAACCTTACGATACAGACGTACTTGTGCGGTTTCGTGTTGATGGCATTCTCCATGAGACCATGCAAATACCGAAGCGACACTTAAACTCAGTGGTGAGTCGTATCAAGATTATTGGTAAGCTTAATATTGCTGAAAAAAGAGTTCCTCAAGACGGTCGTATTAGTGTCAAAGTTGCTGGTAAAGATATCGACGTTCGTTTATCTATTTTACCAACAAAGTTTGGTGAACGTGTGGTGATGCGTATTCTTGATAAATCTTCTGGGGTACGTGAGCTCGATGGCATGGGAATGGATATAAAGACTGTTAAGGCTTGGAAAGCTCTTATCAACTCTAAGCACGGAATTGTTCTTGTCACAGGACCAACAGGTTCTGGTAAGACTTCTTTGCTTTACTCTTCTGTGATCCATATTAATTCTCCTGATATTAATATTTTGACCATTGAAGATCCGGTAGAATATACCCTTCCAGGTGTTGGTCAGATTGATGTAAAATCTAAAGTAGGTATGACTTTTGCTGCTGGTTTGAGATCTATTTTGAGACAAGACCCAGATGTTATTATGATTGGTGAAATTCGTGATGGAGAAACAGCAGGGATTGCAGTTCAATCTTCTCTCACAGGTCACCTTGTGTTTTCAACTCTGCATACAAACGATGCTGCTGCTACAATTACACGTCTTAATGATTTAGATATTCAACCTTTCCAAATTGCTTCAGCTATTTTAGGAGTGATGGCTACAAGGTTGATCAGAAAACTTTGTACAGAGTGTAAGGTTGAACATAAACCTATAGAAGCTGAAATGAAGCTTATGGGTGTGAGTGAGGCTGATCTGAAAGGGAAAACAATTTATGCCCCAGGGCCTGGTTGTGAAAACTGTTTAAATCAAGGATATATTGGGAGAATGCCTATTCACGAGCTTCTTGTGATGGACGATGATTTGAGATCACTCATTATGAAAACACAAGATGCAACTGCGATTCGAAAGCAAGCTGAGACAAGAGGTCTTGGAAGTCTTAGAAAATCGGCTGTGGATAAAGTTTTAGCTGGTTTGACTTCCATTGAAGAAGCGATCTCTAAGACACAGACAGAAGAGCTTGAAGTTTAGAGAGAAGAGAAAGAGGGTGTAAAGCTGTGCCTATTTTTGTTTATAAAGGTTATGACGTAAGCACTGGTGTTGCAAAGAAAGGCAAGATTGAAGCCGATTCTTTAAAAGCAGCAAGGCAGTTGCTTAGGACAAAAGAGAAGGTTATTCCAGCTGAGTTAAAAGAAGAAATGGTGATGAATAAGAAGAAATCTTCTTTCACTCTTTTTACTAAAAAGTCTGTGTCACTTGTTGATTTAGCTATTATGACAAGACAGTTTGCTACTCTGCAAGCAGCTCAAGTCCCTCTTGATGAGTGTTTAAAAGCTTTGACAGAGCAAGTTGATGATATGCTCATGAGAAATACTTTATCAGCTGTGAGAGATGGTGTTGCAGAAGGTAAATCTCTTGGAGTTTCTATCTCTGATTTTCCTAATATTTTTGATAATCTTTATGTCAACATGGTGAAAGCTGGAGAAATGTCTGGCCAGTTAGATGTTGTTCTTGAGAGATTAGCTGATTTTATTGAGTATCAAGTAGAGGTAAAAGGGAAGGTGATGAGTGCCATGGCTTATCCTGGGCTCATGATTGGTATGTCTGTGATGATTATTGTTTATCTCTTTACGAGTATTGTACCAAAACTTCAAAA
>CANFEH010000047.1 GCA_947445855.1 Zetaproteobacteria bacterium
GAGAGAACTTTTTCTTGGCTAAAACGACAAAAGAGACTTGCTCGAGACTATGAGGTAGATCCTCATCATGGACGCTCTATGGTTTTCATTGGAATGTTCAAGATTATTCTTAATCGTTTAGCATAAATTTAATAGGGAACAGGCTCTAAATAGTGGCCCTTTAAAGCGATTAGCAATTGCATCTTTTGTTGGTTGTGAATACTCATCAAAACTTCGCGTATTTGAAATGTTCTCTATCCCAACTTCATCGCTTAAAACACTAAACAACTTTTCTATAAACTCCTTCGCATCTTGTTGTTTATAAAGAGAGAAAGAAGAAAAGTCCTTATGCTCACTGAGGGTTTTTATAAATGATTTAGGAACAACTACTTCAGCATTTTTTTTTGAAAAATATTCTTCTACTAAACTCTTGTATGCTTTGGTCAAAGCCCCATTCTTCTCAGCATCAGTTCTAATTTCTAAATTTTTTTGCAAATAAAAATCTGAAAGTTTCTTCGTATGAAAAAGAACCTGAAGAACAGAATTCATATAGCATGTATTGCCTAGATTCTGCAAACCAACAACATGCGAAGGAGAGACAGATGGGGCAGGTGTGATATTATCTCTGTTGTGTTTGCAAGATTCTAAAATTAATAAAGAGGCTATTAAAAACAGTGATAAAAATTTCATGATAACTCCTTTATTTTTCTGTTTGTCTAGAGGAACTATTAAAATAAGAATAACACATTTAAGATCATAGTTATTAGAGTTTCTGAATTCGCTAAAATTAAAGCGCCGAGAAGTCTCCTCCTTTATCTTTAAATTCTATTACCATGAGTTGCAAGAAATACTTAAGCTCATCTTTATCTTCTAGTTTCTGACTAAAGCCAAAGCATATCCTCGTAATCAAAGACCACAACTGAGTTAAGCCCATTTTCTAAACTTGCTCACAAGCCTCTGAACACTAGAAAACTTAAGGTCTATCTATGTCCCCAAAGGAAGAAGTTTCAAAGTTTTTATTATCTAAAAACACCAAATTTGTCTAATTGAGGCTCACTTGGAATAAGAGCAAATAAACAATTATACGAAGGGTTTTCGGGAAGATAAAGAACATGAGCCTCAAAGTGAGTCATCCTTTCGCTTTCTTTATTGAACAACTCTAGGTTAAGAGCTTTTTCGCGATTTTGATAACTAAAAGCTAAACAACTAGGCGGAATGCTTGTAAGCGAAGTGCATTCATAGATCTTTTCATCTTTTGTTTTAAACGCGTATATAAGTTCATTAACAGCACTACCATTAAACACAATAGAGCTGTCTCGAAAATTTACTAAAACCCCTCTTACTAAAGCACCTTTTAAGAGAAGCTTTCTTTCTTTAAGACTTTTTCTTAGTCTCCAAATTGTCACAAAAAAACCAATTAAAAAAAACATTATCTCTAACAAAAAAGAACCAAGCATTTGGAAAAATTCTAAAACAAAATTTTCGTCTCCATTTAAAACTTTTGAAAAACTTGGCTCTTTAACATTGTAAACAAGTGCAAACTCTTTTTTATTTAGATAGTCATAATCAAATGTTTCGTATGTGCCTGTGTACACATTCCCATCTTTTGCTGTAAATGAATAACTAAAAATAAGCTCTGGTTTGCCATTTAAAGTATGATTATAGTTTGACAACACTCCACTTGGAGACGCTTTCGTAGCATGAGTTTCTTCGACTCGTGTTTTATAAAAATCTTTATACTCTTTAATATACCTGTCAAAATCTACCTTAAAAAAAGCAAGACACACACCAATCACCAAAAAGAGATAACCTAAAACATTTCTAGAAACAAAAAGCCTACGAAAAAGCTTAGTTGACAAAGCCCTCTTTTTAAAAACTTCAAATCGCTCTTCTTGTGGGTTTCTTTCCATAAAAAATTCTCTTCTTTATTAGAAAGTATTTCTTTTATCTGTGAATTCCATCACCATGAGTTGCAAGAAATACTTAAGCTCATCTTTATCTTCTAGTCTCTCATCATTATGTGCAGCAGGCTGAAGATCCTCTAATTTTCTAGGAGAGTCCCCACTATCTGCTATTTGCCGAAGGTGACCACAATAGCGTTTTGCTTTTTCTTGTGGCCATTTTTTCTGAACAAAGAAGGGCTCACATGTTGACTCCTTGACCCAACCTAATTCCTGAAAAACCTTAGAAAAAACCTCAGAAAAGTTATCACCCACAAATAAAGGGCTAATATCCACACCTGCAGCTCGAGGATCTCTAGGAAAACTACTTGGAGAATTTCTTCTCACAGCACAAGAAACAGAACAGAAAAAGATAAAGCAAAATACAAAAACTCTTTGATTCATCATTCTTATAACCTCTGTAAAAACTGATTTTCCTAGCAGCAAAATCCAAAGACAATTAATAAAACAATAATCCAGAAAGCTAGAGCTGAAAAATAATCTTTTGCTATGAGCTTTTTTAACTCAAATTTTTTGCCTTGGGCAATATACATTAAATGATTAGGGAGTAAAAAAAACCACTCTAAAAAAATCGATATTAAAATTTCCATTTTGGTGCCTTTTTTCTTAAATCTTGTAATCAAAAACCATAACTGAGTTAAAGCTATCTTGCAAAGCTGGTAAAATTTTTTCTTTTGCAATTTTTATATGCTTTGGATCATTTAAGTAAACCAATCGGTCTTCTTGTGGGTTTCTTTCCATAAAAAATTCTCTTTTTTAACAAGTCGAGAGCTTAAAATCTCTGACTTTTCGCTATAAGCAACCGATTATTTGGTGTAATTCTAATACAGACCTCTTTATTATACTCTCAAAAATGTTTTTATGGGAGCCATTTTTCAGTGCCCTGTAACAGGGTTGGTTTTAAAGAGGAAAAGCTGTAACCGATATTTAGCAAGGACCTCTCTCATCTTTATCTTCTAGGAGATCTTTCGCTTCGCTCAAGATGACGACGGAGGGGGCGGTCAAAGCATTGCGGAAAAGTGACTCTTAACTTTTAATTCGCATTTTTATTAACTACTCAAAGAGACTGAAGCTCCCAATTATACGCTTCCACGACCTCCGTCACACTTTTGCTTCAAATTTTCTTATGGGGGGAGGAAACATTTATGATCTGCAAAAAATTCTTGGGCACTCTACTATTCAGATGACAGAAAGGTATCTGCATCTTGTGCCTAGTCATCTGAAGGGGAAGACTGAGGTTCTTGGTTTTTAGGAGATATTTCGACCCAAAAGCCTTTGTCATTCTGAAGGTCTTTAGACCTGAAGAATCTCACAAGCCATGGAGTTAGGAGATCTTTCGCTACGCTCAAGATGACAAGAAAGAGATCAAGATGACAGAGAAGACCATCAAGATGACAAGAAAGTCCTCAAGATGACAGAGAAGACGATCAAGAGGATAAGAGCTCAACAGAGAGCTACCCTCCAAACATGACAACAACCCATATTAAAAAAGCCCCCTGTTTCCAGGAGGCTTTTGATATTTTTTTTAAACACTTGGTAGCGGGGACAGGATTTGAACCTGTGGTCTTCGGGTTATGAGCCCGACGAGATACCAAACTTCTCCACCCCGCGTCATTTGAAGTGAGGCTAAGTTGTAAACGAAACCACTTTTTTTGTCAAGAGAAAAGGAATTATTTAATTAGGTTAAGAGCAGACCCTGCTTTAAACCAAGCAATTTGTTCCTTGTTATAACTGTGGTTTGCTAGGATCTCTCGCGCAGCCCCATTGTCTGAGAGAAGAATCAAATGAAGAGGGATACCCTCTGCAAACGCATTAATATTCTTCACAGAAATCTTTGTTGTCTCTGCAATCAAATCGTAGTCTGAAGGATTATTAAAGGTCAGGGCTAACATTCCTTGTTTTTTAAGGTTTGTTTCATGAATACGAGCAAAACTTTTTACAAGAATAAGAGCCCCACCAAGATAACGAGGAGACATAGCAGCATGCTCGCGGCTAGAGCCTTCTCCGTAGTTTTCATCCCCAACAACACACCAAACAAAACCTTTTTGCTGATAGCTTCTAGCAACCGCCGAAACATCTCTATAATCGTTATCAATTTGATGAAGAGTCTTTCCAATTTCATTGCAGAAAGCATTCGTTGAACCACAAAGCATATTGTCACTAATATGATTTAAATGCCCTCTGAAACGAAGCCATTTACCAGCAGGTGAAATATGGTCTGTTGTGCACTTACCTTTTACTTTTATAAGTAGCCTCATATTTTCAAAAGCATCATCACCCCATTTTTTAAATGGAGCTAAAATTTGAAGACGCTCGCTTTTAGGACTCACCACAAGCTCTGTTTTCTCTCCTTCAAGACTTGCAGGGATAAAACCAGAACGATCAAACACAAATCCTTTTTCTGGAAGCTCTGGCGCTACTGGTGCTTTTATAGTTTGATTTGAAGCAAGTTGCAGCTGGTACGGGACAGAACTTAACTCCCCTGTGATAGCATAAGCAACAACCATTTCAGGGCTTGCAATGAAACTAAGTGTTTCTGGGTTTGCGTCGTTTCTTCCTCTAAAATTTCTGTTAAAAGAGGTCACAATAGAGTTTCTTCCTTGAGCTGAGGACCCCTCTCTTTTCCATTGACCAATACAAGGGCCGCAAGCATTTGCTAAAAGCGTTCCACCAAAGTCTTCTAGCGTTTGCAATAAGCCATCTCGTTTGATCGTAGAATAAATTTGCATAGAGCCAGGAGAAATAAAAAAAGGAACCTTTGATTTTAACCCATGAGACAAAGCTTCTTTTGCAACACTTGCTGCTTTGTAAATATCTTCATAAGAAGAGTTTGTGCAACTACCAACAAGACAAGCACTTAAGTTAGTCGGATAATCTTCTTTTTTTGCTTCTGCTGGGAGCTGACTCACAGGTCTTGCCTTGTCTGGAGAGTGAGGACCAACAATATAAGGTTCAAGAGTACTTAAATTAATTTCAATCACTTCATCATAATAGTCTTTTGGATTTTCAGTAACTTCTTTATCCGCAACAAGATCTTCTGCATACTGATTAGCAAGGTCTGCTATATCTTCTCGTTCTGTTGCTTTTAAATAAGAGTACATTGTTTTGTCATAAGGAAAAACCGAAGTCGTTGCTCCAAGTTCAGCACCCATATTTGTGATTGTAGCTTTACCAGTACAGCTAAGAGTTTTTGTGCCATCACCAAAGTACTCAATTATTTTGTTTGTTCCACCTTTGACAGTGAGAATTTCAAGCAATTTTAAAATCACATCTTTAGGAGATGACCAAGGACCAAGCTTTCCTGTCAACTTTACACCAACAATTTTAGGAAAAAGAAGTTCCCAGCTCATACCTGCCATGACATCAACAGCATCTGCACCACCTACTCCAATAGCTGCCATCCCAAGCCCACCAGCATTTGGTGTGTGTGAATCTGTCCCAATCATAAGCCCACCAGGGAAGGCATAATTCTCAAGAACAACCTGATGAATAATGCCTGAACCAGGGCCCCAAAATCCAAGACCATACTTAGCAGAAGCTGAACGTAAGAAATCAAAAACTTCTTTGTTTTCAACATTGGCTACTCTCATGTCTTCTTTTTCATTCATATGAGCTAGGATCAAATGATCACAATGCACAGTACTAGGAACAGCGACTTGTGACCTGCCAGACTGAATAAATTGCAGAAGAGCCATTTGAGCTGTCGCATCTTGCATAGCTACACGATCAGGCTCAAGAAGAACAAATGTTTTACCTCTGTCATGACGAGGGCACAACTTGTTCTCTTCGCTCAAGTGAGCTAGAAGAATTTTTTCTGTTAGGGTAAGAGGGGTCCCCCCCTCTTTTTTCCACTTAGAAACCTTTTTAGACAAATTTTCATAATAACAAACAACATCCACTTTTGTTTTCAACACCCGTAAACCCATAAAGCTCAAGCTCCTTTTGTGAAATTGTGTCTTGACTAAAATTAAAGAGCGCTTTCATTTTTTACGAAACTAATTCTAGTGGAAACTCTTTAAAATATCTATCCCTTGTTTCACAAGAGATTTTTAACAAGGAAATTCACCTTAGAAGAACTCTTTTTTTTATTCATAAAAAACTGCTGCTAATTCTTTATTCAAATCAGAGTTAATGAGCTTTTGAATATACTTTTTATCCACATCAGAAATTTCAATAAATTTCAGTCTATAGATCATTTTTTTTTCGCTCGAAAATAGTTCTCCGTACACAGAAATATTTTTTTTATTAAAAGGAATTCTTAACTTAAACTCTCCCTTAGAATTTTCTAACTCAAGAGGACTGCGCAAAAGAAGTCCATTTTCAGAAAGATTAATGATCTCACATTCAATAAGTGTTTTGTTTTCACAAAAAAAAACAGAACCTAAGTCAGCGCTTTCTAAACGATCTGAAACCCTCACACACTCACCCAAGAGAGAGAGTATTTCTTCAACAAACAAAGTTAACGGAAGGGGTTGTTCTATAAAAAGATTTGCTCCCTTTGCTAAAAAAAACTCTTTTGTTTCTCGTGAACTCGGTATGCCTGTAGCAACAACAGGGGTGTTTTTTTGAGTACTTTTCTCTTTAGCATAGGAAACAAACTGAGCAGCATCTATGGCTAAGCTATTGATATTCACAACAATTACATGGAATTTTTTTTCACGAAGCAAGCGAAGAGCCTCTGATAAATTACTAGAAAAAAAGGTGTTCATGCCCATCTTCTTGTAATTATGTTGATGCAAATAGGCAATCACAGAGTTATCTCCAACATAAAGCATTGATATTTCCCGCTTGAGCATATAATCTCCTCGCTACAGCTTGTTTTAAGATCGAACACACACCCTATCGAGCCCTAGAAAAAAAACTTGAGGAAAAAGCAAAGAAGTTTTTAAAACCTTTAATATCAAAGCAATAGCTCTGAAAAATAATCGCATTATGACGACCAAAAAAAACAAAAAAAAGCTCCGCGTTGACGAACTCCTTGTAGAAAAAAAACTTTGTCCTACAAAAAAAGAAGCCTCTGCCCTCATTTATGAGGGAAAGGTTTACACTTCTAATCGAAAAATTCTAAACCCTTCTGAGATGCTTTCTTCTGATGAGTTTATAGGGATCAAAGGAGTTATAAAAACTTTTGCAAGCAGAGCAGGCGAAAAACTAGAGTCAGCTATCAAAGCACTCCATCTCGAGCAAGCATTCAAAGATCAAGTTGTTCTTGATATCGGCTCTTCCACCGGAGGGTTCACTGACTGTGTTCTGGGATACGGAGCAAAAACTGTCATTGCTCTTGATGTCGGAACAAACCAACTTGTGTGGGAACTTAGAAACAACAAGAAAGTTATCTCTGTAGAACAAACTCACATCAAAGATTTTAACCCAGCATCTTACCAAGAAATTGATTTTGTCGTAGCAGATATTAGTTTTAACTCTCTTGCAAAACTATCTTCGCCCATCATCGAAGTCAGCAAGAAAAAAGATTTAAAATTACTTCTCCTTGTAAAACCTCAATTTGAACTTCCAAAAGAAATGGTTTCAGAAAAAGGACTCGTCACAAAAAAAGAATACCAAATCGCTGCTACCGAAAAAGTAAGAAATAGTTTTGAAGAAAAAGGCTTTTGCTGCTTAGGCACAGTTGATAGTCTAGTAAAAGGTAAAACAGGAAACCAAGAAACCTTTTTATACTTCACAAGAAAAGATCCAAATTAAAAGCCCATTTTCCATAAGCCAAATCCTTGACCAAAGCATCCCATTTTTGACTTCTAGGTAAGAAGAACTTTTTTCCTATCTTAAATGCACAAAAAAAAGAGAAAAAGAAAATAACTAGCCAGACTTCCTTCAAAAAAAACTAACCCGACCAACCAAGATCCTTGTGGCACAAATCTTGAAGAACCAGAAAGGCCTATCTTAAAAATTTTCTGGGAGAAACCTATGTTTCCTTTAGTAAAAAAATACAAGTCGCCAGAAAAAAAAATGACCCACAAGCTGAAGGACCAATTGATACAGGACTATTCCCCTCTGATTAAGTTCATTGCTCATAAAATTGCAATAAAACTTCCAGCAAACATTGAACTCGACGATCTCGTTAGCTCTGGAATTCTTGGTTTAATAGACGCAATCGAAAAGTATGACCACACGCGAGATAATAAATTTAAAACCTATGCCGAGTTCCGCATCAGAGGAGCTATCTTAGACGACCTAAGAGCACAAGACTGGATCCCTCGTTCTGTAAGAGATCAAGCAAAAAGAATAGATAGAACTAACACAAAGCTTGAACAAACACTTGGCAGAGGGGCTAATGTTGATGAAATCTCAGAAGCTCTTGGCATAGAAGTTGACGAATACCACTCTCTTGTAAACCGTGTAAAAACAACAACTCTTCTCTCTGTGGATGAACTCCTCACTACAAAACAAAGTGGTCAACTCACAAACTGGGAAAATTTATCAAGCAATAAATACAATCCTTTTAACTTCATGAAAGAAAAAAACACAAAAAAACTTGTTTTAGATTCCATCGAAAAACTCCCTGTAAATCAACAGCTTGTTCTAAACCTCTATTACTATGACAACTTAAATCTAAAAGAAATCGGACAGATTTTGAATGTTTCAGAATCAAGAGTGAGTCAACTACACACAAAAGCTATTAGATTTCTAAAACAAAAACTAGAAAAAGCAAAAAAACAAGGTGAACTCTAAACAAATCTTAGTCATCAAAGCTTAAGAAAAAGAAGATCGACAGGCGTTTGGTCTTTTTTCTCGTTGTTACAAGGTTTACAAGAAGGAACGACATTTCCTCTTGTAGACTTTCCTCCTCGGCTAAGGGGAATAAGATGATCCATTGTTACTTCTTCTTTTGCGAGAGGTTTTTCACAATAATGACACTTAACAGAAGAACTAATTAAGTTCTGCCACCACCGAGACTTTCGTAACTCTCTTGCTTTTTCTTTTTCTTTTTTATAGTTCATAAATTTTAACCAATATCTCTTCTTTGAAACAAAAAAACACCTAAGGATAAAAAAACAAAAACAATACTGGCAGCTTGCAAAAAAAGTCTTGCCCCAATAGAGATAAGAAGTTTGTGATCAGAAAGATCAAAATACTGAATATTAAACACACTTAGGTCCCAAAAAGAAGAAAGAAAAAAACTAAGACCTCTAGACACAATATTGACATCTTCACCCTGAAGAGCTTCAAAAGAAGCTTTTGATGTCATTCCAAGGAACCAAACCAGAAGACTTCCAAGCAAAGAAAAATTAAACGATAAAAAACTGCTCCAAAAAAAAGATACAGCAGCTAGCACAAACCACAAAAGCGTCTGGGAATAAAAAAGAAAAAGAGCTTTCCCAAGCCAAGAAAAACCAAGAAAGTGCATAACCCCTTGCCAAAGAATAATATAAAAAAAGCCCACCAAAAGCTGCACCATGCAAAGAGCAAAAAAAGCTCCTAAAAAAAATTCTCTGCGACAAATACCTAATGAAAGACGACAAGCCAAAGACCCACCAGCAAATGAGTCCGATAGAATTTTATTACCCCAAAAAAAGGCGACAAATAGCCCTAAAAAATGATAACAAAAAAGCCCGACATCAAAAAAAAGCTTCTTTGAAAAATTCAAACTAGAGCTCACAGCAAGGTTAGAAAAAAATAACGAAAAAAAACAAAAAAGAAAAAAAACAAAAAAAACACCATCTCTTTTTAAAAGTAAAAAAATCTCTCTTGCGACAACACTTATGTTTTTCACTTAAGCCTCCCATTTTCTATAAATAAAACCTGAGATGGGTTCAAAAAAAACTCTTCTCTGTAGTGAGTACATAAAAGAAAAGAACTCTCCTTTTCTTTTCGTTTCTGTTCAATCCAACTCAAAGTTTTTAACCGAAAACTCTCGTCTAAATCACAAAAAGGCTCGTCCAAAATAAAAAGCTTTGCTTGTGATAAGAAAACTTCCGCCCACAAAACTTTTTTCCTAGATCCTTTTGATAAAAACTTGAGAGGAATTTGCCACCTTTCTTTTTGAAGCTCTGCCCATAAAAGAGAATACTTGATTTCTTTCGCAAAATTTTTTTTTCCCAAAAAAGCTCTGCTATAAGATAAAAAAAAGCTAAGATACTCCTCTGGAGTCAGTGACAAAAAAGGATAAATCTTTTCTGGAAGATAAGCGATGTTTTTTCTATCTTTTTCTGTAAGAAGTTTTTCTTCAAAAAAAATCTCACCTGCATCTTGTTTCATAAGGCCCATTATGATTTTAAGAGTCGTACTCTTGCCAGATCCGTTCGCACCAACCAAATGAGCGAGCTCTCCTTTTTTTAGAAAAAAACTTACTCCATCTAAAGAGAAAACATGTTTCTTACGAATAAAACCAATCTGAAAATGCTTGGTCAAATTTTTTACTAAGAGCATTTCAAGACCCTTTCTCTTCGAATAAAAGTTCTTTTGTTTTTTGCTCCTCTAAAAAAGTCACTTTGCCGAGACGAAGTTTTTCAGAGAAGCTAAACAAGTAAGAAGGGGCCCCTGTTTTTTGGGAAGCCTCTCTGTAAGCCTTTGATGCCTCTTCCTGGCTTCCTAGATGGAACGCATAGACATAACCCTCGGTGAGAGGAATGCGCCAACTAGTAGAAAGAGTTTTTTTCCCATTTTCTAAAATTTTTAAACACCTATCCACATCATCAAAATCAAACAAAAGAACAAAACATGAAAGTGTATAAAACACCTCTATTCGTGGAGACAGAGAAGAAAAAACAGTTATTTTTTCAGTTAACTTTTGCTTTTTCTCAATGGATATTTTTTTTTCACCAAGGTCTGCCAAGAGATTAAAAAACAAAATCTCTTCTGCGAAATCAGAAAACCCCAAAGCTACCACTTTAAAAAAAGCTTTTGGCAGTACAGAAAAACTCGGGGATAACTTCTGCAAAGCCTCTAGCTCAGATTTTAAAGAAAAACTATTCCACCAAAGAAAAAAAGAAAAGAAAACAACACAAGGTGCCAACTTTTTCAAAAGAAAGCCCTCATAAAAAATATCAATTAAAAGCTTGAGTACAGATGCTTAAGATAAGTATACAAAACGTTCTGAAGAAAAACGAGCATAAAAACAAGCAGAAGAGGAGCTAAATCAAAAGGCCCACCAATACGGTCTGTCCATCTGCGAAGAGGACGATACATCGGCTCTGTTAGTCTTCGAATGAGCTGCACGTAAGGATTATAAGGGTCTGCATTTACCCAGGAAATAACAACAGACAACAAAATAAGAATCTGAAGAAAATTAAAAAACATGGGAACAATAGCTAAAAGCCCAGAAATTAAACTTTGTAACATAAAAAATCTCCTCTTTACCTGTGAATACTATTTTCTTATACCAAAAAGAGCCGTTCCAATACGCACACAATCAGAGCCTGCTAGGATTGCTTGTTCTAAATCCTCTGACATCCCAAGAGAGAGCTTACCTTGTCCCACGACCTTAGCTTTTTTCGACAACTCATTGTACATTTTAGTAGCCCTGTCTTCTTCTAAACTAAAATCAACTCTTGGAGGAATAGACATTAAACCCTCAATTTTGAGTTCAGGAAAATGTTTTTCGAGCTTTTTTGAAAACTCTTCTACATCAGATAAAAGAACTCCGTCCTTCGAATTTTCTCCTCCAAGATTAACAAGAAGGTAAACTGGGTAGGGCTCTTTTTTTAATTCGCGAGCAGCACTTGCAACGCGTCTTGCGTGTTCAAAAGAGGACACACTCTGAATCTCTGAGCATAAACTTACAATCTGTTTTATTTTATTAGACTGTAATCGTCCAATAAAAACCCACGAAGGCCCGCTAAAAACTTTTGCTTTTATTTTAAGCTCCTGAAGATAACTCTCAGCAAACTCTTTTTGTCCCAGTTCAAAAAGAGCCTCGACCTTCTCTATACTCTGCTTTTTAGAAACTGCTAATAGTCTCACTTCTTTTTGATCCTTCGACTGTTTCCTTGCCTCATGGATAGCGTTTTGAATTTTTATATAATTTTCCTTTAACTCTCTCAAAATGATGTGATCCTTCTTTTTTTATGTTTAAAACAGCCGCGAAAAAAAAACTTAAATAACACACATTTTTGTGGTAATATTCTTGAATAGTTATTTATCACATTATTAAGGATTGTCTATGAGACACACTAAAATTTATAAACACATTTCTTTAGCGCTCTTTGCTTTTTCTATTTCTTGTACATCCTTTCAAGGAGAGTACAGAGACCCAACTGAAGTTGAGATTTTAGATTCCAAATGGAATGAAACAGATGCTCGCAAAACAAGTGAAATTCTCATCACATCCATGCTTAAAAAGCCATGGCTCAGAAGACACTATGCAGAGCACAGCGGATCTAAGCCAACAATTATTGTTGATGGAGTTGTTAATAGAACAGAAGAGCATATTGACACAAAGGCTATGATTGAAGCCATTCGCAATGAAATGCTCAACTCGGGTGAAGTTCGCTTTGTTAATGCAGAGGGAAGAGGGGCTATTCTTGAAGAAATAACATACCAAACACAAAGTGGCATGGTTGACCCAAGCAAAGCAAAACAAGCCGGCAAACAACTTGGCGCAGGCTATATGCTATCAGGCAACCTTTCAAGTCAGGTACACAGACAAGGCAACACAAAATCAATCACTTATCAAACCGTTCTCTATCTAACAAACCTCGAAACAGCAGAACTTGTTTGGTCTGAAAAATATGACATAAAAAAACGGTTTAAAAACGCATCTGCTAGCTGGTAGGAGCCTATAAGTTGACCTCTTTAGAGAAATCAAAACCGTTAAGACCTTTTGTTTTATTATTTCTTTTTTCTTTTTTTATTTCTTGTGCCTCCTATGTGGATCAACAAAAAAAGTTGTTGGAGGCTTACAAATCTAGGAACTATGCGCAAGCTCTTTTGGAACTTGATAAATCCTCTCTAAAAGGCAGCTCTAAAAACAGGCTTCTCTACATTCTTGAAAAAGCTTCAATCTTAAGGCAACAGGGAGAAAAAGAAAAATCCAAAAAACTTTTCTTGGATGCAGATCAGGTGATAGATGAACTCTACACGAAAAGCATTCTAGAAGGTGCTGCTAGCCTGGTTTATAACGAATCTGCTATCAGTTACTCAGGCGAACTTTTTGAGAGAGTACACTTGCACACCATCCTTGCTTTCATGTTTATAGAAGAAAAAGATCTAGGCAAAGCACGGGTTGAAGCAAAAAAAATCAACTCAAGGCTTCACGAATTCACACAAGACTTTGGAGACAAAAACAACACCTACCGTAAAGATGCTTTTGCTCTCTACTTGTCAGGAACCATCTTTGAAGCATTGGGAGAATATGACGACGCTATTATCGACTACAAAAATGCTCTCGAAGTTTTCGAAACAAAACTGTTTGAATCTTTTTACTACGGGAACATAAAAGAACAAGTAGCAAATGCTCTTTACCACCTCTCTTTAAAAAGAGGTCGTGAAGATTTAGCTGAAAAAATTCTTTCAAGATACCCAAGCATTAGACAAAAGAAGCAAGAAAAAGAAGGAGAACTTGTTGTCCTTCACGAGGGTGGGCTCATTAGTCTTAAGCAAGAAAAAACTTTTTTACTACCTGTTGGTGAACAGGTTGTTCGCTTTTCTTATCCTATTATAGAAAGCGGGTCTCCTCAGTTTGGGCAGATGGGTGTGCTCTTCTCAGGAGATCACTTTGTTTCTGCAGAGAATGGAGCCTACTTAAGCCCCATTGCACATCAAACTCTAGAAGAAAAACGCTTTCGTCTTATAGCAAAAGGCCTTGCTCGCGTTCTTATAAAAAGCCAAATCAACCGCGCTGTCAGTGAAAACTTGGGACTCTTTGCAGGACTCGTGTCAAATGTTGTCACAGCAGCCACAGAGACTGCAGACACCCGTTCTTGGATGTCTCTTCCTGATGGTTTTTTTGTGACAAGAGTCTCTTTGCCAGAAGGAGAACATGAAATCATTACAGTGAATGACGGTATGCGCTCACCTGTCCAAAAAGTAAAAATCAAAGCCGGTAAGCTCACACTTATAAAAACCGCGCCCCAAGTGACACGTCTCGAAAGAAAAAGTTAAACGCTAAAAATTTCGCGCACTTTCTTTTTTTCTTGCCAATAAAAGGGTTTTCCTTCTAGGAGCTTTCTAAAAACTTTGATATTCACTGTGCGCGTAGTTATTTCTAAAAATTTACTTTTATAGTTTATTTAAAAGGTCAGTTCTTATGAAGCCGCTATTTTTTTATACTTTTGCTTTATTTTTTTTTACAACTCTTAGACTTTTTGCGTCAGAAAAACCACCTGAACACAGAATCCCCCGAGGATCTCTTGTGCAAATTTTCAATAAAGAAAAGCCAGAAACCCTTGGAAACTTAAATGGCGCGCTCGGTGTTGTTCAGGAGTTTAATGAAGGCTCAAAAGAGTACATTCTTCTTTACACAGCTGGTTTGCCATTCTCTGCTAAACATGAAGATCTGCAACTTCTTGGAGATATGTTTACTCCAGATCCTGAAAAAGTCTTTGATGAAACCATTAGTTATTTCGAGTTTCTTCTTGAGCAGTACAAAGCTTCCATTCAAGCGAAGCGATATGATAGGTCCTCTCCGCCTATAAAAAGAGATGCTCCTGTTACTGTCTATTATATACCTACGGTTCCTTCTTCAAGACTGGTCAATGGTTTTCACCCTCAAATTGAGGGAATGAATAACCTTTTAGTCCGCTCCTATGAAAAAGGATACCGCAGACAAGACACAGTAGATCCTATTAATTATGCAAGCTTTTTCTCTCAAATTAGCGCTTATCATCATCTCAAAAACATTCTAGATCAAGAGAAAAAAACAGCTTTTTTCTCAGGGTACTTTTATTATGATGACAAAAAACCAGAGGAATTTTCTTTATCTTTAGAAGCACATGAAAAAGCACAAGAAAGAGAAGCCTTTCTTCTAGATAATGCACACACTCTTTCTCTTTGCAAGAAGACACAAAAAGAAGATGATCTAAGAAATTTACTTAGAGATCCAAAGTATTTTGACCTTGCTCAAGGACTTCTTGACCCCTATTTAGGTGGGTTTACCCATCTTTTTAGACATGATGGGTATGACCTTTCTACCTTCCAAAAAACAACACCAATGCTTGAAATTAATCTCCTTAAACTATCTCTTTTGATGGAGCATATAATTGCACCAATTCTCCATCCTTCATTTATTGAAGGAAACTCAATGGTTTCTAAAGAAACCTCCCAACAATTGTTTTTGAAATTTTTGCAAAAAATTAAAACAGGCCCATGGCCTGAAGCTCTTAAAGAAAGGGCTCAGGATCTTGGAGATGTTTCACAATCCTTAGATGAAGAGATGATAAAAGACTTTGTAAAAAAAGCCTGTAAAGACATTATTTTATTTTTCTACGAACAAACTATGTTGACTACCTTTAGCAATATCAACAACTATGTAGCAGAAAATCCTCAGGTAGAAAATATCGTGTTGTCTTTTGGTATTTTGCAAGATTTTGAAGCAGCAGCACAAGACGAAGAATTTGGTTTAGCATTTCCTTATGTGGGAAAATATCTTCCAACAATGGATGAATCTACTTTAGAAGAAAAAACAAAAGTTTGGCTAGCGATCTGCTCTCCATCATCAACTTATAATGCTAGTCTGCGAAGCCTTTTAGACAGCCTAACTCCTGATTTTTTTATAAAAAGAGAGTCAGGAGATAAAGATGAAAGCAAAGCCTCTATTCCACCCGGAGAGCCTGTTGAGCTTTAAAAACAAAACAAAAAAAGGAAGAATATGACAGAAGTCATAGCCCAGGACATTAAGATTGATGAGTCAATGGCTAAAAAAGCAATTCAAGAAGCCTTTGCTATTAAAATTAGCAAAATAGGGTTAATAGGAGAAGGTTGGGATAATCTAGTTTTCTTGATTAATGAAGATCTAATTTTTAGATTCCCCAGGAGAGAAGTGGCTATCCAGCTTGTTGAAAGAGAAAAATGGGTTCTCAAATTAATAGCTCAAGATGTTTCCTTGGAAATTCCATATCCTAAATATTCTTCAAATGGAACTTCTAGTTATCCTCATCCTTTTTATGGGCATAAGGAGATAAAGGGAA
>CANFEH010000048.1 GCA_947445855.1 Zetaproteobacteria bacterium
AAATGTATGAGTTTCTTGATCGCCTTATTAATATTGTTATTCCAAGGATTCGTGATTTCCAAGGTTATAGTGTCAAGGCTATGGATGGTCGTGGAAACTATACTCTTGGTATTAAAGAGCAGATAGTATTCCCTGAAATTGACTACGATAAAGTAGACAGACTCAGAGGTATTGGAATCACTGTAGTGACGACTGCTGATAACGATATGAAGTGTGAAGCTTTACTTAGAAAATTTAATTTTCCATTTAAAAAATAAAAGAATTCAATTAGAACAAGGAGTTTTCTGTGGCTCGTCAAGCCTTAATCGAAAAAGCTAATAAAGAACCGAAGTTTTCCACACGAGCTTATACTCGCTGTCATAGCTGTGGACGTTCGAAGGCTGTTTATAGAAAGTTTGGGATCTGTAGGATCTGTTTTAGACAAAAAGCTCTTAAGGGGCACCTGCCGGGCATTCGTAAGGCTTCTTGGTAGAAACAAAGAAAGAGAGAATAAAAAACTATGAATACAACAGATCCAATAGCAGATTTATTGACAAGAATCAGAAATGCCCAGTTAGCTGGTCATGATTTAGTAAGCGTTCCTGCGTCTAGAGTTAAGATTGCGGTTGTTCACCTTTTGAAACAAGAAGGTTTCATTCGTGCGTACAAATGTATCCGTGATGAAAAGCAAGGTCTTGTTAAGATCGCTCTTAAGTACACAGAAAATGAAGCTGGTAAACGTACTCCTGTGATCTCTGGCTTAAAAAGAATGAGTAAGCCAGGAAGACGTTACTATGTTGGTGCTGATAATCTGCCAAGAGTTAAAAATGGTTTTGGTGTTGCTGTTTTATCAACATCTCAAGGAATCATGACTTGTGCAGAAGCTGCTAAACGTAGAGTTGGTGGCGAATACATGTGCTCTGTTTATTAAGAAACAGACATAATTTTATTAAAGGATAGTTTAAGATGTCACGTATTGGAAAAGCTCCTATTACCGTACCACAAGGCGTTAATGTGACCATTAATGGCTCTAAGGTAATCGTGAAAGGCCCGAAAGGGGAGCTTTCAAGAGAACTTCATTTAAGTATGGAGCTCAAAAAAGAGAATGATACTTTGGTAGTCGTTCCTCGTGAGCCACTTGGTAACATTTATGGTTTAACAAGAACTCTTGTAAACAACATGGTAGAAGGTGTTTCTCAGGGCTTCAGTAAATCTCTTACTCTTAAGGGAGTAGGTTATAGAGCTGCTGTTCAAGGAACTCAACTGAACCTCACGATTGGCTATAGCCATCCAGTTCTTTATGATATTCCTAAGAGCATCGATGTGAGTGTTGATAAACAAACAACTGTGCTTGTTTCTGGAGCTGACAAAGAGTTAGTTGGACAAGTTGCTGCTAATATTCGTGCTTTTAGAAAACCTGAGCCTTATCATGGAAAAGGTATTAGATACACAGATGAAGTGATTATCACTAAAGCTGGTAAATCAGGCGCTAAGAAGTAATCCGCTATTAAGAGAGACTTAGAACTATTATAGGTTAATAAAAGAGATGAAAACTACTAAGCCAAAAAGCTCTGGAAATTCTAGAGCTCAGTTAAAACTTAAGAGAAAGAAAAGAATTCGCAAAAAGATTACAGGAACAAGTGAAAGACCTCGTCTATCTGTTTTCAAAACTGCGAAACATGTTTACTGCCAAGTCATTGATGACTCAATTGGAGTAACTTTGGTTTCAGCTTCCACTTTTGAAAAAGGTGGACGCATGGACTCTGCTAATGTTGTGGCTTGTACACAAATTGGTGAGCTGATTGCCAAGAGATGCTTAGAAAAAAGCATCGATAAAATAGTTTTTGATAAAAATGGTAATCAATACCACGGTAGAATTAAAGCTCTTGCTGAAGGAGCTCGTTCTGCAGGGCTCTGTTTTTAGATCACAAATGTCGTAAGAATATTTTTGGAGCATATTTTGAAGAACAATACGGAAGATAAAAAAACATTACAAGATAAGGTTGTAAAGATAAGCCGAGTCGCAAAAGTAGTAAAAGGTGGGCGTAGGTTTAGCTTTAGTGCTCTTGTGGTTGTTGGTGACAGCAAAGGCAAAGTTGGTTTTGGCGTTGGAAAAGCAGGAGAAGTTCCTGAGGCAATTAAAAAAGCTTCTGAGCAAGCCAAGAAGAATCTACAAACAGTGAAAAACTTAACTGGTACTCTTCCTTTTGAGGTAGATGGTCGTTACGGTGCTTCAACTGTTCGTATGTACCCTGCGCGAGCAGGTAAGGGCGTGATTGCTGGTGGTGCTGTTCGTATGGTTATGGAATTGGCTGGGTTTAAGGATGTTGTCTGTAAAGTTCACGGCTCCAAAAATAGTCACAATGTTGTCCGAGCAACAATGAATGGCTTAAGCCAGCTTATGACAAAAGAGCAGTGCTTTAACAATAGAGATCTCGAGATCACTTTAGGTGATGTTGAGACTGAAGCAGTAACTGCTTAATCAACAAAAACAAGACTTAATATTGAGAGAATGAAATGACTTCTTACATAAAAGTAACACGCACAAGAAGCACTATTACACAAGCCTTAAAGATTCGTAAGGTAATCGAAAGTGGTCTTGGTCTTAGAAAGATCGGCGTCACTAAGGTTTATAAAGACAATAACTGTATTCGTGGAATGGTTAACAAAGTAAAGCATCTTGTTAGCTATGAACTATTCAAAAAATAATAGGGTTCTGACGTTATGAAAACATTAGCTAATTTAACTCCTGCACCAGGTTCTGCGAGAGGACGTAAGCGTCTTGGTCGCGGTATTGGCTCTGGTTGGGGTAAAACTGCAGGTAAAGGTCACAAAGGGCAGAAGGCTCGTAAAGGCGGCGGACCTAGACCTGGTTTTGAAGGTGGACAAACCCCTCTTTACAAGCGTACTCCAAAATTTGGTTTTTCTAACAATCAATTTGCTGAAAAAATTTATTGTGTTAGAGTAGACCAGTTAAATTGTTTTGCTGAAGGTGAGAAAGTTACAACTGAATCTTTGCTTAAAGCAGGTTTGATTAAAAATCTTACAAAAAAAGTGAAGATTATCGGTAATTGTCGTTTAGACAAAAAACTGAACCTTGAAGTAAACAAGATTACAGCTGGTGCAAGAGAGCTTATTTTAAAGAACGGTGGAACAGTAAAGGAGATTTAACCAGTGGCCATTCAAAGGTTACCTGAGGGTAAGTTAAATCATTTACAGAAGAAAATCTTAGCAACCTTGTTATTTTTAGCTGCTTACAGGATGGGTTCTTTTATCCCGGTTCCTGGTGTGAATACTGTGGCTTTAAATGAATTTTTTAGAACTCAAGGTAGCAATCTCCTTGGTATGTTTAATATGTTTTCAGGGGGTGCTTTAGGTAACTTTAGTATCTTTGCTCTTGGTGTAGCTCCCTACATATCGGCTTCGATTATTTTTCAGCTTTTGACTGTTGTTCTTCCTTATTTTGAACAATTATCCAAAGAAGGCGAAGCAGGTCGTAGGAAAATTACTCAGTACACTCGTTATGGAACTGTTGTCTTGGCTATCGTTCAAGGATTCATGATTTCTACAGCCTTAGAATCTGCTAACATTGCTGGGATTCCTCTTGTTCTTGAGCCTGGTTTGTCATGGAAGCTGCTCTCTGTTGTATCTCTTACAGCAGGAACTGCTTTTGTTATGTGGCTTGGAGAAAGAATCACAGAAAAAGGTGTAGGGAATGGTATTTCTCTTATTATCTTTGCTGGGATTGTTTCGTCTCTTCCAAAAGTAATGGCCAACACCTACACTCAGTACTCTAGTCAACAAATCACTTTAGTTTTAATACTTTTGATTTTGCTTGTGTGTGCTGCTGTCATAGCTGGTGTGGTTTATATTGAACAAGGGCAAAGAGAAATTCCAATTCAATACGCAAAGCGTCAGGTTGGAAGAAAAGTCTACGGTGGTCAGTCTTCTTATTTACCAATTCGTGTGAACACAGCTGGTGTGATTCCTCCTATTTTTGCGAGCTCACTTCTTCAGTTTCCTGTGACAGGGGCTCAAATGCTGCCTGATTCGCGCGTTAGTGGATTTATTAACCAGTTCTTCGTTCCTGGTGGATGGCTCTATAACGCTGTGTTTGTGTTTCTTATTATTTTCTTTGCTTTCTTTTACACATCTATTGTGTTTAAGACGGATGATATTGCAGATAATTTACAAAGAAACAGCGGAAATATTCCAGGCATTCGTCCTGGGCAAAAGACTGCTGATTATCTTCAAAAAATTCTTGCGAGACTGACTTTAGTCGGTGGGGTTTACTTAGCAGCTATTTGTATTTTTCCGACGATTTTTATGTCCCGCTTTAGTGTTCAATTTAGTTTTGGTGGAACAAGTCTTCTCATTGTTGTGGGTGTTGCGCTTGAGACCTTTAGACAAATTGATGCCCATAGACAATCCCTTCGTTATGACTCTTTCGTGAGTAAAGGAACGATTCGTGCGAGGAGAAGATAAATAATGTTGTCCCATACGAATGAGCAGGGAGCTCCTATTATTGTAATTATGGGGCCTCCCGGTTCTGGTAAGGGCACTCAAGGAGATCTTTTAGAGCATAACGGAGTCTTAAAAAAAGTTTCCACAGGAGATATTCTTCGTTCCCATGTGAAGCGCGGAACAGATCTTGGTAAAAAAGTTTCAGCCATCATTGATGCTGGAAAGTTTGTGTCAGATGAGATTTTAGCTGAGCTTGTGGAGTGTGAACTGAACTCTCTTTCTAAGACTCCTGTTCTTCTTGATGGTTACCCAAGGAATGAAAAGCAAGCTAAGAACTTTGGGCAGTCAAAGGCTTTTTCTCGCTTAATAAAAGTAATCTTTCTCAGTGTCAGCAAGGATTTTCTTGTAAAACGTCTTCTCGGTCGTCTCGTCTGTTCTTCTTGCGGAACTACTTTTCATTTGAAGAGCCTCCCTCCAAAACTAGATGGTCTTTGTGATGGCTGTGGTGGCGATCTTATAAGTCGTAATGACGATGCAAAAGAGATAGTTGAGAGGCGCTTAGTACAGTATGAGAAGGAGACTGAGCCATTACTTAATTATTACAATAAGCTAGGTCTTCTAGAGACGGTGGATGGACGCTCAGATCCTAAAGAAGTTTATGTGGAAATTATGAGTAAAATAAACAAGATAACGAAAAATCACCGTTCTACCGGTTGATAATGTTGACACTGAGCTATTTTCCTTGTAAAACTGCTAAATTATTAGTCCTGTCTCTAAAGATAGTTTGCTTTGGACCCAAAGCTTGTAAACCAGAGTTGTTCAAGTCTCGTGAGTTCCTGATTTCTAGGATTGAAAAGGTATGTCGAAAGAAGATGTTATAGAGTGCGAAGGTACTGTGGAAGAGCCTCTACCGAATGCCATGTTTAAGGTCAAGCTTGATAATGGTCATGAAATCTTAGCTCATATTAGTGGGAAGATGAGAATGAACTTCATTAAGATTCTACCGGGTGACAAAGTAAAAGTAGAGATATCCCCCTACGATTTAAAGCGTGGTCGGATTACTTACAGAGCTAAGAATTAATCGTGTTTATACTGTTTAAGCAAGAAGGACGAAGTAAGAAATGAAAGTTAGATCTAGCGTCAAGCCAATGTGCACTAAGTGCAAGCTGATTAAGAGAAGAGGCGTAGTCAGAGTTCTTTGCGAAGTGAAGAAGCATAAGCAAAGACAAGGTTAGTAAATATTTTAAGAGATCTATGGAGATAGTATGGCTCGTATAGCAGGTGTTGATTTACCCGCTCATAAAAGAATAGACATTGCATTGACAGCTCTTTTTGGTATCGGAAGAAGATCAGCTGAGAAAATTGTTGATGCTTCTGGTGTTAATAAAACGCTTAGAGCTGCTGATTTAAGTTCCGATGACGTGAGCGCTCTTCGTACTGTCATTGAAAAGGACTATATGATTGAAGGGGATCTTAGAAGAGATATCTCCTTGAATATCAAAAGACTTGTGGATTTTGGGAACTACAAAGGTTTGCGTCATAGAAAAGGCTTGCCTGTAAATGGTCAAAGAACAAAGACGAATGCTAGAACAAGAAAAGGCCCAAGAAAAACTGTCGCTAATAAGAAAAAAGCAACGAAATAATATTTAGTTAGGATTTCTCTCGATGGCAAATGTGTTAAAAAAGAAGGTAAAGCGAAACGTTCCTGTTGGAGTTGCTCACATTCAAGCGACTTTTAACAATACTATGGTAACAATCACCGATGCAAAAGGTGATCTAGTGAGCTGGAGTTCTGCTGGTAGCAAGGGATTCAAAGGTTCTCGTAAGAGTACTCCTTATGCTGCTCAGGTAGCTGCTGAAGAAGCTGCTAAAAAAGCCATAGATATGGGAATGAAGACAATATCTGTCCTTGTTAAAGGTCCAGGTTCTGGTCGCGAAAGTGCTATCAGAGCTATCGGTATGGCTGGTCTTAAAGTAGCTTTAATCAGAGATGTGACTCCTATTCCGCATAATGGATGTAGACCACCTAAGAGAAGACGTGTTTAATAAGTAGCACGCAAAGTTTAAAGAACATCACTTAGAACATAAAGAACAGACGCGACCTGTTTAAGTTTCCTAGCAGGGTTCGCTGGATTTTCGGAGAAACTCTAAAATGCATCGTAATTGGAAAGACTTAATTAAACCTGTGCCTATTGATACGACGAAGGTAGGCCCCACTTATGGTCGTTTTGTCGTAAAACCTTTAGAAAAAGGCTACGGCGTTACACTTGGAAACTCACTAAGAAGAGTTCTCTTATCTAGCTTAACTGGCTCTGCTGTTGTTGCTGTTCGTTTTGAGGGTGTTGATCATGAGTTTTCTTATATCAATGGTGTTAGCGAAGATGTAACAGATATTATTCTGAATATTAAGCAAGTCAACCTAAGATACCTCGGTGACAGGAACACTGTGATTTCCCTTAAGGCTCAAGGCCCAAAGGTTGTGACAGCTGCTGATATTGACACAAAAGGTGATGTAGAAATTCTTAATCCTGATCAGGTCATTTGTACATTGAATGAGGAAGCTTCCATTAATTTTGAGATGATTGTGCGTTACGGCCGTGGCTATGTACCTGCTGACACAACAACAAAAGAATCTCTCCCTGTTGGCTTCCTACCAATCGATGCTATTTTTGCTCCTGTGAGACGAGTAGCCTACAATGTTTCTGATGCTCGTGTTGGTCAAGATACAGACTATGACAAGCTTTCTCTTGAAGTTTGGACAAATGGAGCTGTTCGCCCAGATGATGCTGTGGCATACGCAGCAAAAATTTTAAAAGAACAACTCACTTCGTTCATTAATTTTGATGAGTCTGAACAGCTTGAAGTAAGAGAGTTAGAAGTGGCTGAAAGCCCTAAGCTGAATGAACATCTGTTTAAAACAGTAGATGCTCTTGAGTTGAGTGTTCGTGCTGCTAACTGTCTAGAAAATGCGAATATTAAGTACATTGGTGAGCTTGTGACTAGGACAGAATCTGATATGCTGAAGACAAAAAACTTCGGAAGAAAGTCCTTGAATGAAATCAAAGATATTCTCCTTGAAATGGGGCTTTCTCTTGGTATGGTTATCGATGGTTTTGACCCTAGCAAATTACGTGATCAGGATAAGTAGTAATTAACTAAATAGAATATAGATCAGCATAAAACATAGCCTATGAGTAGGCTATGTCGATCAAATTGAGGCAATAAAAATGAGACACTTAAACGGTTATAGAAAATTAGGAAGAGAATCTTCTCATAGAAAAGCAATGTTTCGCAATTTAGCGACTTCGTTTTTACAAGAAGGTGCTATTTGCACAACTATTCAGAAAGCAAAAGAATTAAGACCTATTGTGGAGAAGCTAATCACTTTGACACATAAGTCTGACTTAGCTGCTCATAAAAAAGTTGCTAGTGTTCTTTTTACGAAAGAAGCTAGACAAAACCTTTTTACAAATCTAGGTCCTCGCTTTAAAGAAAGAGCTGGTGGTTATACAAGAATAGTGCGTCTTGGTGAGCGTTTTGGTGATGGTGCAAATATGTGCCGTTTAGAGCTTGTAGATTATCTAGAAAATGAGGCTCTTTTAAAGACTAAGAAGAGACAAGAACATTTAGAAAAGAAACAGCGTCTTCTTGATAAGCAAGAGGAACAAGAGAAATCTGCTCCTATGATGGCTGCTAATTAAAGCCTGATAGATTTCTGCTTTTTTACTGTAAAAAAGGGGACACTCAAGCAGTTCCTCTTTTTGTTAGTTCTTCTTAGCTTCATCCTTTAGCACATAGTGCTTCCTCTTCTATTGATTTTCTTATTTACTTATGATATCCAGTGAAATGACGTGAATTCTGTTGAAAGCAGGTCTGAAGCTTCGTATTTTTTGAGAAAAAATTCTCAAGCTTTTGATATACTTTGTTTTTTTTAGGCTTGTTCATTGACTCTCTTCTTTCTGATCCCTTTAAAAAAGTGGAATTAGTCTTTGTAAGGGGGAATCTTTCCAAATTGGTTCTGAAGAGGTACTTTTACAACTCGCCAGTATAGTAGAGCTTTTCTGCGGCGTTTTTTGCTTTAGGATAAGTGTTCTATTTTTGTTGAAATTAAGGATTTAATAAATGTCTTTAGTCGGTTCGGGTAGTGGCTTAAAGCTAAAAGAAGTTATTACTCTCGTTTCTCGTGATAAAAATATAAATAAAGCTCAGGTGATCGAAGCTGTTGAGCACGCTATGCTTCATGCTGCTAGACGTGACATGGGTTTGGAAGTGGACTTAGAAGCTTCCTATAATGAGGATCTTGATGAGGTAGAACTCTTTCAGTACCGAACTGTTGTGAGTAATGAAAAAAACGACGTCGATATAAATACAGAAATCGTTTTCAAAGAAGCCGCTAAACTTGATTCAGAAACCGAAGTTGGTGATGCTCTTGGCTTAAAGCTGGACACCTCTCGTTTTGGTAGAATTGCAGCTCAAGCTGCTAAACAAATCATTGTTCAAAAAGTAAGAGATGCGGAACGTATTCAAGTTTATGAAGAATTTAAAGACCGTATTGGTGAAATTTTAAGCGGTTACGTCCGCCGTATTGAGCGTAATAACCTCATCATTGATCTTGGTCAAACAGAAGCTGTTCTTCCTGTAAAAGAGCAAATGTATGGTGAAAAATTTCGTGTCAAAGATCGAGTTCAAGCTTATGTGATGGATGTGAAGAAACTTTCTCGTGGGCCTCAAATTATTCTTTCTCGTGCTCACTCTGGTTTTCTTGTGAAGCTTTTTGAGCAACATGTCACAGAAATTTATGATGGTGTTGTGAGTATTCAATCAGCTGCTCGTGATGCAGGTCTTCGTTCTAAAATTGCTGTTTATTCAAAGGATTCTTCAGTGGATCCTGTGGGAGCTTGTGTTGGAGTCAAAGGGGCTCGTGTTCAAGCTGTTGTCCAGGAGTTGAATGGTGAAAAAATCGATATCATTGCTTGGGACAGTGACTCTGCTAAACTTGTTTGCAATTCTCTAGCTCCTGCTGTTGTGAGTAAAGTGATTGTGGATGATGAGAGAAGAGCTATGGAAGTCATCGTAGCTGAAGATCAGCTGTCTCTTGCTATCGGTAAAAAAGGTCAAAACGTGAGGCTTGCAGCTCAGCTCACAGGATGGCGTCTTGATATAAAGAGTGAAGCAAAATTAGAAGAGCAGTTTGCTGGTGTAAAAATAGTGCTCGCTTCTATTCATGGTCTTGGCGATATGCATGCTGGTATCTTGGTTCATGAAGGGATTAAGACCCCTGCTGATTTAGCAGAAGTGAACACAAGAAGTTTGATGAGACTGCTCAACCTTGATGAAGAAAGCTCTTGTAAAATTATTGAAGCAGCTAAAGAAAAAGCAAGAGAGCTTGAAACAGGCTTTTTAGTTGATACTGAGTACTACTCCGTAGCTGATGCTGTTGCAGAGCCTGCTATCGAGAAGCCAACAGGATCTTCTGTGCAAGATTCTGAAAAAGAAAAAGAGAAAAAAATTCAGATTTTTATGAAATTATCTGGTGTGGGTGAAGCTACAGCTTCTGCTTTGGCAGATGCTGGTTATGCAACCATAGGGGATATTATTGCAGACTCTGCTGAAGAAGTAGCTCTGAAAGCAGATGTTACTTTGGGAATTGCTAGAACAGTTCAGATTGCAGCAAACCGATATTTACAAGAACAGCAACTGCTTCTGCAAAAAGAGAAAGAAAAATAAGCTTTTTGTTTTTTTTCTTTGCTGGTTCAGAAAGATTATTCTTTTTGTACTATTTGTGTTAGCGTGGAACCAATTTATGTTTGTCATCTAGGGGACAGTGTGCATGTCAAAAAAGCGTGTCTATGAATTAGCTCGAGAAGTTGGGCTAGAAAGCAAAATAGTCATTAAAAAATTAGAAGAAATAGGCATAGCTGTTGCTAGTCATCAAAGTGCTTTAGATGATAAACAAGTTCAGAAATTTTTCACATCTTTAAAAACTCCTGATGAGTTGGTTGCTGAAGCACAGAAGCAACCAGTAGTTCGTCGTAGAAAACGTCAGTTTGCCGATGAGCTTTCTGAAGAAATAAGAGATGAAGCTCAGCTAGAAGAGGAAAAACTTCCTGAAGAAAAGCCTACTCTAAAAGCAAAAGTTAAGAAAAAAGTTGTTATAGAGGAAAAAGTTCCTGTTGAAGAACTAAAAGTAGAGTTTAAAAGAGAAGAAAAATCAGAGGATCTAGAAGACTCAAAGATTTCTTTTGTAGAAGAAGATCTGCCTGAAGTTCTTCAGGTTTCTTCTGAAAAGATTACTTCTGAGGTGGAGAGCCATGCTTCTTCTATTGTGGAAAAAGAAAAAGCCGAGGAGTCTTTTTCTTCTAAGCGGGTGACAGAGGAGAAGAAAGCAGATACACTTCTCAAAACTAATAGCACTGCAGCGCCTATGAAGACGACAGAAGAGACTTCTAATTTAGAAAAAAAATGGAGTCAGTCTAGAATGGGTTCTGTTGAACGAAAACCAGAGAAGAAAGCGGACATAGTGATTACTAAGACAGCAGGGGTGCCTTCCAAGACTTTTCAAGGTGGAGCTACCATTGTCAGAAGAGCAACAAAAGAAGAGTCTGAAGCTCTTCAAATGAGAGAGTCTCATCGTCATAAGAAAAAAGAAGATTCTCCAAAAACTTTTATTCCACAAAGCAAGTTTCCTCAGCAAAAAAAGCGTGAACAAGAATTGCCTGGAAAAGATAACGTTAGAAGTTTTCAGCAATCTTCTGTTTCAGTTGATGAGCCTAGTTATAAAGACGAGCAACGAGATACTTATTCTGGGGTGCGTCCTGAGTTTAAAAAAGTAGTAGATGACTCTGAGGACTCTTCCAAAGTAGCTAAAGTATTTTTCAAACAGAAAAAACCTAAATTCTCATTTAATCCTAGTATGCTAGAAGAGGAAGGAGTTCCTCAAGAGCCTATTCGTAAGATGAGAGTGTTTTCAAATTATTCTAAAAAAAGAGATTTTAAATCAGCCAACACAAGACACAAGAAGACTCAAATCACGATTCCAAGGCAAGAGTATCGTGTGGTAAAAATGGAACGGGACACAATTACTGTTTCAGAAATGGCTTCTCAGCTTAATATAAAAGTAGCTGAATTAATTAAGAAGCTTATGCTTCAAGGTGTTATGGCAACGGTGAATCAAGAAATCGATTTTGATACGGTTTCTTTGATCGCTGGTGAATATAAGTATGAGTGCAGAAGTGTTAAGAAAACTGTAGAAGATATTCTTTCAGAGGTAGAAACTAATCCTGAAGACTTAGAAACTCGTCCTCCAATCATCACTGTTATGGGCCATGTTGATCATGGGAAAACTTCTATTTTGGATGCAATTCGTCAAACTGGAGTTGCTGATAAAGAAGCTGGTGGGATCACGCAGCACATTGGTGCTTATATGGTTGATCACAAGGGCACTAAGTTAACTTTTCTAGATACTCCTGGTCATGAAGCGTTCTCAGCTATGCGCTCTCGCGGAGCTCAACTCACAGATATTGTGATTCTAGTTGTTGCTGCTGATGATGGTGTAATGCCACAAACAATTGAAGCGATTGCTCATGCGAAATCTGCTGGTGTTCCTATTGTTGTAGCTGTTAACAAAATTGATAAATCTAATGTAAACTTTGATCGTATTTACTCTGAGCTGAGTGAACAAGGAATTCAAGCAGAGTCTTGGGGTGGAGATACTCAGTTTGTTCATGTTTCTGCTCTCAAAAAAGAAGGTCTCGAAGAACTACTAGAAGCTCTTCATCTTCAGGCTGAAGTTCTTGATTTAAAAGCTAGTAAAAAAGGATTAGCTACAGGAAGAGTTATAGAAGCACACCTTGATAAAGGCAGAGGAACTGTGGCTACAGTTATTGTAACCACAGGGACCTTGTCTGTTGGGGATTTTGTTGTTGTTGGTTCTACGATTGGTCGTGTGAGAGGTCTAGCTGATTATGAAGGACGTAAACTCAAAAAAGCAGGTCCTTCGACACCGGTTGAAATCATTGGTCTCAGTGCTTTACCATTAGCAGCTGATCCTCTTAATGTTGTGGTAGATGAAAAGAAAGCAAGAGAAGTTAGTGATCTGAGAATTGCAAATGAGAGTGCAGCTAGAACTCCAGCCAGTTCAGCTCAAACTTTGGATGAGCTTCTTGTACAAGTACAAGCTGAAAGTCTTCCACAGATTTCACTTCTTATTAAAGCTGACACTCAAGGAACAGTAGAAGCTATTAATGACTCTATTTCTAAGCTAAAGAGCGAAAAAGTAAATGCGAAGGTTATTTTTAAAGGGGTCGGTGGTATCACAGAAAGTGACCTTAATTTAGCTGAAACATGTCAAGCTGTTATCTTGAGTTTCAATGTAAGAATGCCTGGAGCTTTGACAGGAATCTGTGATCGTAAAGGAATTGTGGTTCAATACTTTAGTGTCATCTATAAGCTTGTTGATGCAGTAAAAGGTTTCATGGTTGGTAAACTACCTCCTGTGACAGCAGAAGTGATTCAAGGTCATGCAGAGGTGAGAGAAGCTATTCGGATTCCAAAAGTTGGCTTTATTGCTGGTTCTAATGTGACAGATGGTAAAATCACAAGGAACTCATACTTGAGACTGGTTCGAGATGATGTTGTGATTTACACTGGTAAATTAGCAGCTCTTAAACGATTTAAGGATGATGTAAAAGAGGTTCAAAGTGGCTACGAATGTGGTATTAGCTTTGAAAATTGTACAGATATTAAAGCAGGTGATATTATTGAAGCTTACCTTATTGAAGAGTCACCTGCGGAGTTAGATATTTAATGAATTTAAGACAACGAAAATTTGCAGATCAAATTAGAGATATTTTAGCAACTCACCTGAGTCATGGTGGTGTTCCTGATGCTGACTTATCTTCTGTTATGATTACACGTGCGAAAGTGACTCCAGATCTTCAAATTGCAACTATTTATTTTCGCTTATTTTCTGAGGGTTCTGTGGATAAAGCTCTAGCAGCTTTTGCTCTTCATAAGGGACAATTACGGAAACTTCTTGGGAGTAAATTGATTTCAAGAAGAGTGCCTGATATCCGTTTCTTTTATGATGAAGCTCAAGATCAAGCAGATCTTGTGGAAAGTCTTCTTCATAAAATTAATACAGAAAAGTAGTGTCACCGGTGAGTGACTTGGAAAATCTTGTCTTAAAAGAACTCAAGACAGAAAAAAATGGTTTACTTCCAATTTATAAACCTTCTGGTATTTCATCTAAAGATGTTTCAAGACAGTTGACTCGTGTTCTTGGGAAACTAAAGATGGGTCATGTGGGAACTCTTGATCCCATTGCAGAAGGTGTCCTTCCTATTCTTCTTGGTAAGGCTACTCGTCTTCAGGATTATCTTCTTTCTTCTAAAAAAACTTATCAGTGTGAAATATTACTTGGAAAAGCAACAGACACTCTCGACTCAGAAGGTGATTTTGTAGAAGAGTCGTCTTATGAACATGTGACAAAAGAACTCATTTTGGAGAAGCTTTCTTCTTTTCTTGGGAGAGTGGAGCAGATACCTCCGATTTATTCGGCTCTGAAATACAAAGGAAATCCGCTTTATAAGTACGCAAGAGCAGGAAAAGCAGAAGAAGTTCCTCTTCATGAACTGAAAAGAGATATTGAGATCTATCATCTTGAGCTTTTATCTTTTGAAGATGGACGTATTGTTTTTGAAACAGATGTTTCCAAAGGGACTTACATCAGGGTCCTTGGGTATGATTTAGCTAAAAGTCTTGGAACATGTGCTCATATGACAAAGCTTATACGGAAAAAAAGCTCTAGCATTGAGGTAAAACAGACAGTTTTTCTAAAAGATTTGATAGAAGGTCTTCAGAGTGGAGCTTCTCTTGAAAAATTTTTAATTCCTATGAAAGATATCCCTATGGACTTTCCTCGGTGTGAAATTTTTTCTACAACTGATACTGAACGACTTTTGCAAGGCCAAAGACTCACGTTAACTCCAAATGTTAGTTTTAAAGTGGACTCTCTTTTTTTAGAAAGAGTTTTAAATTCCTCTGGAGAAGAAGAAGAAGTTTTGTTAGAAAATAAAGATTATTCTTTATTCGCTTTAGCGGTTGTGTCAAGAAACCCTCGAGGGGTGTCTTTTAAAATTCAAAAAGGGTTAGTATGAGTCATCAAGCAAACTACTTATTTACTTCAGAGTCTGTGAGTGAAGGTCATCCTGATAAAATGGCTGATCAGATTAGTGATGGTATTTTAGATGCGATTTTAACAGAAGATAAATACTCTCGTGTAGCCTGTGAAACACTTTTAAAAACAGGTCTCGTTGTAATTGCTGGGGAAATAACCACAGGAGCTCGTGTAGACTATAACCATATCGTAAGAGATGTGATCAAAGAAATCGGTTACACAGATGGAGATCTTGGTTTTGATTATAAGAGCTGTGCTATTATAAGTAGCATTAACCAGCAGTCGCCAGATATTGCTATTGGTGTAAATGAAAATGAAGGAAGCTTTGCAGAGCAAGGAGCTGGTGACCAAGGATTGATGTTTGGTTATGCTTGTAATGAAACAAAAGAGCACATGCCTGCTAGTATTTCTTTTTCTCATGCTATTTTGAGAAAGCTTGCAGAACTTAGAAAGACACAAGATGTTTCTTGGTTGAGACCAGATGCAAAAGCTCAAGTGACTGTAGCCTATGAAAATAATGTTCTTACTCGTGTTGACACTGTTGTTGTCTCTACTCAACATGCAGAAGCTGCAAGCCTTTCTGAGATTAGAGAGTATGTGATTGAGAACTGTATTAAAAAAGTTATCCCTGCAGCTCTTTTAAAGTCTACAAAGTATTTTATTAATCCAACTGGACGTTTTGTGATTGGTGGCCCAATGGGAGATGCTGGTCTTACAGGACGTAAAATTATTGTGGATACTTATGGTGGGCACGGGGCTCACGGAGGTGGGGCTTTTTCTGGAAAAGATCCAAGTAAAGTTGACCGTTCAGCTGCCTACATGGCTCGTTACATTGCAAAGAATATTGTAGGTGCTTCTTTAGCTGATAAGTGTCTTGTGCAATTAGCTTACGCGATTGGTGTTGCTGAACCTGTGAGTGTTTACATTAACTCTTACGGGACATCAAAAGTAGATCCAACGAAACTGGAAAAAGCAGTGCGTAATATTTTTCCACTGAAGCCTTTAGATCTCATTCGTCACTTAGACCTTCTTAGGCCTATTTACAGAGAAACAGCTGCTTATGGTCATTTTGGCCGTGATGGTTTCTCTTGGGAAAAACTTGATAAAGTAGATGCTCTGAGAAGTTCCTTCTAGAGGGCTTTTTTTATGATCGAGTTCTTAGCCGGTGTGCTTCGTGTTAAAAGAACTTCTAGTTTGATTCTTGATGTGAATGGTGTGGGCTACGGGGTTTCTCTTCCTCTTTCTC
>CANFEH010000049.1 GCA_947445855.1 Zetaproteobacteria bacterium
CAGCATTAGAGTGTTTTTTAATTTTTAAGATAAATCCTTGACACTTAATTTTAAAAATGTCACTTTTGCCCCCAGAATTTTTCTATAATAAATGAGAAAAGTTTTAAGCCAGCTTGGCGAAATGGTAGACGCAGTGGATTCAAAATCCACCGTTCGCAAGGACATCCCGGTTCGAGTCCGGGAGTTGGTACCAGGCTTTCTCTAGTGTAGAAACAAGAGAAGCTTATAATTTAAGATGAATGCTATAAGGCGCGATATTTACTTTTGGTTCTCACGTCTTTTTTTTATTTTTTCTCTAGAACCTTAGAGAAAACTTTTATTTACAGTAAGTTGCTTTTTGTTCTGCTGCTTTCTGATCTACTGCTTTTCCTTTCTCCTGAGTAGTTTTTTGGATGGATTATTTTAATCAATAATTCTGTGCTATTATGGATTTGTGGGAAGATTTATGACTTCTAGAGGCCACTCTGGTTTTCTAGTAGTGAAGAAGTGCTAAGTTTACGTATGAGGATTTTTTCATGGTTAAGTCTGAACTAATCGAAAGGATTTCAGAAAGATCTGGAATCACTTTGTTTAAAGCTGAAGAGCTTGTTGATCTCTTTTTTAACACGATATGCCAAACTTTATGTGATGGAGCTCGTGTTGAAATCAGGGGGTTTGGTGCTTTTTCTGTGAAGGACTACAAGAGCTATATTGGTCGTAATCCTAAGACAGGTGAAGAAGTACATGTCCCTGCTAAAAGTTTACCAGTGTGGAGAACAGGTACAGAGTTGAGACAAAGAGTCGACTCTGGTTTTCAGAGTCGCTGATATTTGTTTTTCCTCATCTCTGCTTAAATCTTATTAAAAAGTAATCCCATTTTTTTTTCTAAAAGTTATTTTCTTTTTTTCAAAGAATCTCTTTCTTCTATTACAGAGCTCGTTTACTTAAGTTGTAGGAACTTTTAATAAAGGAGAAAGAGAGTGAAAAAATTTTTCTTAATAGTCTTATCGTTTAGTTTTTTAACTTCGTTCATATTAGCAGATGAGAACTCGATGAGTGCTGATGAGAAAGATTTATTGAGAAATTTTCGTGCTCTTTCATCAAAGGATCAAAAAAATTTTAGAGAACAAATAAAAAGAATTGTCTTAAGAAATAAAAGACCAGAAGTAACAGAAAGAAAAGATCTTGAATTTCCATTCGGAGACCTTCTGTTTTTTGGTATGTAGCTCTTAATTTTTTATTTTCTATTAAAGAGAGATACTTTTTGTTCTCTTGATTTTTCTGGTAGATGTAAGATAGAGCTCGAGCCTAAGTCTGGTTTATAAATACCTTTGTAGTAGCCATCTTTTGTTTTTTCATCCCCTTGTCTATAGATGTCATTATTGGCTTCTTTTCCTTCTCTTAAAGTGATCCCTCTTGGAAGATCAATTAAGTAAGGTCTTGTATTTCTCGGTAGCTTTAGAGGCCACTCGCCTCCTGAAAGCAGAGAAATATCAAATGGATCGATATTTGATTTGTATTCTTTTGTGCGAATGATTTCTTTAAGGCTTTCAATCCAAAGAGGCATAGCACCAGAGGCGCCATAAATTTTTTGAGAGCCTTTTCGCATATGGGTATTATCATCATAACCAATATAAGCGGCTACTGTGTAACTATTTTCTGTGTCAAGATACTCTCCAAATTTAACAGGGTAAGGCATGGAGCCTGCAAAATAACTTGTTGTGAAGTCATTTGTTGTTCCGGTTTTGCCAAAAGTAGGGATTTTAATTTTGGCTTGAGAATTAGGAGGTGTCACATAAAGAACATCTCTTGAGCGTCTGCCTGTTCCATGAGTCATAGTCTTTCGCAATATTTCTCTCATTGGTATATTAATAGAGTCTTGTGTCACTTGATGTTCTGTTCGTGTTGGTTCGTAAAGTATGTTTCCAAATCGGTCTTCAACTCTTTTAATGAAGTTTAGTTGGTTTTTTGGCCCATCATCATGGTATGAATAGCTTTTTCCATTGATGAAAGTTTGGTAGAGTTTAGCTACCTCTCCTACAGTGACTTCACTAGAACCTAAAGCAAGAGACATCACTGGAGTGAGTTGACTTGAAACACCCGATTCTTTTGCTAATCCCATAAGATAATTTAGAGCAAGTGCTATACGAAAATCATGATGATGATAATACTTGTTGAGAGAATATTTTTCTTTTTTTGAAAGAATTGTTGCAAGTTCATTTTCTATAGAGCTGTTCAAACGCTGAAATTCTTCTATTGTTAAATAAGAGTGAAGGAGAGTGTTGCTGGGAGGGTCTTGTTCTACAGAAGATTCTTTTTGCCAGTAGTCTTGTAAATCAGAGAGGGTAAGTTCTCGGCCTATCATAGGAGAAAAACGAGAATTTTTTTTTCTATTTCCGCTAGTTTCATTTTTTCTAGTTTTTTGTTTAACCGAATCTCTTAAGTTAACTGTCGTGTAGTGAGCTAATTGTTTTTTATTATCAATTTCAAGCACTCGAAAGTGATCTAAAATTGTCAAAACACTTTGATCTGAATAGGCGCCCTCTAGGCCTTTTAAACCTACTGTTTCAGAAATAGTTTTCCAATCGCTAAGAAGATCAGCATAATTTTTTTTCAAGTGTAAGAAATTGTTTTCAAGCAGTTTTGCTTTTACTTTATTTTCTTCTTTGTCTAAATTTTCTAAATGAGAAAGAGCGTATTGATGGCCTTTTCCCCACCAAAGTTCTTTTAGTTTTTTGATAGTGTTTTCTTCTTTTTCAAAAATCAAATCAGGGGTTAATTGTCGAATAGCTTTTGCCAAAAGGTGCTCTTTTATTCCCTCATGTTCTAAGAAAACTCCTGTTTCTTTGCTTAAACGGTAGTGAAAGTCACTTTCGCTTTCTCCTAATCGAGGAGATAAGCCTAGAAAAGTCATGACTTTTTGAAATTGATTAAAGTTTAGTTTATCAAGTAAATCTTCGAGAAGACTTACAGCTGCTATGTTTTCTGACATGACCCCTGTCCACAAAAGAGAACTCGATTCATATTGAATGGGATGATCAGGTCTTGGGGCATAAAGGTTTCCTTGATAAGGGAAAATTTTTCTTACGTTGTTGAGATTGTCTGTGACGGTCCAACCAAGTTGTAAAGCTCCATAGAAAAGAAGGCTTTTAAAGAGAGATCCTGGTTGTCTTTTAGCAAAAAGAGCTCTGTTATAACCAAGTGCGTCAAAGCCTGAAATAAGAGCTTTTACTTCTCCTTTGTCAATAGCAATGAGTCCTCCGCTCACTGTTGGGGTTTTGCGTAAAAGAAGTTCTGCTGAGTGTGTTTCTTTGTTATAAGACTTTACTTCACAAAAAAGGATATCACCTATGTTCAGACTATTTAAAATATGATTTAAACGATTTTGTTCAGAGTGTCCGCCTGAGAGAGCCATTAATTTTGCTTGATCAACTAAAGAAGCGTGGAGAAGAGTTCCTTTTGGAAACCCAAAAGATAAAGAAATATTTGATCCTTCAATCGATCTAGAAGTAATCGTTTCTATTTTTCCATAAACAAATGAACCTACCTCAAGTGTGTTGAGTGGTTTGAAGTTTTGTTTCTTTTCTGGAGTAAACTCACTAAGAATTGTTTCAACACGAGATAAATTTTGTCTCATAGCTCGTTGGTAGTGATTCTGCAGTTTTTCATCGATAGTGCTATAGATTTTGTAACCAGCAATGTTTAAATCTTCTTTAGAACTGAGGCCTATAGAGGCTAAAATATCTTTTTTATTGAGTTGTTCTTTTATGAGACCAACAAGAGCAATTTCAAAGTTGCTAAAATCACCTTGATTAAATGGGATGCTCCTGTTTTTTTCTTCTTCGTAAACTTTTTTGGAAATCAAGTTTTGTTCAAGCATTCGTTTAAGAACATAGTTTTTGCGATCGACGGCAAAGAGAATAGCTTTCTCTTTTTTTTCTTTTGTATCTTTAACAAATGGGTTGTATTTTCCAGGCCCTTTGAGAGATCCAACTATAAAAGCAGACTCTACTAAGTCAAGTTCAGATGGTCTTTTATTGAAGTAGTACCGAGCAGCGATGCCAACACCATTTCCGTTTCTTACGACGTAAAATTGGTTGATATAAAACTCAAGAATTTGTTGCTTGCTATAGAGTCTTTCAAGTTGTAGGGCTCTAATCATTTCGCGAAATTTTCTTGTGAAAGAAGGTTCCCAGTCGTTTACAATGTTTTTTACAGTTTGTTGTGTAATAGAGGAGCCACCTCGTGTGAAACGTCTACTCATTAAAGCTTCTAAAAAAGCTTTTGAGAGAGCAGTAAAGTCTACTCCGTTATGTTCATAAAAGTTTTTATCTTCAGCTGCCACAATAGCATCGAGAAAATGCTTAGGAACTTCAGAAATGGGTGTGTACTCCCTGTGGTTTGTGTCAAATATGCTCCCCATCTGAGTTTTTTCATCTGCATAATAGATGGTGGTTTCTTCTCTGATTTTTGAAAGAATTGCTGTTTTTTCTAGGTATTTTGTGTTTCCAAATTGAACTTGTAGGAAAACAAAGAGACCTAGTAGAAGGAAAAAGCTTGTTATAAGGCTAAATAAAATCAGAAGTAGTTTTTTATTAAGTTGTATAGGCATTGTCTTTTTCTCTAACAGGGTTTTTTGTGAAAGCAAAAGCTTTCGCTCTTGAAAAGCAAAAGCTTTCGCTCTTGAAAGAATTACGTTAAGATCTTCCACTATAGCATCGATCCGCTTTGAAGACCTATTATAATGATTCGTCTAATTTTTAAAAGTTTGTTTTTCTTATAAAGAGAATTAAATCAATTTTTTAGCACACAAAGATAGCAAAAAGGAGATGGGAAGTGGATGATATCAGAGTTGTTAATCACCTGAAAGCAATGGTAATTAATGGTGTTCACTGGGCTCAATCTGGACACCCTGGTGGAGCTATGTCGAGTATGGATTTTGCTTATATTCTTTATAGAGAGTATTTGCGTTTTGACCCAAAAGATTCTACTTGGTTTGGAAGGGACCGGTTTATTTTAAGCGCTGGGCATGAATCAATGCTTCTTTATAGCTTACTTTATGCTATTGGCTGGCTTAAAAAAGAGGATCTAAAGGGGTTTCGCTCTCTCGGATCGAAAACTCCTGGTCACCCTGAAAACCATGTGACCAAAGGTGTAGAATGTACGACAGGCCCACTTGGACAAGGGGCTGCTATGTCTGTTGGAATGGCTATTGCTAGTGAGCACCTTTCGAGTGCGCTTCGCTCGAAGCTTTTTTCTTCTAAAACTTATGCGCTCTTAGGTGATGGTTGTATGCAAGAAGAAGTCACTATGGGGGCTGCTTCTTTAGCTGGGCATTTAGGTCTTGAAAACTTAGTTTGGTATTATGATCAAAATGAGCAACAAATATCAGGTTCCATTCATCGTTGTAATTCTTGTGATTTTAAAAAACTGTTTGAAAGTTTTTCTTGGAATGTGATTGAAATAAATGGTCATAATCATGACGAGATAAGACGTGCTCTTAATTTCACAAGAGAGGCTTCAGGAAAACCTACTCTTATTATTGGGCATACAGTCATGGCAAAAGGAGCTGCAACTCAAGAAGGCTCACATCAAACTCACGGAGCTCCTCTTTCAAGTGAAGAACGTTTAGAGAGTTTTAAGAACTGGGGAATATCTTCAGAAGAAGATATTCCATGGCCAAAATCTGCAGAAGAACATTTCAAAAGTTTTTTTCCAAAAAAAACAAAAGAAGCTAAGGAGTGGAAAACTCTTCTTGATGAAAAATTGTTGAAAGATAGCGAATTTCATGCAGATTATGAAAAGTATTTTTTGTCAAATGTAGAAACTCTTTTACCTGAACCTATTCAGTTTCCTAAAGAGAAAAATATTGCAACACGCAATGCCTTTGGGGATTTACTAGAAAAATGGGCTTTCTTTTTACCTCAGCTTGTTGGTGGAAGTGCTGATCTTGAGCCTTCCAACATGACAGAAGTTTTTGCTAAAAAAGTTGGAGACTTTACAAAAACTGAGCGAGGAGGACGAAATTTTGCTTTCGGTGTGAGAGAATTTACGATGTCTTGTGTGTCTAATGGAATTTCTCTTTATGGTGGTCTTATTCCTTTTGATGCCACGTTCTTAACATTTTCAGATTACTCAAGAGCTGCTCTGAGACTAGGAGCTATTCAAAAAGCTCATGTGATTCATGAGTTTACTCACGATTCTTTCTATGTGGGTGAAGATGGTCCAACACACCAACCAATAGAGCATTTGATGAGCTTAAGAAGTATTCCTGGTCTTTATATATTAAGACCTGCAGATGCTCGAGAGACAGAAGTACTTTTCAGAAAAGCTCTTTCTATGAAGGCTCCTTCTTGTCTTTGTCTTTCAAGACAGAAACTTCCTATTTTAGACGTGCCAGCTGCTCAGTTAGAAGAGACGAAGAAAGGTGCATGGGTTGTTTTTGGAGGTGAAGAGTCAGCTCACTTTATTTTATTTGCTACAGGAGCTGAAGTTCATTTGGCTATTCAAGTAGCTCGTGAATTAGAAAAAATAAAAAATAAAAAAGGAAAAATAAAAGTAGTTTCTCTTAGTTGCTGGGAATTTTTTTGTGAGCAAAGCCTTCAGTATCAAAATAAAATTTTAGAGGCTTCTTGTGAAAAAAGAATTTCTATTGAAGCTGGTGTTACTCTTGGTTGGGAAAGATTTGTTGGAATGAATGGTTTGATGATTGGTTTAAACCACTTTGGTGCTAGCGGATCTGCAGAAGATTTGGCAAAAGCTTTTGGTTTCACAAAAGAAGCTATTTTAGAAAAAATAGAAAAACATTTTCCAAGCTAATAAACTTTAGTTTTCCATCTGATTCAAAATTTCTTTTAAATCGTCTTCCGTGTAAGCAATAAAAAGAGTTTCTGACTTCATAACAGTCCATAGTCCAGGAGCAGCATTTTTTGCTTTTTTAAGATATTGACGAGAGCTTGCATAGACTTCTCCTTTCCTATCTTCTTTTGCTTTCGAATAGTAGAGAGCAAGTATGCCAGCAAAACGGTAGACTTCTTCTAAGTTAGCACCTTTTTTTAAGCTAGATTTTGGAACAATCACATGGGATCCTTGAGTCCCTGCAGCATGAAACCAAAGGTCATTAGATTTTGCTTTTTTCACAAGAGTGTCATTATCTTTAGAAGATTTTCCTACGTAATAAAAAACTTTGTTTTTTCCCATAAAAATTTTGTAAGAAATAGTTTCTTTTTTTTGATTTTTATTTTCTTTTTGATGCGTTTGTTTTTTTAAGTTGTATTTTTTTTGTAGCTCTAAGGTTTCCTCTTCTGAGAAAGGCCTTTTTTCAAGTTCTTCAAGGTCGGAAGAAAGAATTTTTAAAGTATTTTCAAGTTCTGTTCTTATTTTTTCATTATAGCCGAGACCTTTTTCTTTTTTTGATAGTTTTTCAAAAAGTAGATTTAAATTTTTTCCAGGAGATAATTGTTTGTCTATTGAAAACAAAATATCTTGAGCAAGCCCGGTGACAGAATTTTTTAAAACTAGAGAATCTTCAAAAAATTCAGCTTGGGAAAGAAAAGATTGTAAAAGTCCTAGATTTTCTTTTTCTTTTAGAAGCTCTTCTTTTGTGTGGGAGTTTTCTTCTAATTTCCGCAAAGAACTTTTTAGTGTTTTAAGGCGTTTTTTTAAGGTTTTTCTTAGTTCTTTATTGGGAAGTCTATCATCTTCTATAGGCAAGAAAGTTTCTTTTTCTTTGTCACATGGATTTTCTAGGAGGGGGATAAAACTCGTTTTGTTTTCATGAGGAAAGTTTCCTTCAAAAGTTTTGATGTGAGTAAAACTGCCTTGAGTGCCGTAGCGAAAAAATATTTTTTTTTCTTTTGAGATCAGCGAACATTCATAAGGCTTTTTGCTACAGTCTAGTTTTAAGAAAAAATCTTCGTCATTTGATCTTCGCAAGGAAAATAGAATCCAGTAAGTTTCTTTTTCTTTTAAAACTTCTTTTAGAGTAGATCCTTCTAAATTTTTCCTTAGGATTTCTGCTATGTTTCCACTTGGAAGGTTTTCAAAATTCTTGGTTTTTGAGAAAAAAACTGGATTCTTTGAAGAATTGACATCGAGATGTAAAAAAAATTTTTCTTTTTCACTTTGCTTTTTTAGCTGAAAACAAATGGTTTTATTCTTTGTTTGCCATATTTTAGCAACAAAATAGATCGTTTTTTCGGTCATAGGATTTTAATTTTCTACTGTAATAGGAGAGCCAAAGTCGCCTGTATTAATCGTATGTTCCCATTGTTGTTCAGTGATGGCCCCGCTGTTTTTAAGTTCATTTAGAATGGATAGAAAACGTATTTGTGTTTTGGTGTCGAGTTTTCTTGCTAGTAGTTTTTTTCTGTAGGCGCTTGGATTTGGGAGTAAGAGAGCTAAGTAAATAGATTGATTAAGATTTAGGTCACTTGGTTTCGTTTTGAAATACAGGTGAGAAGCATGGCGTATACCTGCACTCCCAGCGCCAAAATAAGACATATTGATGTACCATGCAAGAATTTCTTTTTTACTAAGAAATAATTCAAGTAAGAAAGCTCCCATAATTTCTCTTACTTTGCGGATATAAGATTTGCGAGAATCTAGAAAAGCCATGCGAACCACTTGTTGTGTGATGGTAGAAGCTCCGCTTTTTATATGGCCTGCTTTGTAGTTTGTTTTTAAACTGAGTAAAATTGAATTAAAATCAATTCCCATATGTTCATAAAATTTTGAATCTTCAGCAAACGTAATAGCTGAGAGGGTCATCTGGGATACTTCACTTAGGTTTTGCCAATTAGGACTGCCTGGATAGAGTTTATAAGTGATTTTTCCTTCATCTTTATCCCATTCTTGTCTTGTGATCCCTCCATATTTTAGTTTGTAAACAGGTGGAATAAAACTCAAAGAGAAACAAAAGAGAAACAAAAAAATTATACTGCGAAAGAAAAAAAAAGATTTCATAGTTTTATCGTCTGACACCAATCGTAATCAATTTTCCGACCACCATCATAGGGAATTGCAAATTTTTTTTCAAGCAAGAGATTTTTCAAACTCTTGCCATCAAACCAAATATCTCCTAGAACTCTGAAATATTTGTCACGCGAAGGTGAGCGTAGTTCTAAATATTTAGCTCCTGAGAGAAGAGATTTTACATAGTCTTTTACGTAGACGGCTCTGTCTTTTTCACAAGATGTTGTTCCATGAATTTCCGGGGTATCAATGTCTATAATCCTCACTTTAATAGCTTCCCCAAAAAGAGGATGAGTATCTGGGATGTGAACTGTAATGGTGTCTCCATCATAGTTATCCAAATAAGTGAGGCATTTAAAAACAGAGCTTGAGTGTTTACAGTCTGATCGAGCATAAAGAAAAAAAGATGAAGAAGCGAGAAGAAAAGTGAAAAAAAAATGTGTAGAATTCATAAGAAATTTTTCCTGCCTGAAAATTAGACTTTCTAAGTTTTTAGTATGGCAGAGATATGAAGCTTAAGCCTAGAGAGTGTTAAAAGGCGGAGGAAAAATGAGTAATAGCTTGGAAAAAAATGACTATTTCTTTTCTTCAACACCTAATTCTTTTTTGATCACGCTTAAAAATTCTTGCTTGTTTGCTTCCTCTACTTTCATGGCTTCACCTGGATTTCTGACTTGCTCAGATTTTTCAACTAATGTTTTTCTTGCAGACGAGACATTCTCTGCTGTAATGAAGGCTTGGTTCTGGGCTTGTGTAAAGACAGGATCCATTCCTCTTGAGTTTATTTCAAGATATGTTTTTGCCACTTTATTTTTTGTTTCTTCACTCATAGTTTCCCAGTCAAAATTAAAGATAGCAGGGAGAATTTTTTGAGCTGTCTTTACAGGGAGCTCTGCTTGATAGTCTTTTAAGGCTTGCTGCTCGTTTGGGTTTAAAATAGCATCTATTTTTCCTTGTTGAACTCTTCTTTTTTCTTCTTGATCTTTGACAATTTCTTCATCTGTTATCTTTGGGTCAAGAAGTTGTGTCATGAGGGTTTGTAGCATAATTTGGTTATCAGTGAGATGTTCCTTAAGATCTTTTTGAGTTTCTTGTGAGAGATTTCTTTCTTTTAAAAAGTCTCCGTAAGTAGCGCTAATAATCTCCCCCATCATTTTTTTGATAGCTTCTGCTTGAGAGTCTTTATTTTTTGAGTTTTCATTTTTTGATCTTAGTGGACTTTTTGTGTTCGTTTCTTTTTTTTCTGTTATCTCAGCTCTGTTTTCTTCATTTGTTTGAAGTTCTTCAAAATCTCTTTTATTTTGATCGTTGTTAGAAAATTTTTCTTCTGAGAGAACAGTGCCTTCCTCAGTCACTGTGTTTCTATTTTTAAACCAAAAAAAACTAAGAACAAGAGATCCTGTGAGTGCTAGTGCTAGAGCTATTTTTTTCATGATTCTAAAACCTTTCTTAAAATATTGGAGTATTTTTTTTATATTCTTCTTTGTCATTTATCAGAGTAGATTCTTCTGCTATTTTTTCTTTTGAATCTATTTTTTCTTCTTTGTCTAGATATAAAGTTAAAACTCTTTTTCTTTCTTTTTTGAGTGATTCTGCAAAAAATGAAGTCAGATCTTCTTTTGTTAAACTTTCTGTGCTTTTAGCTAGCTCTTCTTTGTAGTGGAAGTGGCCATTCATTGTGATTGCTTCAAAATGCAGGGTATCATGTTTTTCTGAAATTGTTTTATCTTCTTCTCTGAGTGATGAGCTAATAGCACTTTTTAAATTTTCTAGTTCAAAAACCGTGAGTTTCTCAAGTTTAGAAAGAAGAGAAGATTCCCATTCATTAAAATAATTTTCAATATCAAGAGGGCTGTAGTTAGGTGATTGAACAAGAAAAATAAAGCCGAGAGTTTTTTCTGAAAACCTAAGCCCACTATGAACGATGTAACCAAGTTGTTTTTCTGTTCTGAGGACATTATAAAAATCTGGTTGTAGAACAGAGTTTGCGACTCTTGTAATAGCATTAGTTTTCATATCTCTTGTAGGGTATTGGATATACCTGAGCCAGCAATGGTTAGGAGAATCTTTTCCTTCATCAAGAATAAGAGCAAGAGGTTTGCCTTCTTGTATTTTATAGACGGAGTCTTCTGTTCTTTTGCTTTTTTCTAATCTTTTTGCGCCAAGTTTTTTGTAGTAGTAAAGAATTGAATCTTTAAGTTCATGTTCAATCAAGTTCCCGTAGCCAACACCTTCTATTGAAAAAGTTTGGAAAAGTTCTTTTGCAAAAGATTTAACTTCTTCGATAGTTCTTGGGGAAATTATATCTAAATTCTTTTTTGGGTTGTAATAATACTCGTAATGAATGCTGCCTGGTTTTGTGATTTCTCCAAGTTCATAAAGAGCTTTGTTATAAGCCATCTCGTGTTTCAAGTTTTCAAGGCCCCGGATGAAATCTTTTTTAATGATAGAAAAATGTTCTTCAGTAATAGAGAGGTTGTGAAGTTTTTCAGCAACTTCTTTGATAAGCTCTGGCATCAAATCAGAGTAACCTTCAAAGGTGATTTGTATGCCTCTTGTGTGATAGGCTACCTGAAAATCTAAGCCAGCTAAGTTGATGTTATATTTCCATTCGTTGAGGCTTTCTTCGAGCATTTTTTGATAAAGAAGTGTCTTTACTTTGTTCTCAGGACTTTCAGAAGGTAGAGGTGTTTCAAGAAGAAGAGAAACGCGAGCTTTTGGTTGTTTGAATTTCAGGTCTTCTTCAAACCAGAAAACACCATCAGTTTGATCAAGAAGTTTTCTTGGTTTTGTCTGAAGATCGCCTTTGAGAAGTTTTAGATTTTTAGGAATATAGGCATTAACTTCAGGGAGAGAAAAACTTGCATTGAGACCTGCTTCATTCCAAAAAGAAATTATGTCATCTTGAATTTTTTGTTTTTTGTATTCCACTTTATAGAAATATTCTGTTTGATCTGTTTTTGCATTGTCTGTGGATAAAATTGAAATTAATTTGTCAGGTTTAATATAAGAAAGAAACTGCTTGTACTCCTCATTATTGTATTCAAGAAGTAGCTCTGTTTGTTTTTCAAGCTCAGTTGCTGGATGATTTTGAAGTTGTGCAGCGTAATAAGAAGCTACAGAGCCACCTTCCATATGTTCTTTATAAATAAATTCAATGTCTGACATGGTTTTTACTTCATCAAAAATGTATTGAGGCAATTTTTGATTTTCAAGTAATTTTACATAGCTGAAAAAAAGATGAATGAGATCGTTTTTTTGTTCTAGACCTTTTTCAGTGAGAGAAATACGAAAGTGAAATTCACCAGCATAGTTTCTTTCGTCAAACCAAGCTCCTACAGATGTAGCTAGCCCTTTTTGTTTTAGAAGAGAAAGTAAAGAGCCTTTGCCTTCGTGTCCAATAAGGAATGTGATAAGACGTGTAGGTTTTGATTTCCAGTAAGCTGTTTGACTTGGAGTTGGGAATACGAGTTCAAGTTCTCGTAAATCTTTAATTGTTTTGATAGAAACCTCCATAGGAAGGTCTTTGTCTGCATAGACTTTATCTGAATACTTGTGACTTTGTCTTTTGTTGTCGTTGATGCTAGAAAACTTATCTTTTGCAAGAGCTTCCATTGCATCAATAGGCAGAGATGACATCAAAACAAGTTTCATTTGATTAGCGGAGTATTGCTTGTGGTAGAAGTCGATTAAGTCTTTTGTTTTAATTTTTTTTAAAGTTTCTAGAGTTCCTACATCAAATTTTTGACGAGGATGATTTTTTTCAACAAGCAAATCATAAACTCTTCTTTTTCTCCAACCGTCACTATTAAGATTTTTTTGGTGCTCTGAGTGAACAGCATTCATTTCTCTTTCTACGTACTCTTGCAGGAAGAGTGGGGCTATAAAAAATTGAGAGAAGCGGTCAAGAGCTCCTTCATAGGCTTCTGTGTTAACTTCGAAATAATAATTTGTGTGTTCTCTGTCCGTGTAAGCATTGGACATCCCTTGATGTGTAGATAAGTACTCAGAATATTCGCCTACAGAGGGGTATTTTTTTGTTCCAAGAAAAAGCATATGTTCTAGGAAATGAGCCATCCCTAGAGCATTTGTTGGGTCTTCTAAGCTTCCAGTAGCTACATCCATAGCGGCACTTGATTTATTATAGCTACTACTTGAAATTAAAAGAACTTCAAGATTATTGCCGAAAGTAATAGACTTCATTTCTCTCTTGTCGAGAGGGGATTTTGTCTGATCACTATTTTCAAATTGTGTAAGATAACTATCACTTGAAGAGAAGAGTTTGTCGGGTGAGTTTTTCGTAAATTGACAGGACACGCTTGAAAGCAATAAAGTCATAAATAAACCTTTTAAATAAACAGAAGAAATTGGATTTAACATTAAAGAGTTCTCCTTGAAAAAATAGATGCGGAAACTTTTATTTTTTTTACAGTGAGCTCATAGACTTATTTAAATACGGCAGCAATGAAAAAGAGCCTAAAAATGGAATGACTAGAAGTGTCCTGCTCAGGTTGTTTCTGCTGCTTTTAATAACAAGGTAATATTAAAATAGTTTTTAAATTTTTCCAAGATCAATCAATTTGATTGGCAGAATTTGCTCTTTTTCATTGCGAATAACTTTGACTTGAACAACATCGCCTACTTTTTTTATTTCAAGAACATTATAGAGATCATCATAGTTTTTGACAGGATGCCCATCTATTTCTAAGATAATATCACCTAAAATGATATTGTCTCGAGAGTCCACACTTGTCCCTTTGAGCCCAGAGTTTCTAGCGTAGACTTCTTTGATGAGAATTCCATTAATACCAAGTTTTTGAGAAACTTTTGTTCCAAAAGTTTGAATACCAAGCCCCACTTGGACCACATGTCCATGTTTTATGATTTGGGACACGATACGCTTAATAGTGTTAGAGGGTACAGCAAATCCTATTCCTGCTGAGTTTCCTGTTTCAGAAAAAATCATTGTATTCATGCCGATAAGATAACCTCGACTATCAAGAAGAGGTCCGCCTGAGTTTCCTGGGTTAATGGATGCATCTGTTTGAATCATGTCGCGAATAGTGACGTTACCAATACCTAGCATAGCTCGTTCTGTCGCTGAAACAACACCCACAGTGAGGGTTTGATCAAGGCCAAAAGGGCTTCCTATGGCTAAGGTTTTTTGGCCCACTTCAAGTTCAGCACTGTCAGCAACAGTTAAATTTCTTAAGTGTTCTTTGGGTGCTCCCTCTACACGGAGTACGGCAATATCTTTCCTGGGCTCTATACCAACAAGTGTTGCGGGGTAGGTTTTTGTATTAGAAAAACTCACTGTGAGTTTATGGGCTCCTTTTATTACGTGAAAATTAGTTACAATATTTCCGTCTTTATCCCAAACGAAACCAGAACCTGTGCCTGCTGGAATTTCTGTTACGTCATAAGAAAAAAGATTTGTACGCGCAAGCTGCAGAGAGCTGATATGAACAACGTAAGGAGCGTTTTCTTCAAAGACGCGGATAGTGTTTTTTTCGGATTCAATTAAATAGCTTCGCGGATTTGACTGCTGAAGTTGATTGAGAAAAAAAAGAAAAAAACAGGAGCAAAAGAGAGTAAAAAAAATAGTTTGGTTTCTTGAGGTCATTTTTTGATCTCCATAGGTAAAAAGTAGTTTTGAATGAAACAAGTTAATTTCTCTCATAGCTTTTCTAGTTGCCTAACTCAAGAGCTTGGTTTGGGCACTTAGCGCGCGACATTGCAAAAAGCGTTTAGACTGCTAACTTGGCTATTTTTAGAATGAACTTGTCTTCTCTTCTTGTGCTAGGCATAATTCACGGTCTTTTTACTATCTTAATCTAAACTTGAGAAGGAGGTTTGTATGAAGGTTATTTGGAAGCGCCCAGATGGTTTCTTAGAATCAGATCCAAATGATTTCACTGTTCTTGAGATGCCTTCTAAGTCAAAACTTTGGCTGCATAAAAGAGACCAAAAGAATTTTCCATTTCGAATTTCTGGCGGTTGGCAAGATGAAGAAAGTACAAGAAAACTTAACACGCTGGTGAATCTTTTAAAAAAACCTATGGAGTCTTGGCAAGAGTGGTTGGAGCAAGATTTTTTTAACTCAAAATTAGAGAAAAGTGACTTACATAAAGATTCTTTGAAAGTTTGGTTAAAAACTGTGAAAGAAAATCTTAAAGGAGACACCTGGGAGCTTGAAATTATGGGAGAAGCTCTAGAGGAAATTCACAAGCAAATTTCAAATACAACCCTATGACCTCTTCTAGCTATAGCCCTTCCAATATAGGTTGATATTTATAATAATATTGATATGTTGTGATTTTTTGGATTTGTTATGCCTGCTCCATATAGTGATGACTTAAGATCTCGAGTAATAGATAAATTATCAAACGGCTGGACTCAGAAAAAAGCCGCA
>CANFEH010000050.1 GCA_947445855.1 Zetaproteobacteria bacterium
AAGAGACCTACTTGGTTCCAAAAAAAACATTAGAACTGATCAAAGAAAAAGAACGAAGTGATAAAAAAATTATTTTTGTAGGAACAACAACTCTCAGGGCTCTAGAAAGCTTCTTCTTAAAAGCAAAAAAACAAAAAATAGACCTAGAAGAACTAACAGACACTTGGCTTCAAACAAATCTTTTTATCCACCCTACTGAAGAAGAGGTTGTCTATAAGCCACAAAAAGGACATGCAATCATTACAAATTTTCATCAACCAGGGTCTAGTCTTTTTATTTTGATTTGTGCTTTAATTGGAAAAGATGAAGCTTTAAAACTCTACAAAGAGGCTATAGACAAAAAGTATCGTTTCTTCAGCTACGGGGACAGTAGTTTTCTTTGGTTTTAAGAAAGGACAACACCCTCAGATTCTATAATGTTTACAAGCATGTTGAGTTCTTCAATTTTTTTCTCTAACCGCCCAACTCGCATATTACTTGCTTCAAAACGAGATCTTAGGATATTCATTTCTGATTCAATATTATCAAAGCGTGCAAAAAATTTTTCTTCCACAAAAAATTCAGACTTTTCAATTTTTGCTAAAACTTTCTCACAAAGCTCTATTAGTTTTTTAGACTCTAAACTAGAACGAGAGCTTGTACTTGAACTCAAAAGCCTGTCTATCTGAAGTAGACGTTCTTCTTGCACTGGGGTTTGCTCTTCTTCTCTTCGTTTTTTTTCTAACAAAAAATCTCCTCTAGCTGGCATCCTTGCCTTAGGAGGAGGGAGAGGATCTCTTTTTTGAGGCTCATAAGAATATGACACAGGAGCTGCACGAGACACACCCTTTGACCCATCTTCAGGAATAAAATATTTTCCATCTCTTAAGACAGCATAGAGTTTACCAGTTTTGATACGACGTCTCACTGTCATATCTGAGACGTTGTTCTCTCTTGCATACTCGATGATTGAGATATATTTAGAATCCATCAGATCTTTCCACGCTATCGTTTCTTCTTACGATTCACACTTCTTATAGTAGCAAAAGCTGCCTAGAAAAAGATAGGGAAACAAAAACCAAAAAATCTTAACCTATTTAAACAATAAGTTTTGTCCTGCTTTTTTTATAAAACACAAAGTAGGTAATTTTTGCCTTAAAACTCGAAATATAATATTCTCTGCTAAAATAAAAATAAGGAATTAGCTTTGCTTAACTTTTAATTCGCATAGCTATTTAAAATGACTCACGGAGGTTTTACTAAAATGAAAATGTTTTTTTTCTTTTTTCTCATTTCACTAAGTGCTTGCAACCCCAAAAGCCCTGAGTCCAAAACTAATGACGCATCAAAAACTGCTTCACTCGCAGAAAACAAATCTGAGAAGCTACCTTCTGCTCTAGAACCTAAAGATTATGACATTTCCACAACAGACCTAGGTTCTGGGAACGTTGGGGCTTCAGTGGCTTTTAGAGACCCAGAACAATATGCCAGTTATGTGGTTGGAATCGGAGAAGAGAACTACGAAGTCTGTGGAGCAAGTACTACTTTTGACTGCACACAACTAGAAAACTACACATCCATATCGCTTTCTGCCTGTAATAACGAAGGCTGCGGGCCTAGTGTTCCAAAAACTCTAAGCTGCCCAAATGTTCAAAACACATCTGAGGAGCTACCTCCCATCGCAACAATTCTTGAAGCAGATCAAATGCTTCTAAGCTTAGCTCGTTCTTTCAAATCAGAAGTGACAAATCTTATTAACTCTCAAGAGCTGACTAAAGATGCTAAAGCACTCTTAGAACCAATAGTTGCTAAAGCAGACTGTGACATTGTAGCTGATTTTGACACAATCCTTGCTCTCATCACTGAAGAAGAAAAGCTATCCACAGAAGCTATTATTGGTATTGCAGTAGGGGTCACAGCAATCGCTTTAACAGGAGCCATTGTGGGTGGAGTTATGCTTTACAAGAGAGCAGTAAAACCACCGACTCCTGCTGTAGAACTTCAGAATACTGTTGATAAAGCAGCGAATGAAGCAAAGGAGACTAAACCAATAGATGCCAGTACAACAAATAAGACATTAGAAGCAAAGAATAAAGCTCGAGTTGTTTTCCAAGCTATAACAGCCTTCAATGGTCTAAAAATCACTAGTGCAGCTAAAAAAACAAAGACTGTTGCAGATGCGAAAACAGCAACAGATCTTGTATTAAGGGAAAAGGCAGCTACAAAGATACAAGATTTATATGGAGGTAAGAAAGTTCGACGATTATTAGCTAAGAAGACTGCTATTTCTAATTTTATCAAAAATTTATCATGGGATAAATTAACTGAAATTGAAAAGCTCTTAAAAGAGAGAAGTCCAAAACTATTCGATTCTTTAAGAGCTTTAGACCAAGGCGCCAAAATATTTGATTTTGGGTATTATAACAAAACCAAGAACAATCTAAACACAAGAACTGTGCTTAATAGCTTCACAAGAGCTCAGATTGATCAAGAAGCCACGACCAGAATGAATAAGTCTGTAAATAACTCTACTGCTATGGTAATCTGGCAAGAGCAGCCTATTAATAATAAATCTTCAGCTATTGCAAAAATGTTTCTAACACAAACCGAACCTTCTGCTTTTGATAGTTTCAAAGAGTATTGTGTAGCACTTGTCCAAGAAGTAGCAGAGCTAAAACTTCTTATAGACACAGAGTCCATAAAACTTGCAAGTGGTGAAGAGATTGAATAGCAGGAAAGGATGCTAAAAGCATAACAAACTTTTAGTATTAAGCAATCTTTGCCAATCTGAAGTCCAAATGAACTCTTTCTGGAATATGCACTTCGATTTTATTATAGTCAAAAATCAACTCTGGTTTTTTTATTTCTCGGTCCCCATCTCGATATGTAGTTAAATTGATAAAGCCAACAGCTTCAAGCGCATAACAATCGCGAGAAACGTTTGCAAAATCTCTATCCGCAAATTGCGCTAATTGATAAATAGAGTTGGGTTGTAAAGCTCTAATAAGAGCTAATAGACGATACTTTTGAGGAGTGAAAAATCGTTCAAAAAGAACTACAGAACTAAAAAATAACTCATCTTCCTTTTGGATAGAAGTTTTGTGGGTTTTTATGGCATTTCTTCCTTCTGTTCGAAACTCTTCTAAGCTTTGAAATTTAATGTGTAGAATTTTAGTCTTCATTTAGAATCCTTTCAACTTCTTTATAGAAAATACTTTCAGCTTCAAGATAATCGTCTATTCCTAAAAAAATTTGGGGATACTTACTCTTTGGGAGATTTGTGTGCATATGATATTCATGAGGATGATCGGTATTATCAACAATAATCTTGGCTTTCCAATATTGACATCAACGAGAATAAAAGATTATTTGATTCCATAATGAAACTCACTTTCTCCCATTATTCGGAAAATATCTTCCATGACAATATATCGATCTGTGAGATAGATTTTTTTCTTTCTAATCCTTTCTGTTGTCATCATAACTCCGATTTATAAGGTATATATTTATTAGACCTGTAGTCTGTTTTTTTGTCAAGCTGAGACGAAGTCTAAGGATCTCCCAAGTTGCAATGCGAAGTCAGGAGACTCCTTGTCATTCTGAGGGGGTTTACACCCCGAAGAATCTCCCAAGTTGCAATGCGAAGTTAGGAGATCTTTCGCTACGCTCAAGATGACAGAGCTACCCTCAAAGCATGACGAAGAGGACGCTCAAAGCATGACAGAGAGCTACCCTCAAAGCCTGATGGAGTGGCTTCTTTAAAAAGCTCCCCCCCTTTTTTCTTTACTTTTCTCGCCATTTTCTATATAATGAATCACTTTTTAAATCTAAACCTAATATAAAAACTGAGTATCCTATGAAAATTATTAACCTTTTTTTCTTAGCATTTTTTTTAACGTCCCAACTTTCAGCCTCAGGAGGAGGAGGAGGAGGATCAGCAGCAGTAACAACAGAAAGTGAAGCTGAAACTCAAGCAACAGACCTCTTCATAGAGCTAAATAGCAAAGAGGGAAAAGCTTTAATAAAAAGTCTTGTTACAGAAAAATACCCCGATGAGCTACCACCATGCCGACTCAAAGGAAGTTACTCTTTAAAAGATTCTAAGTACCCTAAAGGAGATTTAGGTACCTATCTTGTTCATTTTTCTCTTCCAAGAGACCTTGAAGCTTTCCTTCCAGAGGAGTTTGCTGGAGAAGAAAAAGATATTAGTACTGATTCCCTTAAAGTAAACAATATCCTGAATGACAAAACGGAAAAAACACAACTTATTCGTAGTATCCGTGCTCTTGCTTATGCAACAGGAAAAAGTACTGTAATCAGTCTCAAAAACAAACAAGCTTCATCTCTTCCAGCAGCTGCAGCTTCTAGTATAACTCATGTAACTGAAGAAGATATAGCCCGGTGCGCTCTCCCTATGGAGTATATAATATCAAGACTTTTTTTCGATGAGCCTGCTCAAGGTTTTCTTGTTATTCAAGCTGATAGGGGAAAAAACTTCTTAAGGGGTATTACTTGGTACTGTCCTTTTACAACCTGGTCTAAAAAATTTAGATGGGATCTTAGTCAGTGTTCATTAGAAAACCTAGAGACTCTTATCAAACTAAAAGCCCCTAGAAAAGGAGATGATGGCTCAACCACTTTTGAAGACTTAGCTGAACTTTCAATCCTCTGCGCCTCAGGTTGTGGTGGTGATCTTCTTGATATTGTAAAATATTCAATTTTTAAGTCTAAAACTTACAAAGCTCTTATCACAGATGCAAAAGAAACAATTATGTCTTTTTATGAGTACTTTGGATTTAAACCTGTTCCAGCAACAGCTCTTTTTCTTCCTACAAAAAAAGCTACGAAGACAGTAAGAAAACCTTACTACCACTGGTTCAGTACGAAAACTCCCGCAGGAAGCGAAAGCCCTGCTCATTTATATCTTACCTCTACGCGTGATTTTTATAGCGAACGTAATGTTCTAGATAGGCATAAAGCAATGCCTAAACTTATACTTAAACTTTCTAAAAGAGAAGCAGCAGATGCAGATGCACCAGAAGCCAAAAAAGGAAGAACAAAAAAATAAAACTTCTTATAGAAGAGAGGGGATCTTTCGCTACGCTCAAAGCATGACGAAATTTTAGTTCAAAGCATTACGGAGCTACCGACTACATAGACCTTCTATAGCGACCACCCACCTCATAAAGAGCTTGTGTAATCTCACCAAGAGAACAAGAATGAACTGTATCCATAAGTTCTTCGAAAATGTTTTTCTCTCCTATCACTGCATTTTTTAATTTTCTAAGAGCTTCTTCTTTTTTATTTTTGTTTCTCATTTGAAAATTTTCTTTACGACGAATTTGTTCTTTTTTGTCTTCATAAGAAGCACGAGTCAATGGTTGACTAGCTATTTCTTTCGTGTTTCCTTCTTGGTTCACAAATGTGTTCACACCCACAATAGGAAGCTCTCCACTATCTTTTAGGTATTCATAGTAGAGGCTTTCTTCTTGAATTTTAGAGCGCTGGTACTGCATTTCCATAGCAGCTAACACACCACCTCTTCTTGCTAAACTGTCAAACTCTAAGAGAACCGCTTCTTCTACCCGGTCTGTCAGATATTCTAGGAAAAAAGAACCTTGCAAAAGATTTTCACTGTTCTGGGCACCGAATTCTTTATTTATGATTTTTTGAATAGCCATAGCTCGTCTCACACTTTCTTCTGTCGGAGTCGTTAGAGCCTCGTCATAAGCATTCGTGTGAAGCGAGTTGCAGTTGTCTGATAGAGCTAGAAGAGCTTGAAGAGTCGTTCTGATATCATTAAAATCCATTTCTTGAGCATGAAGAGAACGACCTGAAGTCTGCACATGATACTTAAGCTTTTGTGATTTTGAGTTTCCACCGTAGTAATATTTCATAGCAATAGCCCAAATCCTTCTAGCAACACGACCAAGCACTGTGTACTCTACATCAAGACCGTTCGAAAAAAAGAATGAGAGATTGGGAGCGAAACTATCAACAAGGAGACCTCTGCTCAAATAGTATTCCACATAAGCAAAACCATTTGCCAGTGTGAAAGCAAGTTGTGTGATAGGGTTTGCTCCAGCTTCTGCAATGTGATAGCCAGAAATAGACACTGCGTAGTAGTTTTCCATTTTTTTCTGAACAAAAAATTCTTGAACATCCCCCATTAGCTTTAAAGCAAACTCAATAGAAAAAATACACGTGTTCTGAGCTTGATCTTCTTTCAAAATATCTGCTTGGACAGTACCTCTCACAGTTTGGAGAGTGTTTTCATGAATTTTTTTAAACTCTTTTTCTGTTGGGTCTCTTTTTTCTTTTTCTCTAAACTGGTCCACTTGTTGTGAAATTGCTGTGTTTAAAAATAGAGCTAGTATAATAGGAGCTGGGCCGTTAATTGTCATACTCACACTTGTCGAAGGTGAGCATAGATCAAAACCCTTATAAAGTTCTTTCATGTCATCAAGATGAGCTACAGACACACCAGACTCACCTACTTTACCAAAAATATCAGGACGATCATGTGGTTCAGCCCCATAAAGAGTGACACTGTCAAAAGCAGTGCTGAGCCTTTTTGCGTCATCGTCTTTGCATAAAAAATGAAACCTACGGTTTGTTTGCAGAGGGCCTCCTTCTCCAGCAAACTGTCTTTTTGCTTCTTCTGTGCGACGACGAAATGGGAAAATTCCTGCTGTGTAAGGAAAGCTTCCTGGAAGATTTTCTTTCCTGAAAAACTGAATCAAATTAGCAGAGTCTTTAAAAGGTGGTGGAGTCACACGAGGAAACGTTTGTTGAGCAAGAGAAGTAAATGAACTATCGATTTTGACTTCTTTGCCTCTCACAGCATAAGAAAAATCTTTTTGAAAATAAGAGCTCTTTGTTTTCTCCCAATTCTTAAGAGCTTCTTTTAATTCAGAATCAAAAGAATTAAAAAGAATTTCTTTTTTTTCTTGAAAATCTTTTTTATCTATATCTTTAACAACATTTTTTTCTGACAAAAGAACTTCAAAAGCATCAAAAAGTCTTCCTGCTTTTTCATAATCTTCTGTTTTTTTGTGATAGTCTCTTACTGTTTTTGAAATTTCGTGTAGATGTCCTGCCCTAAGAGCTGGGATCAAAGAATTGCGATTACTAGACACGATACTGTAGTGACGTTTATCTAAAAATTCTTCTTTAAACTGGGGGATAGTTTCTCCTATTTTTTTGACAAGAGATCTATAAAGACCATTCGTTCCATCATCATTAAAGCGGCTTGCAATTGTTCCAAACACAGGGTACTCAGAATCTTTTAGGTGAGCCCCCTTGAAACGACTTCGTCTGACAGCTTGTCTCACATCACGAACAGCATCCTCCCCTTGAGCTCTTTCATACTTATTCACAACCACAAAATCAGCAAGGTCTAGCATATCAATTTTTTCAAGCTGTGTTTGGGCACCGTACTCAGGAGTCATCACATACAAACTGATATCAGAGAGGTTTTTAATTTCTGAATCACCTTGACCAATTCCGCTTGTTTCAACAAAAATCAAATCGTAATCAAAATCTCTAAAAACTTCGACAACTCGCTTTGTGGTTTGAGCTAGTTCTTTTCCAGACTGACGACTAGCAAAGCTTCTTAAAAAAATACGATCATCAAGACAACTATTAATCCGGATCCGGTCTCCAAGAAGAGCTCCACCTGTTTTCTTTTTTGTAGGATCCACACAGAAAACTGCAATTTTAATCTCTTTAAAATCGTGCAAAAATCTGAGAAGAATTTCATCTAAAAGAGAGCTTTTGCCTGCACCACCTGTACCTGTGAGGCCTACTACAAGATTTTTTTTATTTTTAACTACTTTCGGAAGGTTTTTTAAAAAAGAAAAATCACCCACTCCGTTTTCAAGCAAAGTACAAATGCGAGCGTGCTGCAAAAGTTGGGATGAGTCTCTTATTTCTGGTCCAAATTTTTGATCAGCTCTTTTTAAAATATCACCAATAATACCGTCTAAACCAAGCACTTGACCATCTTCTGGGGAATAAATTCTCTCAACAACACCACTTGCTTCAAGTTCTTTTATTTCACTAGGAGAAATAACCCCACCACCACCTCCAAAGATTTTAATCTCTTGGCGTCCTTTTTGATCAAGAAGTTCTCTTATATACTTAAAGAACTCCATGTGCCCACCCTGGTAACTAGAAAGAGAAAGAGCAGTCACATCCTCTTCGAGAGCAGCATTCACAATTTCTTCTGCACTTCTGTTGTGCCCAAGATGGATCACTTCAGCTCCTCTCAGCTGAAGAAGACGTCTGATAATATTGATACTCGCATCATGACCATCAAACAAAGCTGTAGCTGTAAGCATACGCACCGTGTTCTTTGGTGTATACTCTTTAAGAGCTTTAACTTCAGCCTTTGTGTAAGAACTCCGAGAAGAAACTTTAGAAGAACTCATAGAAAATCCCTTTATCAAAAAAACAATAGGAACTCTTAACGAGAAAATTTTCTGAAGATAAAGTAAAAAGAACCAAAAGATAAAACTAAAAGAAACATTTGAAGAGAAAGAGAAGTTATTTGAAAAAGAAAAGAAGGCTTTTGAATAGGATTCATCAAGAAAAAAGTTTTAAAAACAAAATACGTAACAGAGGACAAGAGAATAAAAACAATCATCAAACAAATTTTATTCCAAGAAAGTTCCACAAATTTTTCTCTTAAAAGTCCTAGAAAGAGAAAAAAAGCACTCACATTCATCACACACGCTGTACTAAAAGCAAGACCTGCAGCCCCATTTTTCACAAAATACATATTAAGAAACACGTTTGTGACGATACTAAAAAGACTAACTCGCATAGCAAATTTTATTTTTTCAAGAGCAAAATAAAATGAAGTAAAAACTTTTACAAACCCGTAGCCAAGAAGTCCAAAAATATAACTAGAAAGGACACTTGCTGTATGATAGGTATCGCTACTAGAAAAATTTCCTCTCTCAAACAAAAAACGAATAATCGCTTCAGAATTTGCAAACACAAAAACCATACAAGGAATCAGGAGCCAAAAAGTCAACTCTATAGAAGACTGAAAAGAATCATTAAAAGTTTTATAGCTTTTATCTCGAGCTAAATTTTTTGCAAGAAGAGGAAGACTTGCTGTTCCTATAGCCACAGCAAAAACCCCAATAGGAAGCTGAAACAAACGAAACGCAAAATTTAAATAAGAAACACTCCCGTCATGCAGGCTTGTGGCAAAATTTGTGTTCACTAGCACATTCACTTGACCTGCGCTTGCAGCTACCACCATAGGCCACATGAGTGCAAAAACTTTCTTAAGCTTTTCATCCTGAAAAGGGTTTATGTAAGAAGATAAAAAAGATCTTTTTTTAAAGAAAAAATGTTTCACACCAAGAAAAAGGAAAAACATTTGTAAAAAACCACCAAGAAGAACACCTATAGCCAAACCTACAATTTCTCTTGGAGCAAAGAGATCTTCAATCCAGAGTGGCCCATGATTTTTTAAAAAGTGCGAAAAAAGAAGAGCACCTAAAATATAGCCCATGTTAAGAGCCATAGGGGTTATAGAAGAATAAAAGAACTTTCCCTTCTGATGAAGCGCACCAGCAAAAACAGAAGCTAAGGACATGAAAGCAATAAAAGGAAAAAGAATTCTTGTAAGCCCCACTGTGTTCTGAAAAAAAGTAATTCTCGAATTTCCAGAATCAAAAAGCAGAAGACTTCTCACAAGAAAGGGAGCAAAAGAAATTGCCACTAAAGAAAAGAAAAAGAAAAAAAGACAAAGAAAAACAGTTAAGTGAACAAGAAGAGACCTAGCTTTTGCTTCATCTTTCTCCTCTAGTTCACTGAAAACTTTTGTAAAAGATGATCCAAGAGCACCTTCTGCAGCGAGCTCTCGTAGCATATTAGGAATTCTGTTTGCTACAAAAAAAGCATCAAGAAGAGCCGATGCTCCAAAGACCGCTGCTAGAACAGACTCTCTCACAACACCAAGAACACGACTGAGGAGAGTTCCAAAAGCAAAAGATAATGCAGATTTAGCAAGAGACATGAAAACTCCTTATTCCCTCTTATGGAAAATTTACTCTGAAAGCTTCTTCCAAATCTCTAGCATATCTTCTGGCATAGGAGCTTTAATATCACACTCCTTCCCACTGACAGGGTGAAGAAACTTCAAGTTTGTAGCATGAAGACACAAACGATCAAAATAGACCACTTCTTTTACTCTATCAGTAAAACCGCGATCAAAATGCTCACAAGTAATTTCCTCATTAAAGCAATATTTTTTATCCCCCACGAGAGGAAGTCCTGACCAAGTTGAATGCACACGAATCTGATGAGTACGCCCTGTTTTGGGTTTTACTTTTAGAAGTGAAAAACCATTTGCTCGTTCTAAAACTTGAAACTCTGTCAAACTGTATGCCCCATCAGGACGCACAGCTTGCTTTGTTCTAAGAAGAGAATTTTCTGCTAAACCAATTGGTTGTTCAACTATCCAAGAATCTTCTTTTGCTTCTCCAATGCCAATAGCAAAATAAGTTTTTTCCATGGCATGAGTCCGAAGACTCTCTGAAAGTGCATTCCTAAGTTCACTCGTATTTGCACAGAGAACAAGACCACTGGTTTCTCGGTCAAGCCTGTGAACGGGAGCCCACGCTAAGCCTCTTTCCTCCTGAAGCACTGTACAAAAAGTATTGCTTTTGTAGGCACCACCTTCATGAATAGGAAGATTGGAAGGTTTGTAGACAGCTATCACACCATCTTCTTCCCAAATAATTTTTATATTTTTATCGACTGTGGGTTCAGCATTTTCAGGACTAAAGTAATGAACTAGGTCCCCTTCTCTTAAACGATAAGAACCTTTTTTAGGTTCTTCATTCACAAGAAGTTTACTTTCTGCAATAGCCTTTTTCCACTGGGTTCGACTCATAAAAAGAAAGTGCTTCCCTAGGTAGTCATCAAGACGAACCCCAGAAAAATCTTCATGAATTGGTTTTCCAAGTTGTCTATAATTTTTGAGTTCCAGTCTCAAAGCTTTATTTTTCCTGATCGCTAGTTAAAGACAAAGCTCACTTTCCTTGTCGGCTAGGGCTCCTCTTATTTTTATTAAAATCTCCCCACTCTACCGCTAAAATGCCGCCAAAGTAAAGCTGTTTTTTAAAAACAAGGCAGAATCACTTGAGTCATGGAACTCTCAATTTAAAGGAACAGGACATATCGAAGATATGGAATCAGGCACAGGAGGCGTCAATCTTTCCCTCTCTCTCAACATCCTCACTAACAAAGCCCTTGGGGTTCTTGGTGGGTATGGCATTTTCTTTTTAGCAGGTTTTTCAAACGTCTTTCCAGGATTACCTTGAACAAGATAGCAGAAACTGTTCCCCGCAAGTCTCGCCCATCTGGCAACAAAAGGTTCGCAAAAAGCCACCTGAGAGCTCACCCCTCCAAACAGGAGTAGTGCTAATAATATTTTTTTCATTTTATATTTCCCTAAACACACAAAAAAAGATTTATACCGATAAACTAAAACCGATTACTATCTCTCAAAAGGACATTTTTGTAAAGATTTTCTGCAAAATTAGGACTCATCTCTCACAAGCTTGCCACCCTCAACTCTCAAAGAAACATCAAAAAAAGACCTTAGTTTAACATCATGATGAACTATAATTAAAATTTTGTTTTTGAGCCTAACTTCTTTTAGAAGATTTTTAATCAGTAACTTATTGTTACAATCATCTAAATGAGAGCTTGCTTCATCTAAAATTAAAATTCTTTCATCAGACAAAAACACGCAACTAAGAAGCAACCTTTGAAGCTGACCTCCTGAGAGGCTTCCTTTTAAACTAGAAATTTTTGTATTTAATTTTTGAGGAAGCTTTTCCACTACTTTAGAAAGCTCTGCTGACTTTAAAGCCGACCAAATTCTTTTTTTAGAAATTTCTTCTTTTTTTGGATGACCATAGAGAATAATATCAGAAACACGTTCATCAAATGTGTAAGACCTCTGAGCCACATAATGACTTTGCCTAGCAAAATCTTCTTCACTCAAATCAACATGCCATTTTTTTGCTGGTATTAAACCAGCAAGCGTTTTTAGAAGTGTTGACTTACCACTTCCACTTGGGCCAAAAATGAAATAGCTTTTGCCAGGTAAAAAAGTAAGTGCTTCTATTTCAAGAATCACTTCATCTTCAAAACCACAAATCAAAGATTCAATACAAATAGGGTCTTTTTTAGTCTCATAATGAAAATTTATATCTTCTTGTTTTTTTTGATTTACTTCAAAACTCAACAAAGAAACATGTTTAGAACTCTCTTTGAGGGCTCCTTTTATTTCATAAACAAGACCTATCTGCTCTCCTATATTCTTAAGTGGACGAATAGTTGTCACTAATATTGTAAAACCCATAAGAAATGAAAAACTATTTTTTTCATCTCCTCCACCACTTTCTTTTAGTTGCAAAAGCAAAAAAGCAACAGCTATAAAACCTAAACATTCAAACACAGGTGGAATAATGATTTTTAGACTTGAAGACTTAAGAGCCATACTATAAAACTGAGCAGCTATTTTTGTGAATTTTTTAATTTCTAAATTTTCTGCTGAGGCAGTTTTAATTGTATAATACCTCTTCCTTACTTCAAGCAAAGAGTTTGCTAAAAAACCTAAGTTCTCTTGAATTGCATGAGTAAGAGTGAAAATTTTCCTAGAAAAAAAACTTAAAAACAAAAAACAAAAAACTAAGACGAGACAAAGAAAAAATCCAAGGGAGCCATACAAAACAAAAAGCAAAATAATAGACGAAAAAAGAACCACAATATCACGCACAGAGTGATTCATGAGGAGTATTATTCGTTCCTGCAAAAAAAAAACATCATTCATAACAATAGACATCCACTTTGCAGGAGAATTTTTTATGAGCTCTCTATACTCTTTTGAAATAATACCTGCAAAAAGAGATTCTCTGTAAACTCTTGAAAAATAAAAACTTAATTTATTAATTAAGACTTGATAAAAGTAAGTGGCTAAATTTTTTAAAAAAGCTGACAAAAAAAGCAATGCTGGTAGAAAAAAAAGTAAACTATAACCAGGTAACTTTATCTTTTTTAATGAGTCGTAAAAAAAACTTCCCTCTTTCAAAGGCAAAAGATCAACAAAGAAAATCATCTCATGAGATAATCCATTATAAAAAAAAGCTTTTAGAAAAGGGCCCAAAGCAAAAATATAGAGGCCATGCCCAAGAGCAATGAGAAGAACTAGTGGTATTGCAAAAAAAACAAGTTTTCTTTTCTCTTTCAGAATATATTTCAACAGATAGAAAAGAGACTTCTTCTGATAACTTTGAACTCTAGATTCTATGATGGACATGTTTAACGCACCAAACCACGAGCACTTGGACTCGAAAGAAAATTTAAAATGAGATCTCTTGGTTTTGATGGTGGAATATTTTTATGAATTTCACAGATGGACTCTTCTAAAGTAAGATGAGATCTGTAAATAATTTTATACATCTTTCTTACAGATGCTATCATCTCTTGAGAAAAAGAGTTTCGCTCTAAGCCTATCTTATTAATTCCAAAAGGTTTTGCGTGATTCCCCTGCACAACTGAACAAGGGAGCACATCCTGAACGACAACAGAGCCACCACCGCTAATGGAATAGGACCCTATATTTGTAAACTGATGAAAAGCGCTATGACCACCTAGGATCACATGATCCCCAACAACAACATGCCCTCCAAGGGAAACTCCATTAGCAAAAACGCATGAGTTCCCCACAACACAGTCGTGAGCAATGTGCGTATGAATCATAAATAGATTACGAGAGCCAATGCTTGTTTTTCCAGAACCAAGAGCTGTTCCAATAGACACATTGCAATACTCTCTGAAACTATTTCCGTCTCCACAAACAAGAAGTGATTCCTCACCCTGATACTTTAAATCCTGAGGCTCTGCGCCTAAAGTTGCAAAAGGCCAGACAATGCAGTCATTTCCTAAACTTGTATGCCCTTTCAAAACAGCATGAGAATAAATTTTTGTGCGCTCACCTAAGACAACATTTTTGCCCACAAAAGAATAAGGACCAATGTTGACATCATTTCCTAAAAAAGCACCTTTTTCCACAATGGCTGTAGCGTGTATAGAAACACCCATTTAAAAGCCTAAAAAAAAATTCATCAGCTCTTAGATCTTTGCTTTACAGACAAAATAGAAATTGAAAAAAAGAAAAAACTAAGACATATAAGCTGAAAAATCGGCACTTGCTACTATTTGAGAATCTACTTTCACTGTACCACTAAACCAAAAAAAGGAACTCTTTTTTTTCACAAAACGAATTTCATACTGAAGAGTATCACCTGGGATAACTTGCTTTTTAAAACGAGCGTTGTCAATTTGCACTAGAAGAAAATCTGTTTTTTTTTGCAAAACAAGAACACCAAGAAGAACTGAGGCTTGCGCCATTCCTTCAATGATATAAACCCCAGGATAAATCGGATGACCGGGAAAGTGACCCTGAAAAACAGGCTCATTTTTTGTTACATTTTTAACTGCTATCAGTGAATCAGGGGGGGAAGCTTCTAGAATTCTGTCTACAAGTAAAAAAGGATATCGATGAGGCAGCATATCCTCGATTGAACTTTTTATAGTAAAAACACTCATAGAGTTTTTAGCCTAAGAAATTACTGTTTCACTGGCGCTTTTAACTTATCTTTGGAAGCAACTGTAGCTTTAGATGTCATATTGTTATACATCGTGATCACTTTGTCAGTAATATCGACTAGCATATCAGGCTTTACATAAACAATCCCAGAAGTTTTATCAAAAACAAGAGTGAGCCTGTCTTCATCAGCAACAAGACCGACAAGTTTGCTTGCTTTGACAGAAATTGTTTGAAAAGCTTCTTGCTCTTTTTGTTGAAGATCTGTTTGGGCACGCATTTTAGACTGCTCGAGAGCTACGTAACTCTTTTGTAACTGTTCTTGTTGTTGTTGTTTTGCAGAATCTTTCATAAGAGCAGCT
>CANFEH010000051.1 GCA_947445855.1 Zetaproteobacteria bacterium
GGCCTCAGTCAACTTCATAAGTTTTCTGTTTTAATGAACATTCTTGGATTTCTTGGGGTGTTTCTCCTCTTTTATCTAGGCTATAAAACCATTGCAAATCCCATGAACTTAGACTCGAGCAAAGGGGAGGGAAATTCTTTTCGAAGTGGGCTCAAATGGGGTTTTTATCTTGCTCTTTTTAATCCTGTATCACTTGCTTTTTGGCCTGGTATTTTTGCAGCTTCCTTAGGAGATGCACCTAACATCGGACTTAAAGAGTTTCTAGAAAATACTTTTATCCTAGTAGGAATCCTTTTATGGGGAATGGGCTTAAGTTCTCTTTGCTCTTTTGGCAGGCGATTTTTTGATATAGGAAAACTGAACCTTATGGCAAAAACTGCGGGAGCTCTCATTATTCTTTATGGAGCTAAAAGTTTTTACCATATGCTAGAGCGTCTTCACTGGATTTAAAAACTTCTATCACAATATTTTTCTATTTTTTATCATGACTACTTTCTCACTTTTATACACAAGCTCCCACCCATCTAGTGTCAAAGCTTCATAAGAACCTGTTTTTTGCATACGATTAAAAGCAGAAGAATCGACAATAATATTTTGAACATTATAAAGATCTAAAAAACTTTTAAGCTCTCTATATCTTCCGTAAATCATACTTTGGTAACGTCTAGCATATTCTACACCGTAAGCATCAATCCTTGAATCAATACCCACATGAAGTTTAGGATAAAAATGAAAAATAAGCTGCCCACCAAAAGTGTATGTATTTAGAGTGTTACCTGAAAGACTCATTTTCCTAATTGCATCCAAAGAGTGTTCAGGCATTCTTGCTGAATGATAAAAACCAGGCTTCACACCCACAGTGTTCCCTTTATTCCAAGCATGCCAAGATAGATAAGGAAGAGTAAAGACAATACAAAAAGCTAAAAAATTTGAAAAATAATTTCTAAGAGGCATCTCTTTCAACATCTGACTAAGAGGCCAAACAGATGAGATAGCAAGAAAAGCTAAGTGTCTTTGTGCTTCAAGAGTTAAGTAAATAAAGATCCCTAACAGAGCAATTCCAAAAGTTTTTAAATGATGAAATCTAAACAACGTAAAAAAAGAAAGCACAGAAATAAAAAAAAGAAAAACTTTGAAAATACTACTTCGTCTGACAGAGTCAGAAAGCATAGGTCTCCACTCAAAAATTGTATCTTTTAAAAGAGAATCTTGACTGAGTTCATAACTATGAATAAGCAGTTTAAAACCAAGAGGATTTATAAAGCTCGTTAAAATTGCTAGAAGACCTAGTAAAAAAAGTTTTTTCTCTTTATCCGTAAACAGAGGGCTTTTCTTAGTATGAAAAAAATTCTGAACAAACACATCAGACATTTCAGAAAAAGCAAATAAAAAAGGAAGTCCTAAGCTTAACAAAAAGGAACCGTGAGAATTAACCCAGATTATGTTTAAAAGTATATAAAGCATGAGATATTTAAGATTTTTATTTTGTTTAAATAGAAAAAGAACATTGAGCTGGGCTAAAAATAGAATGTAGGAAAAAGCTTCTGGTCTTAAAAAAGATCGACAGTTTAAAGCAAAAAGAGCAACTAGAGAAATGAAAAAAGAATACAAAACATTTTTTGTCATCATCCGAGATAAATTGAAAGCTAACAAAAAACTAGAAAAATACAAAAGAAATTTAAAAATAATCATAAAGTTATAACCAAGAGCATCATAGAACACAGCGAAAACAAGAGAAGGAAACCATTCGTGAGCAACAAAAGCTTTGTCTTTTAGATGGGTAAAAGTAAACAAAATAGTTTTAGGGATTGCGAAATTTTCTTTGATCAGCTGACCGACTTTCAACTGAATCCAAAAATCATTTGTAGTGATTGGCGTCAAATAAAAAGACAGCAAGAAAAAAAACGATAGCATGGAGATGGTTATAAGGAAAATTTTACTATTCTTTTCATAGAAACTCATTTCGTAAGCCTTGTGTTAAAAGTGTCAGTCTTCTATAATAAAAAAGAATGTTTAAATGTATCCTAAACAAAAAAAACTAAGAAGTCGTCTATGAAAAGCTTTAATCAAGAAAACTACGTAGAGAGTTCCCTAAAAGAAACTCTCGAATCCTTAAGGCAATATGTGAGCGAAGAAGAACTAGGATCTCATTTAAACAGTTTAAAAAACAAAATAAAATCAAAAAGTCTAGATCGCTACCTAATTGAAATTTTTCCATACACTCTCTCAAAAAGAGAACGAGTTCGTATCATCAGCCTTCTTGGAGACATAGGATCTGAAAGAGCTTTTTCATTTCTCACTCAAATTATTCAAAAAGGAAAAGAGGCTCCACTTATTCGAAATGCAATTTTTTCTTTATCAAATTCAGAAAAACTATGTGGCTTGGAATTTTTAGCGAATAAATTAACAGAAGAAAATTCTATTTTTTTAAGAGAAATTTTAATATCACTCAGTAAAAATCCTCTGTTTTTTCTTACAAAAACTCTTGAAAAGCTTCTTGCAAATAAAGCTTTAGACTCTAGTTTAAAAATGCAAATTATTATTACGTTCGGGCATAGGCTGACTCACTCTTCTTTTAATTTCCTTTTTGACCGAATGAAAGAAACTTTTGTGAATGAACCAGCTCTTTTCAATGCGACTCTCCTTGCTGCTGGGCGTGTAGCTAAAAAAGAAGATTTAGAGAGTTTACAAATTTTCGCAAAAGACGACCGTTTCTTTGTAAGAGAACTTCTTGAGTACGTTACAGAAAGAGTTCATTCTCTTGAAAATCTTTCATTAGATGCAGTTCTTAAGAATCTTTTAGAGGAAGAAGTTTTTTCTACCACTTTCAAAAAGTTACTAACTAGCCTAAAAACATTTCAAAAAGAAGATATTTTAAAAAAATTCAAAGTACTGGCAAATTCTAAGAAAAATCTAGAAGCAGAAGCTTTTATCTATTTAAACTTTTCAGAAGATACCCTTTCAGAAGAAACTTTTGTATTTTTTAAAAAAAATACTGAAGCACTTTCTCCTCTGGTTTTATCCTATTTTATTCGACTCTTAAACGAACTAGAAGAAAAAGAAAAAATCGAAGAAATTTTAGAAAACTTAAATGTCAAAAAAATATTAGAAATTCTCTCACAAGTTGGGTTTAGAGGTTCATTTTCCTATCTTGTAAAAATGCTTTCTCAAAAAAGAATAAACCCTGAAGATCAAATTAAAATTATCAACACACTGCTTTCGCAAAAACTTATGGGCTATATTCTCGAGGATTCCTTGGATAATTTAGCCTTTCTTTTCTTTGAAAACTTAAAAAAAGAAACTACTGACTCTGTGCGTAATAGACTGCTTAGAGCTATCTCTGAAATAGGGAAAGCAAAAAATGAGCATCTTAACACTGTTACGAAACTTTTTTCTGAAAAAAAATTAAACTTAGGATCCTATCTTGTCTTTCTAAGAGCTCTCAACTCTAAAGAGTCAGATGAAATTCTATCTGAACTACTACACAACTTTATAAAATCTCAAAACAATGCTTCTATTAAACAAGTTTTAAAAATTCTTATAGAAGATAAGAAATCTCTTCCGGCAAGTGTTTTTAAGATCCCTAATAGTTTGCAAACTGAATTTCCTATTCTTCTTCTAAAGTTACTAAGTGACTACCCTCTTGAACATTTTGACTCGTTTATCGAAGAAAAACTAAACTCAGAGTACCTTGATGAAGTTTTACTAAGCCTAAAAGCTTTTCAAAAAAGACCAATTAAAAACTCATGGGAAAAGGTTTGTGATCTAGCTAAAAACAATCCATCAGAAATCATTCAACTTCACGCTCTTCAAGTCATTTGCATAAAAGGCGGTCAGGAAGAGCAAAAAATAGCTTTCCATTTGATTTTAAGTGAAAAGCTTCCTCGCGAAACCCTTCTCGCTGTTTTGAGAGTTTTGCAACCTGCAGATGGAAATCAAAAAGAAAATTTTATAGAAGAATTTGAACAAGCAATTGAAAAAAAATCTATTTTTACAGAGGATGAAGAAATAGTAGCAGCAGCTTTTAGTTTGCGAGATAGAATGGAAGCAGTCGTAGAAGAAAAAAGAAAAAATCCATTATCAGCAGAAAAAACTCACGTCTTAGACGAAAAAATTACCGACGAACTCCCTGCTTATTCTTTTTTCACAGCTAATATAAAATCTGTGCTGAGAAATGCAGAACTTACCTGGGAGAGAAAAGACCTCTTTGACTCTCTTGTAGATAAATCCACTATGGTTATTGAATATACGAAGTCTTTAGAACTTTTGATTCAGCAAAAAATTGGAGGCCCTCTTTTTAAAAATCCAATAAAGACAAATGTCGCGCTACAAGAAAGACTACTGTTACTTGGCCTCTCTGATGACTACACTTCCACAAAGAAGTTTCTTGAAACCCTCAACTGTTTTGATCTTTTTTCTGAAAAAAATTTTCCCAGACATAGAGCCCAAGGGATTGTCACTAGCATTTTAGGTGGGCATTTTTCTTACGAATATCAAAGGGTTCTAGATAGTATTCGTTCTTGGGCACTTATGTTTCTTATTTTTTTTAGAGATTTTGATTCCCATGAGAAGTCTTTTAAAAGCCTTCTCAAATTAAACGATTCTTCACACAAAAATATTATAGATCTTTCGCATTCTCTCAATAATTTGCAAGAAATCAGAAACAATGCTGCTCATAGAGGAACACTTTTTAATCTTGCACGAATTGAGTCCATCAGGAAAGAAACTTTTAGTCTCTTAAAAAAAATCTATGCCCTCTAAGAGATAAGAAGTGCTCTCACAGGAGACGCTTCTAAACCTTTAAGTTTTAAAGGAAGAGCTACTAAATTATAAACTCCTTCTGAAATAAGTCTAAGATCTAAATTTTCAAGGATAGAAATTCCTCGTTTAAAGCACTGAGTGTGAGAAAGAAGATAAGGATCTTCGGACGGGTCAACAGACGGTGTGTCTAAACCAATAAGAATAACACCACTATCTGCTAAACTATCTACAAACTGAGGAGACAAAGAAATAAATTCATCCTGCCAATGGTTAAAATCTTTTATGGAATTTGTTTTAAGAAGAATTCTTTTACTTTTAATTTCTATATTATCAAGAACAGATGCTTCTAAACGTTTAAAAGGGAAAGAACTTACATCTAAAACCTGACAAGGACCTAAATAAATAGAAAGGTCTTGTTTGTCAATTGAAACTCCTCCTTTAGCATAGTGAAGAGGAGCATCAGCATGAGCACCCATATGACAAGTAGTCTCAAAAGAAGAGAGCATGATCTTATCTCCCTTTTCATAGTGAAGAACTGTTTTAAAGGAAAATGGAGTATCTTCTGGAAAAACTGCTGATCTCTCGCTCACAACAGGGGAAATATCATAAATTCGACTATTTTTCTCTGGATCAAAAATCATCAGAACTCTTTCTCACCTAAAATTTTTAATTTCATAATAGAAATTACTTGTAATATTTTTTTTTAATGAAGGTGTAACTTGAACAGAAACAACCGCTTCCTGATCTTCCAAGGAATAAATATTATCAACAGGAAAACCAAGACTTCTTAAAATATAAAAAGCCACAAAGCTCATAGCATTCATATCCCAACCATGAGCTAGCTTAATAACAATGCCTAAACCTTTTGGATAAGACGGGTGTTCAATCCCAAGACCAAGAAGCCCATCAGCTCCTTCTTTAGCAAATACTTTTCCTTCGCACATACGCAAAATGTAAGTGTCTAAACGATTTGCTCCACCAATAAGATTTGGACAAGAGATAGCAGCCCTCCAAACCCAGTCCTTTTCTCTTTCTCTCACAAGAGCTGAGTAAAGACTAGCCAACTCTCTTAATGAAAAACTTAATGTAGAAAGCCCACAACCATCAGTTGCTGTATATGTTGGACTGTAGTTTTCTCCTAAATGTTTTTTAAGCTCTTTTAAATAAACTGTATGATAAGCATGTTCTTTTGTTGTGTAGTTTTCTTTGCTCCAGCGATTCAACTCGCATGCTAGTAAAATTGCCGCGTGTTTACCAGAGCAAGGATGTTGGATAGAGCTCTTTTCTTTCAAGTTATTAGAACCTACTAGCAGAGGACCAGAAGGTGGTGTCTTCAAAAATTTTCTATTAGATGAAAGCATTTCAGCTACAATTTCTAAATGAGCTATTTCTGCGTTATGGGAAGCTATGGTCAAGGCTTTTTCTTCTAGAGTCAATGATTCATCTAATTCTTTAGCTATAGCTTTCATTTGAAACGGCTTTAAAAGAGAACGTCCATAAAAAAGATTTTCCCCTCCTAAAGAATGAATTTCATCCTCTCCTTCTACCCAAGAAAGAGAACCATGAATAACAACTTCCGCTAAACAATTTCTTTGATATTCTACAAGAGGATACCACATAGTTATGCACCATTTTTTATAGGCTCTAGTTAAAATAACTAGCTACATCTTCAAAAAAATATTTCATAGAATTTTTAACAACCAGATTTTCATGACAATTTAAATCAAACCAGAGCATCAAACGATCTTCTCTGTGAAAACGAGATTCTATTTGTTCACAAACCTCTTGAGGGTTACCACAAAGAGCATTATCTGTAGCTTTTTCTATTTTTACTGGATCAATGGTTCCTTCAAGAGCTTGCCAATAAGTTGTGAGAGCTTTTGCAGCATGTTCTTTTGCTCTGTTACTTTGCTCTTTAGAGCTAAGGCTTTTATCTCCATTTAAAAAAACCATAACAGTACGAGGCATAAACTCTCTTTTCCAAGAAAGATTTTTTTGTCTATAGACTTCCTTCATTCTGTTATGGGTTTCTTCGATAACATCTTGGGAAGTGATTGATAAATTAAAAACCTTACAGGGTGTGATGCCGTTAGCTAAATTTTGAATTTCAGGACTATGAGAACCAACATAAAACTCTAATTTTTCTAAAGAAACATCGTTTGGAATAACTTTCACTTTTTCAAATAACCACCATTTTTTCAACCTAATTGTGTCTTCACCTATTTCATAATCACTATACTGTGAAAGAGTCTTAAGCATCTCTTCCCAAACTTCTTCACTCTTCACATCTTCTTTTCGGATAAAAGAACTTTCAATTTCAGCAGAAGAAAATTCATGTCCAAGAATACCTTTCAAAAAAATTTGAGAAGCTTCTCTCAAAATTTTCCCTTTGACTTCGGGCCAAAATTTTTCTTCAAAAACATCCCTTGGTCTGATCGAATAAGGGCTATTTGAATATTCAAAACGCCCAGAAGCAAAACCCAAACGGAGAGACCTATCTTTAAATTTAGAAAATTCTTCCAAAAAAAGAAAGTAACGAACAGCTTCAGCATGAGCAAGAGGCCCACCGTTACAAACAATATTGCGTATTGCTGTTCCGAGGCTAATTTTTTTTGTTGAACCATAAACAAGATGAGCAAGTTGAAAACTATCTGTATTTAAACTCACTTCTCCTTTGAAGTGGGGGATAACTGGCTTTTTGTTTTTTTTTTGCGTTTCGCTAGAGAGGTGACTTTCAGCAAGCCAAAGAGTTTCTATCCCAAGATGATCAGCTAATTTTGCTTGAGATAAAAAATTTTCAAGAATTTTTTTTTCTTTTGGAAGATCTTGTGTAAGGGATCCCTGACAAAGAGAACAAAAAAGATCAAATTTCATAGTGACCTTGTCTTTCTATTCTTGACATCTATTTTGATATCATACGGGCTTAGGGACTTATTTTAAGTTTCATAGATTTTTTAGATTCCTAAAGAATACAGGAGGACTAAATAGTTTCAATATAAAAATAGGACAAAAATATTGTCTTAAATTGCTGTAATAAAAAATTTTTATATCTTTTGTTAAAAACTATAGACATTTTCTTTTTAAAAAGCTTTTCTACCCTTTTTGTCATTATATCCTCTTATTTCACACGCATAAAAAAGGTTCTGCCAGAATGAAATGGTACCACTTTTCTTTAATGTCAGCTGTTGGCTGGGGGCTTTTCTACCCTTTAGCAGGGATTCTCCTGAAGAAATACTCTATCCCTTTTTTACTCTTCACGTTGCATCTCAGTTCAGTTTTGTTTTTTGGAATACTTTATTTTGAAAATTTTAAAGGAGAATTCTCGAAAGCTTCTTTATTTGTAGGACAAGATGCCATTATTTTTTGCATTCTGATTTTTTTGACCTTGTCTGTGAATTATGTAGGCTACCAGGGTATTGCTATGAAAAATGCAACTTTGGCAGCCCTACTTGAGGTTTCCTATCCTTTGTTCTCTGGTCTTTTTGCTTTTCTAATTTTAAAGGAAGCTCATATGAATCTCTGGAGCCTCCTTGGAAGCCTCTTTATTCTTGGGGGGGTAAGTTTGGTTGTTTTTTCAAGCTAATAGATATTTCTTCAAAACACTGCCATTTAAAATTTGACAATTGCGTAACATAAAGTTATTTTCTCGCTTCAAACTTTTTCTTATTATGAGAATAAATTAAATGAATTTACTTTCCTCAAATCAAAAATTTCCTCCAGTTGACTAACCCTACCACTATCTAACGATTCAAAAGTAGTAGGGAAGCTCAAAAGAGTCAGCTTTCAAAAAGTTGCATTTTTTGCAGCTCAATTTTCTTATTTCCAAAATTAGGAATGCTTATATGCAATCAGTTCGTTTATTAGGGCGCAACTTGCCTTTAGCGCCTCTATCTTTAATTGTTTTAGGCTCTTGCCTTTGGCCTGAGATGGAGCTTTTAGTTCCAAGTTTACCAGCTATGAAAGATGCTTTTCAGGTTACTGATGCAGAAATTCAGCAGCTTCTCACCTCAAATTTTATGGGTTTTTTATGTGGAGTTTTATTTGCTGGTGGGCTTTGTGACAGCTTAGGACGCAAAAAGCTTATTCTCTGGGGGCTTTTATTCTACATTCTTGCCTCTGGTGTTGCTGTCCTTGCAGACTCATTTAGTTTATTGATGGTAGCCCGATTTTTTCAAGGCCTTGCTGTGACAGCACCTATTATTGGTGGATCAACTATGCTTATGGATGTCACAAGGGGACCTAATCAACTCACTTGGATCTCCCTCTCGTCTGCTAGTATTACAATGTGCATGGCTGGTGCTCCCCTTATTGGAGCATGGATCAACATAAACTTTGGTTATCAAGGCAATCTTCTTGCTATCTTCTGTCTTGGAATCTTAGGAGGATTACCAATTCTATTTCTTTCAGAGACCTTAGATCAAGACAAGAAACGTTCTCTTAAAGTAAAAACATTAATGCGAGGATACGGAGAAGTTTTACGAAACAAAAAATTTATTCTCTTAGTGGTTCCACTTTGTGTTTTTGCTGCAGCCTATTGGGTTTACTCAGGAATAAGTGCTTTGTACATGGTCGATTATTTACAAATGGATCCTGCTTTGTTTGGTCGTTACCAAGGGCCTATTGTTGGTGCTTTTTCATTCTTCTCTGTTGGGTTTAGTTTCTTCTACAAAAGACTTGGTATTAAGTGTATCTGGATTGGTGGCCTGTCCATGCTGATCTCAAGTGTCAGTCTCTTTGTTTTGTCTATAATTGGAATCGAAAATGCATTTTTTACAACCATTGCTATGATGTTTTATGTCGCAGGAATGGTGCCAGCAAATAGTTTGCTTTATCCTGTTGCGATTAAGCAGCTACCTGTTGAATTACAAGGAAGTGGGCAATCTCTTCTTCAAGGATTAAGGCTGTTTGCAGCCTCTATTGGAACCTCTCTATTAGGACTCTTTTACACAGGACCTTTTATGCCTGTTGCTATTATTCTACTTGTCTCTTTTGTATTAGGAACTATCAGCATGCTCTATGCAAGCAAATGGCTACTTCAAAGTATTCAAGAAGATAACACTGGCAACATAGTAGGAAGTGGGCACTGACAGGGGTTTGTAATTTTCATTTTTCTTCCTTGGTACCTTGCTTTCTATTCTTATTTTCTTTAGAATTTTAGAGAAGAATAAAAGACAGCTAAAAAAAGGTATCCTATGAAAATAAAAAGATTCATTTACATCTGCCTTTGTATTTTTTTTCTCACTGAAACTCTTTTCTCTCTAAGAGCTGCTATCCCAAAAGATGCAGTCTACAACAGAAAAAGACTGAATACAGACTACTATTTAAGCCCAAGAGCTCTAGCTCGTGGCAATACCTACATCACAACAACAGATCAAAGTGATGCGCTTTTTTTAAACCCAGCATTTCTCTACTCAGGAGAAAACAAAACCTACTTTGGAACTTTTCTTGTTGACCCATCTTTTGTTGGTTCAACAAGAACTTTTAAGACAATTAAAGAATTTCAAAATATCTCTTCAATTCTAAAACCAGACAATTTAAATAACCAATCAGAACTTACGACAACTTATAAAAACTTATTAGGACTCACGGATAAATGGAAGAGTGAAGCTACTTCCGTCTATTCTTCGATTTTTTTGGGAAGTTTTTTTAAGTATGTTGGCTTTGGAGTTTTAACTTCTGCTACTCTTGATCTCGATGCTGGTTTAACTACGGTTAAATCTCAATCTGAAAGTGTGCGAGTAAACAGCCTTATTACGATTGCCCCTACTATTGGCGCTGCTTTTCCTGTTCCTTATGTGAAGGGCTTACAAATTGGAACTTCTATTCACTATCTTATTCGGATGGAAATAGATGTAGACCAAGGTATAGATTTCTATGATCTTTTAGCTTTAAAAAAGCATAAACCACAGGTGAAAGACTTAACAGCCTATGGACACAAACCTGCTTTTGATTTGGGTGTTGTTTATAAACCAGATATTTTTTTGAACCCTCGTTTTGGTTTAGTCTTCTCTAACATTGGAAATGTAAACTTTAAAGATCTTGATAAAGTTGAAAAATTTAAAATGGAACCTATTCGTCAAAATTTAGGCCTTGGAACTTCTATTCATCCACAACTTGGGCCTGGAGTTCTATCAGTAAGCTTAGATTTTAGAGACCTAACAGGGTCTTATGATACAAGCTTTCTTTCTGAAACCTACTTCGGAGTGGACTACCTTCTTCTCAAAAAATTTGGTTTCTCTACAGGGTTAAGCCAAGGGTACCCAAGTCTTGGTTTTTATATAACCTCACGTTTTGTCCAATTTGATATTGGTCTAAATACAAAGGAACGTGAGCTTACCATTGGAACTAAACCTGATACAAGATTCTTCTTAAAACTAAGAATTTCTGTTTAAAAGGAAATAAAATGATAAAATCTATGTGTTTTATTTTTGCTTTAGTGTCTTCTTGTGGTGTGAATATCCTAAAACCTATTGAGGCTAAAAATACAAATCTCGAACAAAATCGTCTAGAGAGACAAACCAACAAGGACCAAGAGGCAACTCTTGAAGAAGCAAAGAAAAAACTTCCTGAAGATGTTCAAAAGGCTTTGACAAAAATAGAAAAATTAATTGCCCAAGGAACAGATTATGACGACATAGATCAAAGTATCAAAAATGAGCTAGTAAATGCTATCCCACCAGAGGTTAAGGAGGCTTTTAAAGGTGATAATTTGGAAGATGAAAAAAATACTAACATTATTAAGGAATACAGTGCTGTTATAATGGCTTATTCAAAAACAGAAGCCTATAGTGATATTAATTTTATAGATTCCATCTCAAAGTGAGTGAAACTTAGTAATAAGAACGCTTTATTCGCCACACACCAGAGTTTCCATCTCTTGTTTTGCTTGAAGCTCCACTGACACAATATTTATTTGACTCACAGCTCTCTCCCCTTACATCCAAATAATATTTATCGCGATATTGATTTCTCAAGTGAATAAGATCATGAGGAGCCACGCAACCTGTTTTTTCCTCATCATCTGGTGTCAGGACTTCCCATTTCCCTGAACCAGCATCTCTATCAGACTTTTTAGAGGTGCTCACACAAATTTTATTACCATCACAATTAGAATTTCTAGTATCAAGATATGTTTCTGTTGAATATTTATTTTTAAGATGAATCTTATCTCCGTAAGAAAGGCAGTCAGCTGATGTTTTACCTTCTGATGAAACAATCTCCCACGTCCCTGAACCATTGTCCCTATTATATTCTGTTGCAGCGCTCACACAGTATTCATTTGATTCACAACCAGACCCTCTTGTATCAAGATAGGTTCTTGTTGCTGAATCAAACTTACTTTCTAAATTAATAGATTCTCCATAAAAAATCGGATCTGTGTGCTCTATTTTAAATTTACCATTTGTTCGCCCTTCATTACTAGACTGGGTATATTTTAATTTAAGCTTATCTCCACCTACAGCATGCATACATAAATCAGCTTTTCCATCACCTATGCTATCTTTTCCAGAAGCACAAATTGTCACATAACCAGGCGAAGAGGACACAGGGGTTATTTTCCAAGAACCATTTGGTTTCGCTTTATTATACTCAACACCATCATAAAGCTTAATAAGATTATCTGTTGCAACACCACCAACAGCATGCAAACAAAGATCTGTATCTGTTAAACTATCAACACCAGCAACACAAATTGTCACATACTCTGAACCTTCACTTATTGGATTAATTCTAAAAGCACTATCATAGGATTCTTTACTAGTTTCTCTGTTACTACCAAGCTTAGCTTGATTTCCCTCATAAGAACCGTTCTCGATATCAAAACAGGTATCATTAGAGCTACAAGCAGTAAAATAATCTTCAGCTTCTTTGCCATAGGCTCCATCTAAATCAGAGCAAACAGAGTAAGTAAAAGCTAGAGCCGTTCCAACAAGACCTGTTGGATCAGCAAAAGCAGCTATATCAAGTCCTACGCCTATCATAGAACCCGCTTCTTCTGGGGAAACTCCATCATCAAAATTCATCTTAGCCAGCTCACCAGCCCCACTTGTGAGGCCAGTTGCTGCTAGTACCATATCAGCAGTTGTAACAATTCCTTCAGGCAAAGTCATACCTTCATATTCATTAGCATCTTTTAACAGGCTAGAGAGTTCCGAAGCAGCTGAAACGAGAAGAGTTCCTTGTTCAGCAATCGAAGAGGCTGTATCTGCTATTTGTGCTGCTTGGGATATAGATGTAGCAGCTGTTGCAACATTTTCTAGAGCAGTACTAATTCCTTTTGCTCCATAACCACCAAGGCCTAAAGTTACGAGACTAAGCACTGCTGTCATAACACTGATCGTTTGATCATAGATAACAAGAGCACATGTTTCATCATCTTTAGCATAACCTGCTCCACACTCAACCCAACTATCAAAAGGAGGTTCTACCATCCAACAAACTGGACCCACACCGTCATAGCCAGAATCACAAGAAGCATAACAAAGGCCTGAGTCTTCATCTGGTGTATCGCCTCCGCAAACACCAGGCAAAGCTTCTCCTATACGAATAGTTTTTGTACAGTCTGGAAAAATTCCACCCATACCATATGTGGAACAAGTAGATGTGCTTTGACAAATACAGCAACCACTAGCCGAATACCCTGTCTTACATTTTGGGTAATACATAAGCCCGTATTGCTCACAACCAAGGCTATTTTCATTTATACACTGTTGCTTGCTCCATAGAGCATACCCAGCGCCTCTTCCATAACTTGTCTTTGCATTGCTGCGACAAATTAAACCATTATCAGTGAAACCACTCGGACACACTGAATGACAATCAAAACCAAATCTTTTTTCTTTACTCGAGTCACATTTTGAATAACACAAAAGCCCTATCTGCTCATACCCATCTTCACAACTATTTGGTACTACACCCACTCCTCTTGTCTTTGAGTCTTTCCAACAAAATTCATTCCCACCTATATCTGCAGCTGACATTCCAGATTCCGAAAGTCCAAAAGCTTTATCACCTCTTGCTTTTGCTATTTTAGCTTTTATTTCTGAAAGAAGTTGTAACCTTTTGTCTGTATCTAGGAGAGGATTTTGAGTTGTTTCAGTACGAAGGCTTGTTTCACTCTGAACAATTTCTTGTTTTTCCAAGGAACTTGCAGTCTTATTTTTTAGTTTTTTGCAAGAAGCAAAAAGAAATATAGAAAGTATAAGAAATAAATGTTTCCCCATAAAAAACATAGTTTTCCTCTTGTCAAAAAATCTAAAAAAAATAAAGAGACTCTACTAAGATCAGTAATAAGAACGCTTTATTCGCCACACACCAGAGTTTCCATCTCTTGTTTTGCTTGAAGCTCCACTGACACAATATTTATTTGACTCACAGCTCTCTCCCCTTACATCCA
>CANFEH010000052.1 GCA_947445855.1 Zetaproteobacteria bacterium
CGAGACAAGCCTGTTGCGGTTACAGAAGTGAAACTACTTAGTAAATAATCTGTATAAAGTTCTAAATCTTGTTTTTTCATGAAATAACTATACTAAAAAAACAAAGTGCGTAACATCAGTGACTAATTGTGTAAAGAGAATGATCGTTTTGCGGAAGAAAAGAAAACTCATTTCTTGGGTTTTGATTTTTGAGCTACTTTTTTAAATAGAAGAAGGAGAAAAAGCAGTATTAGCAGCAGGAGAAAGAAGAAAAGCAAGACTATCCTTAACATTAAGAAAAACTTTTATATGCTCTATGGTATCACTTAAGGAAACTGAAAAATCACAAACCTGAATACTATCAGCAGAAGAAGTAGCATATCTCACTGAGGGAGGTTGTTTTGAAATGAAAAGTGACTTCGCGAATAAATTAATTAAAATTTCATATTTTAAGAGCAAGTCTCGTTGCTTGATCGATAGCAAATTTAGCATCGAGCTCTCCTGCCTTGAAAGCTCCCCCTAGCTTGTTGTAGGGAATACCTTTTCTTTGCAGGCTTGTTTCTAATTCGTTTTGAGAGAGTTGCCCAGCACAAATAACAATCGTATCGACTGCTAAAAGATCATCTTTTCCTTCTCTTGAGTAGTGTAAACCTTCATTGTCGATGAGCCTATATTCCATTTGATCAAGAAAATGGACTTTTTCCATTTTTAGACTTTGTCTATGAATCCAGCCTGTTGTTTTCCCAAGACCTTCTCCGAGCTTTCCTTTTTTTCTTTGAAGAAGATAAATTTTTCTTTTTGGAATAGTAGCTATTTTTTTTACAACTCCACCAGGAGTGTCAAGATTTTGATTAATACCCCAACGTTTGTAAAAATCATCTTCTTTTTCATCTTCTTTAGAGTGAAGAAGAAATTCTGCAACATCAAAACCAATACCACCAGCACCAATGATGGCAACTGTTTGACCAACTTTTTCAGGAAATTTAAGTGCTTCAATATAACTCATCACTTTTTCATGATTTATTCCTTGGAGAGAAAGAGTTCTTGGCACAATTCCTGTAGATAGGATGCAATGATCAAAGTCCCACGCATTCAAATCTTTTTCTTCTATCGTTTTATTAAGAACTATTTGAACATTATTTTTTTTGAGAGAGTGTGTGAAGTAACGAAGAGTTTCATAAAATTCTTTTTTCCCAGGAATTTTTTTTGCTAAATTAAATTGCCCACCAATTTGTGAGTCTTTTTCAAAAAGAGTCACAGCATGTCCTCTTTTTGAAGCTTCTAGTGCAAAGGCTAGTCCAGCAGGCCCTGAACCAATGACAGCAATTTTCTTTTTAAAGACAAGTGGTTTAGTCTCAAGCTCTTTTTCGTGGCAAGCTTTCGGGTTTACAAGACATGAAGCTATTTTCTGTTGAAAAACGTGATCTAAGCAAGCTTGGTTACAAGCAATACAGGTGTTGATTTCTTCTGATCTATTTTCTTCTGCTTTCTTAACAAATTCAGGATCAGCAAGAAAAGGACGAGCCATGGAAACCATGTCAGCTACATTTTCTTTTAAAAGATTCTCAGCTACTTCAGGTGTGTTAATGCGATTTGTGCAAACAAGAGGAACTGTGAGAGAGTCTCTTATTTTTTTTGTAACAAAACTAAAACCTGCTCGCGGAACCATGGTAGCTATTGTAGGGATTCTTGCTTCATGCCACCCAATCCCTGTGTTTATGATTGTGACTCCAGCTTTTTCTAATTCTTTTCCAAGAGTGACAACTTCTTCCCAGTGGCTCCCCTCTTCAATAAGATCAAGCATTGAGAGTCTAAAAATAATAATAAAGTTTGTACCAACTTTTTCTCTTACTTCTCTCACAATAGAAAGAGGGAAGCGCATACGATTTTCAAGGCTCCCTCCCCATTGGTCTTGTCTCTTGTTTGTGTGAGAGACTAAAAACTGATTGATAAGGTAGCCTTCGGAACCCATGATTTCTATACCGTCATATCCAGCTTTTTGAGCAAGAAGAGCACAACGCCCATAATGCTTGATTGTGAGCTCAATTCCCCAGTTAGGAAGTTTCCAAGGAGTGAAAGGAGAAATAGGAGCCTTAATTCTTGAAGGCGCCACACTAAAGGGGTGATAGCTGTAGCGTCCTCCGTGGAGAACTTGAAGAACAATTTTGGCGCCATAAGGATGTACTGCTTGTGGAAGAAGAGAGTGCTTTGTCATTTCTTTTTTGTTTGTGAGTTTTGCTCCAAAAGGAGAAAGGCTTCCGAGTAAATTAGGAGCTATACCTCCCGTGACAATTAGTCCGACACCGCCTTTTGCTCTTTCTTCAAAGTAGGCAGCTAACTTTGTGTAGTCTTTCTCTTCCTCTAAGCCTGTGTGCATAGAGCCCATGAGAACGCGATTTTTAATCTGTGTAAATCCGAGATCAAGAGGTTTTAAGAGGTGTGGAAAATGTGTCATGGTGCGGCCCTAGATTATTCGATTTTAGATTCTACTTGTGTAGCAGACTATATAACGAAGGGGTCCCTTGCTCAAAAGTCTTTATTTACTGATACTTGCGGGCTATAAAAATTTCTAATCTTTCTCCTCTTGACACTCTGCAACGAGAACACATTATAGGAGCAATTATTTTAAACTCAAAAAAATCTTTTGGAGAGATAAAACGATGTCTAAAGAAACAAGACAGTTTGCTACAGAAACCAAGCAAATTCTCGACCTCATGGTGAACTCCCTCTATTCTCATAGAGAAATTTTTTTACGCGAACTTATTTCAAATGCTTCTGATGCTCTTGATAAACTAAGATTCGAAGAAATTAATCACAAAGACTGGGCAGTAGAAGACAAACATATTCGTCTTTCAACTGATCGTGAAAGTAAGACTCTTACAATTCACGACAATGGAATTGGTATGAATCGCGATGAAGTGATTCAGAATATTGGAACCATTGCGTATTCAGGCACAAAAGCTTTCTTAAAAAATTCTGAAAAAATAAAAGAGCGCCCAGAGTTAATTGGCCAGTTTGGTGTTGGATTCTATGCGGTCTTTATGGTTGCTGATAAAGTTACTCTTCACACACAAAGAGCAGGTGATGCAGTCGGAATTATTTGGGAGTCAACAGGAGATGGCAACTACTCTATAGAAGAGGCTTCTCGTCCACAAGGAGCAGGAACTAGTATTACGCTTCATCTGAAAGACATGAGTCAAGAAGATGACCCTCAAGATTTTCTAGAAGAATGGACTCTTCGTTCTGTTGTGAAAAAATATTCTGATTTTATCGAATACCCTATTAAAATGCTTGTAACAAGAGAAGTGCCTGAGTTTGATAAAGACGGAAAACCTGTGGAAGACAAAACAAAAAAAGAGTCTTCTGATGAGGTTTTTAATAGTCAAAAAGCAATTTGGCTAAGAGATCCAAAAGATATCACTCAAGATGAGTATAAAGATTTCTACAAACATGTCACAAACGATTGGAATGCGCCACTTGAGACAATTCACTATAAAGCAGAAGGTACACAAGAGTTTAATGCTCTGCTTTATATTCCTGAAAGCGTTCCTTTTGACTACAACCAAAGAGATATGAAATATGGTCCAAGTCTTTATGTGAAAAGAGTTTTTATTTCTGATAACTGTGAAGACCTTGTGCCTCAGTACTTAAGATTTGTTAAAGGGGTTGTCGACAGTAATGATCTTCCGCTTAACGTTTCACGTGAATTGATTCAAAAAGATCGTCAAATTAATCTCATCCGTAAAGCTCTTGTGTCTAAAATTTTACGTCAATTTAAGACAATGCTGACAAAAGAAAAAGACACTTATTTAAAACTTTGGAAAGTTTTTGGGTCTACCTTAAAAGAAGGTATCGCTATGGACTTTTCGAATAAAGATGCTCTCGTCGAACTTTCACTTTTTAAAACAAGTGAAAGAGAAGAGCTTATGACCTTAAAAGAGTATGTAGAAAAGATGCCTGCGTCTCAAAAAGACATTTACTACATGACAGGTGAGTCTCTTGATATTATGAAAACAAGTCCTTACCTAGAAAAATTAAAAGAAAAAAACTATGAAGTTATCCTCTTTACAGACTCTGTAGATGAGTGGGTTCTAAACTCTTTAACAGAGTATGGTGATAAAAAACTTGTTTCTATCACAAAAGGTGATCTTGATCTTGGTACAGAAGAAGAGAAAAAAGAAAAAGAAAAAGAACTTGAAAGCAAAGTGGAACGATTAAAACCTCTTTGTGAATCTATGAAAAAAGCTCTTGAAGAGTACATTAAAGAAGTAAAAGTTTCAGATCGTCTTGTAAAATCTCCTGTTTGTCTTGTTTCAGGAGAACATGACCCATCAGCTCACATGGAAAGAATGCTTGAAAAATTAGGACAAGCTGCTCCTAAAACAAAAAGAACTCTTGAAATCAATCCAAATCATCCTATTTTTGCTAAGATGGAAGGATTTTCTGAAGAAAAAATTTTGAATTGGTCAGAGATTCTTTATAATCAGGCTTTACTGAACGAAGGTTCTCAAATTAAAGATCCTGTGAAGTTTAGTAATCAACTTTCTGAATTAATGGTTAATGCTTAAATTTTATTAGGGAGACATTCCATAAATATTGCGATCAATCCAGTGGAGGCGATTTATGAGCCAACGCTTAAGGATTGAAACGTGTTCATATGGAGTTTCTCCTTTTTCTTTTGTAATAAAAATTCGACTCTGCACGTAGGTATGAGTGTTGTGCCAACGTTCGCTGTCTCTCAAGGGGCTTCCTTTTAAGCTATTGATTTGTTTATCTACTAGCTTTTGAATAGAACTGTCTGATAGTAGTTGTCCTTCCTCTCTTAAAAAAACATAACGAGCCTGTATCTTTTTTTGAAAAATTTTATTTTTTAAAAAAGATTTAAACCAGAAAGCATTACGAAAAAGGCTATGATTTGTTTCGTAGAGCCATCCTTCAGTTAAATCCATTTTATAAAAAGAAAGATTTCCCATTGCTAAATCGTAATCCCAGAGTGGGCCCATTTTTATTCTTCCATCTTCTAATTTTTGGAAGTAAGCACTTCTTCTGTAACCGTCAACGTTTCTAAAAATTTCTTGAACAATGATATAGTCTACAAAAGATTCGGTATCAATTAAGTTTTGTGTTTTGTTTTTCAAGACATTTGTCAGCATTTTTTGAGAAGACAGAAGACGCTCAAAGCTATTGATATCACTTTGAATGGAGTGTTTTATGAAATGAGCCTCTTTTGGATTTCCTTGTTCTATTTTTTCTATTTTTTTAAGACTTGGATAGATGTAGTTTATAGATGTTTTTTTATCTGTTTCAAAGTCACCGTCGTTAGCTGAAATTTCTGCGAGGAAGTGCAGAGCATGTTTTTCTTGGTTGTTAATATTTTCAAAATTCACTTTGTGTTGTGATCGTTCGATTTTTTCAAATAAAACATATAAACCTTGATAGTTTGCATTTAAATAAACTTCATAAGGTTTTCCTTTCGGAGCAAAATACTCAGCACCTCTTTCTTTTTCGAGCTCTCTTCCTAGGTTGTAAGCAGAAAGATTTCTGACAAGGCTTCTATCCACATAGGGTGCGTTTAATACCCATTTAGAAGCTTCTGGCATCCCTCCTAGAGAAACCATTTTTTCTTTTCCATTTGAATTTTGAAATCTTAGGAGATATTGTTTTTTTGCATAGTAATAGGAAGAGTTTCCTCTAGGTCGCATAAGAAAATCATCCCAACCTCGAGTGTTTTCTTCTGTGCATTTAAGTTGTTCTTCATCGGTTAATTTGAAGTTTTCAAAAATATGATATTTTGCTTTATAATCTATTTTTTGTGTGATTTCTTTTTCTTTTGAACAAATCGCTATGACAGGCAGATAGTCAGAGTCTATTTGTATTTTTTCTTGTCCAAAAACAGAAGAATTCCATAAAAAAATGGAAAGTAGAGATGCCCAAGATTTTTTTGTCATCAATAATCCTTTTATTTTGCTCAAGGCTTTCTAGCTGTTAGGAATTTCATCTTCTCTGAATTAGAGCGGTGCCTTGAGAATGTCAACCTGTGAGAGGAAAATCAAAAATTACACCAACAGTTTCTCTTGCTTCTCTCTCTTTCTTTGGGAAATAGAGATTGACTTTGCGTCATCACCCAGTAAAAATCATAGCAAAATTTGGTCTGTTTATTTCTTTGTCCTAATGAAGGGTGACGAGCTATGAAAAAAGAAAGTAGCTTCCGTGGGAAGCCTGTGATTCTTGAAGGGGTGAGAACTCCCTTTAGGCATAGCCATAAGGCTTTTGCTAATTTAAATTCTTTTGATCTTGGCTCTTATGTTCTTCAAGGTCTTCTCACAAAAGTGGGTTTAGATTCTAGTGCAATTGAGCATGTGATTATGGGAACTGTTTTACACGAGCCAAGAACTCCTAATGTAGCGAGAGAGTGCCTTCTTGGGGCTGGTTATTCTTCCTCTATTCCTGCACACACTGTGAGTTTAGCTTGTATTTCTTCTAATGTCGCTACGACCGAAATGGCTAATATGATTAGTCTTGGCCAAATTAAAATGGGTGTCGTAGGTGGTGTTGATACTTGTTCAGATCCTCCTATTCGTGTGGCAAAAAGCATGAGAAAAAAACTTGTTCGTATGAGCAAGTTTCGAGGATTAAAAGATGCTTCTAAATACCTTGGTTTGCTCCTAGGTCTTAGGCCAAAAGATTTTGCTCTTGATGTTCCGCAAGTTACAGAGTTTTCTAACGGAAAAAGTATGGGGCAGGGTGCTGAAATCCTCGCACAGCAAACAAAGGTTTCAAGAGATGAAGCTGATGCTTATGCAGTTAGAAGTCATCAGTTGGCTGTGAAAGCAATGAGAGAAGGTATTTTTGAAGATTATATCCTCCCTGTTTACACACCTCCACAATTTGAAGCAATTCTTCATGATGATGGCCCAAGAGAAGATACAAATATTAAAACTTTGGCAAAATTAAAACCAGCTTTTGATAAAGATTTTGGTGTGTGCACAGCTGGAAACTCTTCTTTTTTAACAGATGGAGCTTCAGCTCTTCTGCTTTCTGATCTTGATACTGCGAAGAAAAAAAAGCTCGAACCAAAAGCTATCATCTCAGATTTTGTTTATAGAGCAGGAGACCCTTTGACTGAAATGCTCTCAGGTCCTGCTTTAACAATCCCTCACCTTTTAGAGCGTAACAATCTTTCTCTCGATGATATCGATGTTTGGGAAATTCACGAAGCTTTTGCTTCTCAAGTGTTATCAAACCTTGTGTATTTGAATTCAGATATCTTTGCGAAAGATCGTCTTGGTTTAAGTCGTGCACTTGGTGAGATTCCTATTGAAAAAATTAATATTTGGGGTGGATCTTTATCTTTAGGTCATCCGTTTGGAGCTACAGGCTGTCGTTTACTTTACACAGCAAGTATGCGCTTACAAAAACAGAAAGCTCGTTACGCTGTTGTTTCTGGTTGCGCTGCTGGTGGACATGGTTCTGCTATATTACTTGAAAACCCTAATTTATAAGAGAAAAAGTCTTATGGAAAAAAGTGAACTGTTACTTGCAGATAAAAAATTAGGAGATCTTCGTTACAAAGAAGTGAATGGAGTTGCTGTTGCTATCTTTGACATGGATGGTTCAAAAGTTAACACACTTCACTCTCGTTTGATTCCTCAGTTTGAAAAAATACTAGACCTCATTGAAGAGAACACAGACATAAAAGCTCTGGTTCTTTTATCTGGAAAAAAAGATTCTTTCATAGCAGGGGCTGATATTAGTGAGCTTGAAGAAGCGAAGAGTGTTCTTGATGTAGAGAACTTAAGTAAAAGAGCTCATGAGCTTTTTTTGCGTATTGAAAAAATTTCAAAACCAATTGTTGCTGCTATTCATGGTCCTTGTCTAGGGGGAGGTCTTGAGTTTGCTTTGGCTTGTGATTACAGAGTTGCAAGTTCTTCTGCAAAAACAGTTTTAGGACTTCCTGAAGTGATGCTTGGTTTAATTCCTGGAGCAGGAGGAACTCAAAGACTACCAAGTCAAATTGGTTTAGATAAAGCGTTACCTATGATTTTAACAGGTGCTACTGTCAATGCAGAGAAAGCAAAAAAAATAGGTCTTGTAGATTATGTTTGTTATGAGACAGCTCTTCAAGATAAAGCCATTGAAGCTGCAGAGCGTCTTGTTGATAAAACTTTGCAGAAAACAAAAAAAAGAAAATCCCAGTCGAAGTTGATGAAAATTGTAGAAGATACTTCTTTTTTAAGGAATCTTGTTTTTTCTCAAGCAAAAAAAGGAGTCTTGGCTAAAACAAAAGGTCTTTACCCAGCTCCAGAAGCTATTTTAAAAGTTGTGAAAGAAGGTTACGACAGAGGTTTTTTAGCTGGATCTGAGAGAGAGTCAACAGAGTTTGCCAAGCTTTCTCAATCTTTCGAAGCAAAAAGCCTGATGCACCTTTATTTTTCTCAGACTGAGTGTAAAAAAAATCCTTATAAAACAGATTATGGTTCTCCTAAAAATATTGCTGTTCTCGGAGCAGGGCTCATGGGAGCAGGTATTGCTCTTGTAAGTTCAACAAAAGGGTTACATGTTGATCTAAAAGATGTTTCTCATGAGAGTCTTGGGAAAGGTCAAAAATATATTTTTGATGAGCTTTCAAAAAAAGTGAGTCGTCGTAGTCTTTCAACTTTTGAATTAAAAAAGATTATGTCTCATGTGAGACCTACCTTAGATTATGAAAAAATATCTCAAGCAGATTGTGTGATAGAAGCTGTTTTTGAAAATATATCTCTCAAGCATAGTGTGATCAAAGAAGCAGAAGAACACATGAGAGATGATGCTATTTTTGCATCTAACACATCAGCTCTTCCTATTAAAGATCTTATGGTAGCTTCAAAAAGGCCGGAGAATTTTTGTGGGATGCATTATTTTTCTCCTGTGCACAAGATGCCTCTTCTTGAAATTATAAAAACCGATAAAACTTCTGAAAGAACTCTGTCTCTTGCTTATAATATTGGTTTGAAGCAAGGAAAAACAGTGATTGTAGTTGGTGACGGACCAGGTTTCTATACGACAAGAATTTTAGCTCCATTCATGGATGAAGCCGCCATAGCTTGTCTTGAGGGAATAGCTTTCAATGAAATAGATTCTATTATGCAAAAATTTGGTTACCCTGTTGGTCCAATTACTCTGATAGATGAAGTTGGAATTGATGTTGCTTATCATGTGAGTCATGATTTAGGTGAAGCTATTGGTGAGCGTATCACTTCGCAAGACTCTTCGATGTTGGAAGAGCTCATGAAAGAGGGAATCTTAGGTCGTAAAAGTAAAAAAGGTTTTTATAACTACAAGAATAAAAATGTTTTAAGTAAATTTTTTTCTAAAGGAAAAGAAATAAACCCCCACACAGCTGTCATTGTTGAGAAGTATAGACGAGATAAAAGTTCAAAAGATGATCCAAAAACTCTTCAAAAAAGACTAACCTATCGTATGCTTAATGAAGCTATGTACTGTCTTCAGGAAGGTATTCTCGCTTCCCCAAAAGATGGAGACATTGGAGCTGTCTTTGGTCTTGGGTTTCCTCCTATGCTTGGTGGGCCTTTCAGATATGTAGACACGTATGGGGCTGATAAAATTTTAGCAGAAATAAGTGAATTTAGAGACGAGTATGGAGTTCGTTTTGAACCAGCTCAAATTCTAGTAGATATGGCTCAGGTGAATAAAAAATTTTACGTGAGTTAACCAACCTCTTTAATTGCTTCCTCTTTTTCTTCTCATAAGCTATTCCAAAATATGAAGAGCTACTGTCGCTTTTTCAATTTTATGGAGGTAAGCATTTAATGAGAAGGTTCTTTTCAATTATCTTCCTTGCAAATTCTTTTTTTTCTTTTGCTGATTACTACAAACCAGAAGACCCTGAATACCAACAAGCTAAAAAATCAGGTGAAGAGAAGGCTGCAGAAGAGGTGAAATCTTTTCAAGAAAAAGTCAGAGAACTAGATGCTCTCCTGGGAAGCTTGATGCAAAATGTTGATGAACAAATTAAAGAATATCAAAAACTAAATGCGAAACTAAGACAAGAAAAAGCAAGCGAAGTAAGCTTAAAAAAACCTTATGAAAACCCTTTTGATTCAGATAGTGAAGAGAATTCCTCTGATGATTGGCTTGTTGACCCCTCTATAGCAAACACGTTTAAAAGAGAGCGACTTCTTTATGAAGGTTGGCTTTCTAAGAAACGAGGAGGCAAAAAAAATTGGGTAAAAAGATGGGTGATTCTAACAACAGAACGCTTAGCTTATTATAACAATAAAGAAAAAGAAATTTGTATAAACCAAGTTCCAAAAAATAAATTTAAGGTTATTTCCCTAAGAAATGAGGGAGCTCTTGATATTAATATGAGTGGGCCTTCTGCAAGACTTTGGTATTTTAGAGCTGATGATGGAAAAATTAAGAATTTTTGGTTAGAGAAATTTAAAATATTTAAACCTTCAAAAGAAGATACTACTCGTCGAAAAAGTGAAACAGAAAAACTAGAAAGAGAAGAAGAGATAGAAAGGATTAAAAAGGGAGCTAGATATACTTCTTTAGAAGAGAAAATAAAAGGGATTATAAAAGAAAAGGATGTGCAAATAGCAAGAATTCAGAAGATGCAACAGGATCTTGGGAGAGCAAGAGGCTCTCTTTTTCATGCTATGGAAATTTTTTTTAATTATCCTCAAGAAGAATAAATAAAAAATTCAACGAAGATTATAAGATTTTTTAGAAGAAAGCTCTTTAAAGAGAATAAGAGAAAAGAGAATGTAAGAAGGGATAAGGTAAATATAGATAAAGGAGACATCTTGCTTGATCCAGTCAAAAAGAAATAAAACGAGTTGCAAACTGGCTGTGAAAGCATGAATCTTTATGAGCAAAAGACTTCCTGTTGTGAGGAAGCTTTCTTTTTTTGGATAACGATTGAAGAAAAGAAGGTAGAACCCTAGTAAACTAAAAAGAATATCAAAAGGGTATAAAATTAAGAGGTGAGCATTATGATGAGTGTAATTATGCTCTGTGAAAGTCCAGAGTATGATCATGAGTGTGCTCCAAAAAAAATTGAAGAACCCAAGAACAACAAGGCTCCCTCCAAGAGCTCTTAGGCGTAAGAAGCTTTTTTTTCGCTTTTTAAATAAAAAAGATAGAAAGACTAAAAGTAAAAAGCCAAATAATACAAAAAGAGAATACTCAAATGTTGCGAAATCTAGGTCGATTCCTTCTACAAAAATAGTTTTATCTCCAATCAGATAAGTTGAGAGCTTTCTTCCTTGATCATCTACTTGTTTTACTTCGTCTAGAATATCAGGGGCTTCAACAGGAACCCTGAATCTTTCCCAAAAACTCATTGGCATGTCAGCTCTGCTATTAAATATAAGAGGAGCTAGGAAAGCAAAGACAGGATAATTAGAAAAATAGCGACGTCCCATTTGCCGGAAAGTCATATATGGATGTCCTTTAAGCTGCTCATCAAAATTAGGGCCTAAAGCTTCGCTTAAGAGATCTCTAATAATAGTTGAGCAGTTGGTGTCAAAAAAATGATAGCGATAAGTAGAATGTTCGGGCTCTAGCCACCAGTTAACGCGATTTAAAATAGTTATTTTTTGAGTGGCTGTTAGGTTCAGAGTATTTTCGTAAGTACGTCGTCCTTCAGGTTGATTAACAAAATGATATTTTTCGTAAGAAGTCGCACGCGACATCACTTTATAGTCAAGCTTTCCGATCGCGTAGTTCAAATAAAAATTAGGATCGCTGAAATCAAAAATCCCCCAATTTACACTGATATCTTTGCCATCAGGTCTTTTTTCTTTGATTCTTAAAAGTAAGTGTCCACCAAGCATATAGATTTCTTTTCCGCGTCCTGCTGTGAGGATAGAGAGTTCGTATTCACTTGGGTGCAAATTCAAGAAATAATCTATATCTTCTGGCTTATGATCCAAAAGGGCTGTATTATTCTGGTTTTCAGTTTTGTTTTCGCTAGCTATTTTAAAGCGTATAAAAAAACCAGCTGTGAGAAAAATAAATGAGAAAATAACAAAAAATTTTTTCATTTTACTAAGACCTTATTGGTAAAGAACTTTTGATCCTTTGGTTTTTATTTGGAGCCGTATCATAGCAACTTGGATAGTTTATAGCTACGAGAGAGTGACAACAATAGCTTGGCTAAAATACTCGCAGGATTTGAGATTTTTTTCGAGTCACTAAAATATAAATAATTTCTTCAAAAAAAAAGGAGTTCCTCTGTGGAACAGAAGTCTGCTTGGTTATTAATAGAACAGTTCATTTGCTCTCATAAAAAACTAAACGAAAAGTATGAAGCGTATTTGGAAAAAAATAAAAAGTTTAACGGAGAAAATTTCTGCGATGTTTTGTGCCTGTTTGATCTCTTCTTAGAGACTCGAAACAAGAAACAAAAACAAATAAAAACGACTTCTCCACGCTTGAAAAACCATGCCTATAAAATTTCTCTTCTCTATAATCGCATAAAGCATGGCACACGCTTTAGTCGTATTCCCTGGTGGAATAAAATTGTAGATTTTGTTTATTTAGGAGCTCTTCCTCTTAGAAAACACAAAACACTTATGACTGATCTTGGGGTTAAAAGAGTGGTCAGTATGGTAGAGCCTTTTGAACATGAAGACTCTTACGCTGGAAAACCTTTGAGAGTGAGTGACTGGGATTTAGAGGGTGTCAATTTTAAGACTTTTCCAAGCCCTGATTTCAGGCCGATTTCATTAGAAACGCTGTATAAAGCAGCTCTATTTGTGAAAGAGTCTGCGGAGTTGAAGCAGACTGTTTATATCCATTGTAAGGCTGGAAGGAGTCGCAGTGCTGCTGTTGTAATGGCCTATTTAACTTTATTTAAAAATTTATCTTATGAAGATGCAGTCTTACTTATTCGCTCAAGACGTCCTCACATAGATTTAGAAAATAAAAAAAATAACATTGAAACTTTATGTGAGCTCTATCATCTTTTCTTTCTTGGGAAAAAAGATGTTTCTTTTTTTGAGGCTTTACTTCTCGATTAAAAAAAAGAGGTTTTCATGCGTATTTTTTTTAGTTTACTGGTTTTTTCTTTTGTAGGTGGTTCTCTTTTTTCTGCGGGGAAAATTTCACAGCAATCAGTTGAAGAAGAAAAAAGGCTTAGAAAAGAGGATGAAGATGATGAGATTAAATCTATTTTTCAATTGATAAGAACAGCCCAGTTAGATGAGGCAGAAACACGATTGGAAGAGAGCACGCTAGTTCCAGATAGAGCTGAGGTTTACTATTGTGAAAGGGAAGAGGAAGGTCCTTTTAGAAGGCGTTCTTTTGAGATTTATCTAGGAGGAAAATCTTATTTGTGGGGAACTCTTGCTTTGGAGTATCTCAGAAAAAGAGATTTGATAAAAGCTACTATGGCTTATAATCAAATGAATGAAAAATTTGCCCCTCGCTCTAAAAAACAGGTGGAACAGGCTATAGGAGAAGTTAAGCTTACAAATCCTAAATAAGATTCTGTCTAACAAACTGTTTTAACTAAAAAATAATATTAAATATTAAGTAACTGATGTTACGCACTTTGTAATTTCTGCAAACAAAAATAGGCTTCTTGAGTCGCTTTAAGTAGCAACTTATTTCTCAAAGCAAAATGGTTCATATTATGTTTTAACTTAAGACACTCAAGTTTAAAAACAGCATAAATGGAGGCG
>CANFEH010000053.1 GCA_947445855.1 Zetaproteobacteria bacterium
ACTCTAAAGCATCCCAAAAAATCGTGTGAACAGATGACGGCAATAAAATTTTTCTTCGAGTGCAACATTCTGGGATAGTCGCATTTTTTGTCCTAAAAAACCTCAATTATTTTACATAATTGGTATAAGAAAAGTATCAAAGTCTGAGATTAAAAGTTTTATGCACAAGGGACAAAAACTTTTCATAGCAAGTCCATGTGATCAGTATCCGGATTCTATAGTTATGCTTCATTGGGAGCTTGGAAAGAGCTGGAGATAAGGGTCTACTGAATTATTTCTGTTTCTTTTCTTAGGACTTTTTATCTTCTGTAAATTTCAGATGAAAAATTTTATTTAAAGATGAAGATTCATGAGAAGTGATCTTGCTGCAAGAAGAGGGCTTGTTTTTTTTTCATCAAGAAGTTTTTCTAACTGTTTTTTCTCTTTTGACAAGGTTTTGCTATTTTTTAAGAGCTCTCTAAACTCTGCAACTACTTGGTCTTCAAAAAGTTCTTTTCGTTGTGAGTTTCTTTTGTGTTCAAGCAAGTGCTCTTTTATTTGTTTTTTTTGAATTTTTTCTATCATTCTCCAGAGTTCTTTGAGTCCTGTCTTTTCAATTGAACTAACAAGAAAAACAGGTGTCTCTTTGTGCCCACTTGTCGAGTGAAGTAATTGTCCTCTTTGTTTATAAAGCAGGGAAGCTTTGCTAGCTTCTTTTTTTAGAAGCCCATCATTTTTGTGGATCACAAGAAGGTCTGCATTTTCAATGCTCCCTTTTTTTAGAGCTTGCATGCTATCACCAGAAGCTGGCATTTGAAGAAGAATTGAAAGATCACTGAGAAGATTGATACGATCATCTGATTGTCCTGAACCGACAGTTTCAATCATAATGTAATGGCACCCAGCACCTTCTAAAAGAGTAACAAGCTCGTAAGCTTCTCGGTTCAAGCCTCCTAGCTGAGTGTTATTGGAAGCAGCTCTCAAAAAAACACGGTCACTCGACACAAGATTATTCATACGCACAGAGTCAGCTAATATGCTCCCTCCGCTGTTTGGGGAAGAAGGATCTATTGTTAAAACACCAAGCTTAATACTCGGATCGCTTTCAAGAATCGAGCTTCCAAGAGCTTCTATAAAAGTGCTTTTCCCAACACCTCCAATCCCAGAAATACCAATGCGGTAAGCCGGAGTTGATTTCTCTAAAATAATAGGAAGAAGTCTTTTTGCTATTTCCTTATCGTTATCCAGATGAGAGCAGATGAGAGTCATTGCTTTGGCTAAAGTTTTTTTATCCCCTGAAAAAATTCTCTCAGCCATCTCTTTTGTGGTCATCAAAAAGCCTCTTTAGTATTAGAAGAAAGTATTTCCATTACAGTGATAGCACATGTCGAGATAGAAACACCTGGCGTGAAAATAGCGCTTACACCTTTTTTAAGAAGATCTTTATGGTCTCCTTCTGGGATAATTCCTCCTAGGACAACTTTAATTTCTCTTGACTGCTCCGAAGCAAGTTCTTCTAGGAGCTCTGGTACCAAGGTGTTATGCCCTGCAGCTTGTGAAGAAACTCCAATCACATGAACATCGTTTTGAATAGCTAGTTTTGCAATTTCTTTTGGTGTTTGAAAAAGCGGGCTAATATCTACGTCAAATCCTATGTCTGAAAAACCTGTAGCAATCACATTGGCACCTCTATCGTGTCCATCTTGTCCAAGTTTTGCCACAAGAAGGCGAGGACGACGCCCAGTTTTTTTATCAAAATCTAAAACTAGTTTTTTTGCTTTCTCAAATTCATCATTACCTTCCATCATGTTTGAGTAAACCTTCCCAAATGAAGTGTGAGTCGCAAGGTGTCGCCCATAGACCTTTTCTAAAGCTAAGCTGACTTCTCCTATGGTAGCTCTTTTGCGGATAGCTTCGAGGCAAAAGGGAATAAGATTTTCTTTTCCTTTTTTTGCGACAAGACTAATTTTTTGAAGACTGTCCTCGACGTCTTTTTGATTTCTTTCTTTTTTTAGTTTTTTTAATTTTTCTAATTGTGCTTTAAGCACCATTTCGTGATCAATTTTTCTGACATCAAGAGAAGTGTTACTGTCTCCAGAAAAATAACGATTCACACCGACAACGACGTCTTCTCCACTGTCAATACGAGCTTGCTTTTCTGTGGCTGCTTGTTCAATGCGAAGCTTTGGAATTCCTAGACTAATAGCTTCGAGCATACCCCCTGAGTCTTCTATTTCTTTTAAGTATTCTCGCGCTTTTTGCATAAGGTCAAGGGTAAGAGACTCCATAAAGAAGCTTCCACCAAAAGGATCCACTGTTTTTGTTAAGTCTGTTTCGTGCTGAAGAATAAGCTGAGTATTTCGTGCAATTCTTGCTGAAGCTTCTGTAGGTAGAGCAATGGCTTCATCAAAAGAATTTGTGTGAAGAGACTGTGTGCCACCAAGAACTGCAGCCATGGCTTCAATCGTTGTGCGTATGATGTTATTGTGAGGATCTTTTTCTGTCAGACTGTAACCTGAGGTTTGGCAATGAGTTCTGAGCATCGAAGATTTTTCATCTTTTGGATTAAAGGGTTTCATCATCTCAACCCAAAGAGTTCTTGCTGCTCTTAGTTTTGCAATTTCTGTAAAAAAATTAAGTCCTATTCCAAAGAAAAAAGAAAGCCTCGGAGCAAAATCATCTACACTGAGGCCTTTGGCAAGGGCAGCTTTAACATATTCAATTCCGTTAGCAAGCGTGTAGGCTAGCTCGAGAGCTTCTCCTGCTCCTGCTTCTCCCATGTGATAACCACTTATACTGACACTATTAAAAAAAGGCATTTCTTTTGAGGTGAATTCGATAATATCAGCAACAAGTTTCATAGAAGGTTTGGGAGGGTAAATGTAGGTGTTCCGAACCATGTATTCTTTTAGAATGTCGTTTTGAATTGTGCCTTTTAGTTTTTTTCTGGGAACACCTTGCTCTTCCGCTGCTACAATAAAAGCACAAAGAATTGGTATGACAGCTCCATTCATCGTCATGGAGACACTCATTTCATCAAGAGGAATATTCTGAAAGAGAGTTTTCATATCAAGTACTGAATCAATGGCTACGCCTGCTTTTCCAACATCACCAAGAGCTCTCGGGTGGTCTGAATCATACCCTCTGTGTGTAGGGAGATCAAAAGCCACACTGAGTCCTTTTTGTCCTCCTTTGATAGCACTTATAAAAAAAGCATTACTCTCTTCAGCTGTGGAAAAGCCTGCGTACTGTCTAATTGTCCAAGGGCGTCCAGTGTACATAGTCGTTTGAGGGCCGCGAGTGAAAGGCTCAGTCCCTGGAAGTGATTCTTTGTAACCTCTTTTGGCGAGATCCTCTTTTGTATAAAGGGACTGAAGAGGAACCCCGTCGCGACTTCTTGACTGAAAGTGGCTTTCATCTCCTTCTATTTCTTTTTTTTTCAATATTTCTGAGAAGTTAGTCATTCTTTTTTCTCTCTAGAAGTTGAAAGACATATTTGAAAAGCCTTGCTCTTAGGCCTCAAAACGTGTTCTATTAGCGTTTTAATTTTTCACAAGGCAAGCAACTCCCAAAATAGAAGCTCTCCTCTTGTGTTCTAAATTCAACAGGTTATTGAAAAGTTTATGAACAAACAAAATTTCCCTCAATGGATTTCTCATAGAGGTTATTATAAGCATCAAGTTGAAAATACTCTAGGCGCTTTTGATGAGGCTGTAAATCTTGGTTTTGATCGTCTAGAAACAGATTTGCGTATTACAAAAGATGGTCACATCGTACTTTGTCACGATAACACTCTTTCTCGTGTGGGAGGACCTGATGTGGACGTATCTACTCTCACTCGTTCACAGTTGCAAGATGTTCGTCTTCGGTTTCATACGAGAGTGATGTTTTTTGAAGATTTTTGTGATCGCTACGCAACGTCTGACTGGATTTTTGACATCAAACCAGAACATGGAGAAAAAACCATTCAGGCTTTAAAAGAGTGGGCAGAGTACAATGGAACTCATGATCTCTTAACAAAGCAGGCATGGTTTCTTTTTTGGGATAAATCTCACGAAGCTCAATTAAGAGAGTTCTTACCTCGATCTCAAGTTTTAGCAGACAAAAAAATGTGCTGGAGAGCTGGGATTAGTCTTTATCTAGGAATTCCTTTTTTAGGTGGTTTTAAAAAAAATAAGATTTATTCTTTGATTCCTAAGTTTGGTGGACGTCTTCTTTTTAAGAAAAAAATTGTATCAAAAATTCAAAAGTATGGAGCAAAGGCACTTGCTTACTTGCCTTCTACGGAAGAAGAAATGCAGCAGAGTGTTGAAGCTGGTTTTGATTTTGTTTTGACTGAATTACCGCCTCTTAGAAGAAGACATTTTTTCACTCCTTCTACCCAAGGAGAGAGATTCCAAAGGCCTTCATCCTCATCTCACCCAAGAGAGAAATTTTCTTCAGAAAAAAGAAATACTTCTTCTCGCTACCCACAAAGAGATAGTTCTTCTGCTAATTCACGAAACAGAAGACCATCGTATAGCAATAAGGGTCGCTAAAGACTCTAGAAACTAGAGTTTTTTAAAGAGAAGAGAGCGGAGAGGATGAAAAAAAAAGCTTGGCATTTATTATCAAACCCTTGGAACTCTGCTATTACAGAGTATGCTTTGAGTGCCTCTTTAGCTCTATCTCTTGAAAATTATGAAAATGTTTTGACCCCTCTAGAAGGTTCTCCTGCAGAGCTTCGAGGAAAAGCTCTAGGCATAAAAGTGTTCCCTGTTAAAAGTTTTTCTCCTTTTTTTTGGTTTAAGTTAAGAGCTTTTTATCAGTCTTTTAGACCAGAGGTTGTTTTTCTCTATGGTGGGAAAGAGACTAGTTTTTCTCGTTTTTTTAAAGATAGTAAAGTGATTCGCTTTCGTGGAGATGCAAGAGATTTAGAGGCAAAGCCTCTTAGTCTTTACTATAAGTTGACACAAAGTCATATATCAGCTGTTGTTACACCGTGTGATGTTATTACTCACCGGTTAAAGTCTTCTAAGATTCCTTGTCGAACTATTCCACTCGGGGTGAACACAAAAAAATTTCATTTTCAAAAAACAACAAAAGAGAGTGATCGTCTTAATCTTCACCTGATTGCGCGCCTTGATCCCATTAAAGGCCATAGAGATTTTTTCAAATTATATTCTCTTCTTTTGCGAACTTGGAAAAAACAAAAAAAACCATTTCTTCATATTTTAGGTGAAGAAAAAGGTGTGCCTGTAAAAGAATTACGAGATTATGCTGCAAGTCTTGGGCTTGTTCTTGATGTTGACTTTCAAATAATCCCTTACCGGATCGATAATATCGAGAATCAACTAGCAAAGAGCGATCTTGTTGTGATTCCTAGTCTTGGTTCTGAAGTGATTTGTCGCGTAGCAGAAGAGGCTCTTCTTTGCGGTGTTAGAATTTTTGTATCAGGTGTTGGAGCTCTTGAAGAGTGTGTAAAAGAAATTTTTTTTGGTGCTTCTTATAGAAAAAAAGATGAAAAAGAAACTCTACTTCTTCTGCAAGATACTCTTGAAGGTCTTTTGCAAGAGGGGGCAGAAGTTCGAGAACAAAGAGCTTTCTTAGCAAAAAAATTTTTTTCTTTAGACACTATGGGAAAAGCTCTTGATAGTTTGGTCAAAGAAATTACATGAAAAAAGAAGACTTGCATGTGCATCTGCACGGTTGTTTAACAGCAGAGGATCTTTGGTTCTTAGGAAAAGATGTATACAAAAAAAATAATATTCTTCTAGACTGGTATGCAAGAGAATATGAAAAAGCTTGGAATAAACGTCCTTTGTACCAAGACTACTGGGAAAAAGAAAATGGATTTGAACTCCTTAGTCAGGATTATCTTTTTTTGGAACCTAGTCATTTTGATCGCTTTCAAGCTTGTTTTAATCTGATTATTGCTCTTTGCCCACTTAAGACTCATGATTTTTCTATCCAAGAATATATTATCCGCAAAAGATCCGAAGAAAACCTTTCTTACTTTGAAGCAAGAACTATTTTTTCTCCTCGTTTTGATAAAAAAGATGCCTTCCAGTATTTAGAAGGTTTAACTCGTTGTGTAAAAAATTTAAATAAAGAACTCACAATGCAGACAAAGCTTGTATTTTCTTTGCCAAGAGAAGAAATTTTTTTAGAAAAACAATACGATTGGCTGCAGGAGTTCATCTCTCAAAATAAATTTTTAGCAAAAGAAATTGTGGGAATTGATTTTGCTTTTTCTGAAGAGAACCACCCACCAAGAGAGAAGAGGAGATTTTTTAAAAAATTTTTTTTGGACAATCAAAAAAGAAAACCCCTAAAACTTCTTTATCATGTGGGCGAATCATTCCGTGATAAAACGCTTTTCAGCGCTATCCGTTGGATAACAGAGGCTCATAGACTTGGAGCTCACCGCTTAGGACATGCGATTGCTCTTGGAGTTGACCCATCCCTCTATGAGGGAAAAGAAGTGTTGGAATCGCCTTTAGAGGCAGCTCAAACTTTTCAGTGGCTTGAAGAAAACAAAAGTAGTCTCAAAAATTTTGGCTATGAACTGAATGGTGATTGGCATAAAAAAGAAAGATCTCTTCTTGACGGGAACTCTTACTGGAAATTTTCTTACAGAAAAGAAAAAATAGAAGAGCTAAGAGTCTTTCAAAATGCTTGTCAGAAAATGCTAAAAGAAGAGTCGGTTGTCATCGAAACTTGCCCCACTTCAAATTTACGAATTGGTGAGATTTCTTCTTTTTTCTATCACCCGATTCGATCATTTTTTAAAAATGACCTTTCTCTTGTTCTTGGAACTGATGATCCAGGGATTTTTAAAACGTCATTTTTAGAAGAAGAAAAAATATTTAAAAGTTTTCAAGAAAACTTATTTGGCTAAAAACATATCATCTAGAGAAAAACCAAAAGACAAAACAGCCTGTTTCTGGTAAAATTCTTTTAACAAAAGACTATTGAGGATTCCAATGACCCAAGATAATTTAATGAGCAAAATTGTATCTTTATGCAAAAGAAGAGGTTTTGTTTTTCAAAGTAGTGAAATATATGGCGGCCTAAAATCCAGTTATGACTACGGTCCCCTTGGTACAGAGCTAAAAAGAAACCTCGCCGCAAAATGGTGGCGTTCTATGGTGTATGAGCGAGATGATATTCACGGCATCGATGCTTCTATCATTATGCATAGCGATGTGTGGAAAGCTTCTGGACACTTAAAAAACTTTACGGACCCTCTTGTGGATTGTTTTAACTGCCAAGCTCGTTTTAGACCAGATAAAGTTCCCTCTGTGGCACCAGGTACAAAAGTAGAATACAAATCAGCTAAAGATAAAAAGAAAATAATAAGTTCTGAAGTTAAAGAATGTGGCTATGTTTGTCCTGAGTGCGGAAGCACAGATCTCAGTAAAGAAAGACTCTTCAGAGGAATGTTTCAAATGCCTCTTGGAGCTGTTGATCCCGTCCAAGAGTTTGTCACAAAAAACTATGACAGTGGCCTTTCTAAAGAAGAGTTTTTAAAAGAATTACAAAAAGAAATAGCAGACTCCTCTGTCTACCTAAGACCAGAGACAGCTCAGGCTATGTTTGTGCAGTTCTTAAATGTTCTCAACACCACTTCTGCTAAAGTACCTTTTGGTATTGCTCAAATTGGTAAATCTTTTCGTAATGAAATTGTAGTGGAACACTTTATCTTTCGTTCTTGTGAATTTGAGCAGATGGAAATGGAATTTTTCTGTGAACCTGGAAGTCACAAAAATTGGCTTGAGTACTGGAAAAATGAACGTCTTGAGTGGTACAAAAAATTTGTAAATTCACCAGAATCTTTTAGACTGAGACAACACACAGAAAAAGAAAGAGCTCACTACTCTAACGATTGCTACGATGTAGAGTTTTTATTCCCTTGGGGATGGGATGAGCTTGAAGGAATTGCTTCGAGAACAGATTATGATCTCAAAAAACACTCAGAAGCTTCTCGTACAAAGCTAAGCTATTTTGATCCAAATAAGAAAGACCCTGAAACCGGTAAAGATGGTTGGCGATACACTCCTTATGTGATCGAACCTGCTGCTGGGCTTACTCGTCTCATGCTTGCAGTTCTTTGTGACGCTTACAAAGAAGACAAACAAGTTGATGCTAAAGGTGAAGAAAAAATAAGAGTTTTCCTTAAACTCGATCCAAGTATTGCTCCTTTTAAAGTGGCTATTCTTCCTTTGTTAAAAAAAGATGGGCAACCTGAAAAAGCAAAAGAAATTGCTCAAGCACTTCGTAAAAAAGGTCTTCATGTTAGCTTTGATGATGCTTCTTCTATTGGTAAGCGTTACGCCAAACACGATGAGATTGGAACACCTTGGTGTATGACCATCGATGGTGACACAATGGAAAAAGGAACTGTTACTCTTAGAGATCGAGATACAACACAGCAAGAAACTCTCACAGTTGAAGAAGCTCTCGCTAAGCTTATTGGTTTCTTTTCTTTGTAAACAGACAAGCCAGCGTTCTTCCTTCCTTCTCTCTTGTTAAAAACCCTTAAGTCTCTATAATGTCTAGAATTCTCTATAAGACCGTTTTCAAAAAAGGGGTTTCTATGAAGACGACTCGTGTGTTTGTAGGTGAGTGGCTTGAGTGCCAAAAGGATGATAAAAATATCATACACGTGGTGTTTGCTAGTCGCAGCGCTTCTGTTAACAAATTTAACCGCGCAACTTTAGAGGAGCTTCGAACTGTCCTCAATTTGATTAAAGCGGACACAGATAAAAAAGGTGTTCTTTTCTTGAGTGCAAAAAGTGTTTTTATTGTGGGAGCTGATATCACAGAGTTCACTCCTCTTTTTGAGCAACCAAGAGAAGTTCTTTTTACTTGGCTACAAGAGACTCATAAACTCTTTAACGACATTGAAGATTTAAATGTTCCAACAGTCACTGCTATTAATGGGATCTGTCTCGGTGGTGGATTTGAGTTTGCACTAGCCTCTGCTTACCGTGTGGCTTCTGATAGTGCAGTGGTAGGTTTACCAGAAGTAAAACTTGGAATTTACCCAGGCTGGGGAGGAACTATTCGTCTTCCTCGTCTCATCGGTGCTGATAATGCAATTGAGTGGATTGCAGGTGGAAATCAATACAAAGCACAAGAGGCTCTAAAAGTCGGTGCTCTAGATGCAGTGACTACACCAGATAAATTGCTCGAAGTAGCTTACACAATGTTGCAGGGTGCGATTGCTCTGAATTTAGATTGGGAGTCTCGTCAAGAAGAAAAAAGACGTCCTTTAACACTTCTTAGCCCGGTAGAAGGAGTGATGGCTTTTGAAACAGCTAAAGCTTTTGTGGCTTCTAAAGCTGGCAAAAATTACCCTGCTCCTTTAAAAGCTCTTGCTGCTATGCAAGAAACAGCAGGAAACACAAGAGATCAGTCTACACGTGTAGAAATTAATGGTTTTATTGATGTAGCTAAAACAAGTGTTGCTAAAAGTCTTGTCAGTATTTTTTTAGCAGACCAGTACAATAAAAAATCAAGTAAACAGTTTGCTCAAAGTGCTAGTCCTGTAAATTTAGCTTGTGTTGTGGGAGCTGGTATTATGGGAGGAGGAATTGCATACCAATCAGCTGTGAGTGGCGTTCCTATTGTGATGAAGGATATCAACCAAAAAGCTTTAAAACTTGGCTTGGATGAAGCCTCTCAGATTCTAGCAAAAGGTCATGAGCTTGGAAAAGTGAGTGCAGAAAAAATGACACGTGTCATGGCATCGATCGCTCCTACACTCTCTTATGGTGATTTTCAAAATGCTGATGTTGTGATTGAAGCTGTTGTCGAAAATGTAGTTGTGAAAAAATCTGTTCTGAGTGAAATAGAAAATTCTGTAAAGCATGATTGTGTTATAGCTTCTAATACATCAACTATTTCTATTGATGTGTTAGCTACAGGGCTTAATAAACCAGAAAATTTTTGTGGGATGCACTTCTTCAATCCTGTTCACAAGATGCCTCTTGTGGAAGTGATTAGAGGTTCAAAAACAAGTAACCAAACCATAGCAAAAGTTGTGGCCTATGCTCTTCAAATGGGAAAGACTCCGGTGGTTGTGGGTAACTGTCCTGGCTTTCTTGTGAACCGTGTTCTTTTTCCATACTTCTTTGGACTCATGGAACTTTTGCGAGAAGGTGTTTCTTTCACTCGTATTGATAAAGTAATGGAAAATTTTGGATGGCCCATGGGACCTTGTTACTTGCTTGATGTGATTGGTCTAGACACTGCTTCTCATGCAAGTGATGTGATGTCTGCTTCTTATCCTTCTAGGATGTCTTCGAGAGAGCCTTCTCTTTTAAAACTTTTTTTAGAAAATAAAAGACTCGGTCAAAAAAATAAAAAAGGTTTTTACGAATATATGACAGACAAGAAGGGAAAGTTACAAAAAGTTTTAGACCCTCTGTGTGAAACTCTTTTAAAAGAGTTTTCCCTTGGCCACACGAAAGTGGTTTCTGATAGTGAAATAGTAGAGCGCATGATGATTCCTCTCATTACAGAGAGTATTCGCTGTTTAGAAGAAAAAATTGTAGAAACCCCGATGGAAGTTGATCTTGGTGTCATTTATGGAATTGGTTTTCCTCCATTTCACGGAGGAGTTTTAAAATATGCAGACACTGTTGGGTTAGGGTCTATTTGTGAAAAAATATCAAGCTACTCTTCTCTGGGTGGTTGCTATGAAGCACCAGCTCTACTCAAGAAGCTAGCAAACGAAGGCAAAACATTCTATTCATAAATTCAAGCAAGAAGGAGATGTGAGAATGGAACAGGTTGTTATTGTAGATGCTATGAGAACCCCAATGGGACGGTCTAAAGGTGGATTCTTTAGACACAGAAGAGCAGAGAGTCTCTCAGCAGATCTTGTGAAGGATCTTCTTGCAAGAAACTCTTCTGTGGCTAGTAGGGATATTGATGATATCCACTGGGGGTGTGTGCAACAAACCTTGGAACAAGGTTATAATGTGGCTCGTTTTATTGCTTTAGAAGCTAGGATTCCTCACCAAGTAACAGCTCAAACAGTCAACCGACTTTGTGGATCTTCTATGACAGCAGTTCACAATGCTTGTGCTTATATTATGGCAGGTCTTGGTCATGTGTATCTTTGTGGTGGTGTAGAACACATGGGGCACGTGCCTATGAATCACGGGATTGATTTTAATCCAAGTGCAAGTAAGTACTTTGCAAAAGCTTCTGGGATGATGGGACTAACAGCAGAGCTCTTAGCAAAACAACACAAAATTTCAAGAGAGCAACAAGATTTGTTTGCTGAGCGTTCTCATAGAAAAGCTCACGAAGCAACACTCAAGGGTTATTTTAAAGATGAAGTGGCATCAAGCTTTGGACACACAGCTGATGGTGCTCTGACAAAAAGTGCTCTTGATGAAGTCATTCGTCCGGAGACAACCTTGGAAGGTCTTTCTCAGTTGAAACCTGTGTTTGATCCAAAAAATGGAACGATCACAGCAGGGAACTCTTCTGCTATTAGTGACGGAGCCTCTGCGCTTATTCTCACATCAAGTTCTTTTGCCGAAAAACATGGACTTAAACCACTCGCAAGAATAAAAAGTTTTGCAGCTGCAGGAGTGGACCCTTCTATTATGGGTTATGGGCCAGTGCCTGCTGTAAAAAAAGCTCTTCACATGGCTCATATGACTATAGATCAAATTGAACTTCTTGAGCTCAATGAAGCTTTTGCAGCTCAATCTCTTCCTGTGATTAAAGATTTAGGTTTAATGGACTCTTTTGATGAGCGAGTGAATGTGACAGGAGGTGCTATTGCCCTTGGTCATCCTCTGGGGTGCTCAGGAACAAGAATTCTTGGAACCCTTGTACACAATATGAAACGTCTTGGTAAAAAAACAGGTGTTGCAACTATGTGTATTGGTTTTGGTCAAGGGGTTGCTACTGTAGTAGAAGTTATTTAACCTTCCTTGTCTTTCTTTTCAAATGCCTTTTTAGCATCTTTTTCGCTCACTCCAAAAAGTTTAAGTGCTCTTTTGATTGTGGTTTGATCATCATACTCAAGACCTCGAAGCATTTCTTCAGACATATTTTTATAGATAAACTCTTTGACTTGCTCGTCTGTAGCCTTTTTAAACATTTGAAGAATCTTAATAAACTTCATAGAACCTCTTAAAAAAATGGGCTGTGCCAATTTTTATTTTAAATCGGTTGTAAGCTAGAAACAATTAAGAAAGAAAAAAAAAGAAGCTAAGAGCTTTTATTGTTATGGAAAAAAGATTTTTTATCAAAAAATTTATTTTTTTATAAACAAGATAAAAAAAGGGATAAAAAAACAAGAAATCCTTTGGTTTTAAAAAAAAACGAGGAGAATTTTTCCTAGTGATCTATTTTTTTAAATTCCGACAACTCCTTTAGCTTATTAAGCTGAAAAAAAATAAAAGCTAAGAGGAGTTAAATGAGTTTTTTAAGATTAATTTTTTTAGTTTTTTTCGTTAGTTTTTGTGGTGAAAAAAAGTTTGAAAAAAATGCGAAGAATGACCAGGTTCAAAAAGATAACGAAAAAAAAACAGATAATTCTGTTTATATAGTTGAGAGTACCTTTGATTTACCAGCGTGTGAAAAAAATATAGAAAACAAAGTTTATTTTGTTGAAGAAGAAGATATCCTGAAAGTTTGTTCTTGCAATAAAATAACAAATATTTGTTCATATGAAATAATTGAAATAACAGGAGAAAAAGGTGAAGAGGGAGCAGAAGGGGAACGGGGGACAGGAAGGTCTATTGAAAAATCAATAAATGTAATCCCTGAGCCAATACTGTCTGTTACTCCATCAGGTTTAGATTTAGTTTTAACCATGACTCCACATGGCTCCTCAAAGATATTTTACACAGAAGATGAATCCGAACCAACTACTCAATCTACAGTTTATGGTCCAGAGAGTATAACAATAGAATGCTGTGATAGTAAGAGCTACAAAGCATTTCAGACTCACTGGTTATTTGAAAAATCTACTATAGCTAGCTACAATATATCCTTCCTGTATAGATTCGATTCCAAATTTGGTTCAGAAGGTAGTGGTCTTGGCGAATTTTTAAATCCGAGAGATATTGTTATAGATGCAAGCGATAATATTTATATTTCAGATAATTATCGATACGATATCCAAAAATTTGATCCAGATGGAAATTATATTTCTACAATTGGATCATATGGAAGTGAAAATGGACAATTTTTAAACCCAAGAGGCATGGCAATAGACGAAAATAGTAACTGATGTTACGCACTTTGTTTTTTTAGTATAGTTATTTCATGAAAAAACAAGATTTAGAACTTTATACAGATTATTTACTAAGTAGTTTCACTTCTGTAACCGCAACAGGCTTGTCTCGCATGACAAATGGTGCAGTGAGCCAT
>CANFEH010000054.1 GCA_947445855.1 Zetaproteobacteria bacterium
CTCCATTTATGCTGTTTTTAAACTTGAGTGTCTTAAGTTAAAACATAATATGAACCATTTTGCTTTGAGAAATAAGTTGCTACTTAAAGCGACTCAAGAAGCCTATTTTTGTTTGCAGAAATTACAAAGTGCGTAACATCAGTTATTTACAAGATTTTAAGAGACTAAACTTGTTAAGAAAAAAAGTGGCGCACCCGGAGCGATTCGAACGCCCGACCTCCTGATTCGTAGTCAGATACTCTATCCAGCTGAGCTACGGGTGCATAGTATTAGAAGAGCTAGAGAAACTACATAAAAAAATGAGACTAGTCCAGCAAAACTTTTAAAAATCTAATATGAAAGAAGATTTTAACTTGGATTTGAAGCTGGTGGAATCCCCTGACCCATCTCAAAAAGAATTCTCATGTATACATCAGCTACTCTATTTTCTGGATTCAAGTCTTTTGCTCTTTCAAAGTGTAAGCTTGCTAGACTAAAGCGAGAAAGCTTAAAATAGACGAGACCAAGCCACAAAAAAATCTCAGAAGAAGGAGGATGGTCTTTGCAATACTCTTTTAGAAGCAAACCAGCTACTTCTGCTTCCCCTTGTTTGAGCTGCGTTTTAGCCAAGCAAACCGTAGCTTCCACTGACTCTGGACAAAGAGTCAAAGCATGAGAAAACTGAACAGCAGCTCTTGAAAAGTTATTGCTTTTATAAAAAGTTAAACCACAAGAAATGTAGTCATCTGCTAATTTTTCGTTAGAAAGAGTTCCACCGAGAAGTTCACTTGAGTTCTCTTTCAACTGTAAAAAACACTCTCGTGCTTTTTCATACTCTGCGTACTCGCAATGAAGAACTAAGAAAAGAAGTTTTAATTCTTTATCTTCTGAGTGAATCCGACTAGCTTTTTTTAGAAGCTCTATTGCTTGTTGTCTTTCATCTTGGCAAACATAGACAAGGGCTAAGAGCTTCATCAAACGAAGGTCTGTGGGATAAAGCAAGAGCTTATTTTTTAAAAGTTCCACAGAAGGGTCATACTGTTTCACAGACAAGTAGAGATCAATTTTTTTTTTAAAATTTTTGTAGAGAGAAATGTCAAAAGACATATTAAGCCACCTTCACTGACTCAAAAATTCTTGTTACCATGACCTTAATCTTACCAGGATAATTCACCATTTCTTCTATCTTTTTAGCAATATCTTTTGCCAACTGTGGGAGAGCTTTTTCTGGAACTTTGCGATTGACTACTTGTACATGGACTTCTCTGCCCCCATTCATGATAGCAACATCTGCAATTCCAGGGAAGCTGTGAACAGCTTCTTGAATAGCACTCAAGCGAATTTGGTACCCTTCTTCAAGGTTTACCCGTGCTCCAGGACGAGCTCCAGAAAGACAATCTGCTGTTTGTAAAATATAAGCTAAAGGTGTTTCAACTATAAGATCAGCATGATGACTCATCAAAGCGTCGCAAATAAAACGTTTCTCACCATAGAGGTCTGCATAATCTCCACTGATAATAGCGTGACTTACATTGATTTTATAATCGAGCACTTTTCCCACATCATGCAGAAGACCAACTCTTTTAGCAGCGTCTGTGTCTTCTCCCATTTCATGAGCAAGGATCCCAGCAAGTGTTGCTACCTCAACAGTATGGTACCACTGATTTTGCCTGTAACTTGTACGCCAATTCAAAGCTCCTACAAGCTTTTGAAGCTCAGGATGAACCCCCTTGAGCTGGAGCTGTTCAACAGCTTTTAAGCCTAGTACTTGAGCTTCTTTTGAAAGTTTTTCAAAATAGTTATCGTAAATACTTTGAAAACGTCCCCAAGCAGAAGTTCCGTCTTGAGAGAAAAGATTTTCAAGTGTTAATCGAGAAGCTTCTTTTGCAATCCCGTAACCACCAACGACTTTAACCCCACAAGTATTTGCTCTATCTTCATCAGCAATAAAACTTATGGTCACACCAGATACTTCTTCTAAGTCTTTTAGAAGACGAGAACTTTCTTCTGAAAGTTTTTTTACATGCTCTTGTCTTGATACATCCACTAAATTCACTGGCTTTGGCCAATAAAACTCTGGGGAGTAGCGACTGAGTACTCGGTCTAACATGCGAAGAGCATTTTTATTTGAAAGAGAACTGAGAAGCTCTGTCGCTTGTTTTTCTTCTTTTTTAATCTCAAGTAGTTTTTCAGCAATTAAATTTCTTTCTATAGATTTAACTGCTTCATTAGGATCAAGGTCAGCTACTTGACTCATCTTCACTAAGATTTCTTCTGAGTGAGCTTCCATCTCTTTTCTTTTGACTTCAAGCTCCTCACTGGAACCTTCTACTTGAAGTTGATAGAGTCTAGCCTCTTCTTCTCTAGCCAGAAGCTTGTCTTCTAACTCAAGATCTTTTTGGCTATTAGCTTCAAGTTCTTTTTCTTGCTGCTTTAGGCCCTCTGCTTTCAAAGCAATTTCATCTTCTAAATCTTCTTCAAGAGAAGAAAAACTAGCTTCTTGAAGTTTTTTTTGCTCTTCTAAAATAAGATCTCTCTGGCGATTAGCCTCAGATAGCATGTCTCTTTGTTGAAAACAAGACTCCCGCTTTTGCAAATACGGAAGAACAAAAGAAGCAAGAACTCTCGCGCACAAATAACCACAAAGAAGAGACGAGAGGATCGCGGAAATATAAAGAAAAAAACTCATATCAAAATATCCATGAATAGCCCCCTTCTCTTAGAGCAGAAAAGAGCACAGAAAACGGCATAAAATAATATCTTTACAATAACACATGGAAGCAAGGCAAAACAGGATTTTCGATGAGTCCTCCCTGTTTGGCTTTATAGAAGACCCTTTAAAACAAACTAAAGGCTTGATAAATCCACCTGAAAGTGCTAGAAGTCTTAACCTGCATCTCAAAACTAGAGCTTCGCAGATGTTGTCGTTCTCCTCAAAGGTCGTTGAGAGAGTGTTCTAAGAATAGCTCTAACACCCTTAAAATTTTAGTTATTTTCTAGTTGCAAGGAAAACAAATGCCTAAGTTGAAAACAAAAAAAGCTGCTGCTAAACGTTTCAGAACCAATGGATCTGGAAAAATTAAGCGCGACAAGGCAAACCATGAACATATAGCTACAAAGAAAAGCCGTTCTCGCAAGAATCGTTTGAAAAAAGGCGCTTATGTTTCAAAAGCTGACAGAAGAAATGTCCTAGACTGCTTACCTAACCACAGATAAGAATCCCGGACCATCCTAGACTGCTTGTCTTATCAAGAATAAGAACGAGCGATTTTAAAAAACAGACAGTTAGAAGGAAAAATCAAAAATGTCTAGAGTTAAGAGAGGCTTCAAAGCCCGTCACAGAAGAAAAGGTATACTAAAACTTGCCAAGGGTTTCCGCGGCTCAAGAAAGAATCGCTTTAAAACAGCCATCCATGTTGTTCGTAGAGCTCTTTGCTTTGCTTACAGAGATCGCCGAACCAAGAAACGTGAATTCAGAGCTCTTTGGATCATGAGAATTAACGCTGCTGCAAGATTGAATGGTATGAAATACTCTCAGTTTATGCACGGTTTGCTTCTTGCTGGTATTGAGCTAGATAGAAGTGTTTTAGCAGACTTAGCGATCAACGATGCATCTGCTTTCACAGATCTTGTTAGACAAGCAAGAAATGCTCATGAAGCAAAAAAAGCTGCTTAACTTAACGAGAAAAAACTAGTTTTTACTAAAAGACACCTCTTTCCTAGGTGTCTTTTTTATTTGAATTTAAGTCTTTGATCATAAATAAAAATTAAAAATCCAAGGAACTATAAAAAAAATGTCTCGTTTACCAGCGTGCCCAAAATGTAACTCTTTATACACTTATGAAGATCAGAATACTTTTATTTGCCCAGAGTGTTCTCATGAGTGGACTATTGATAAAGAGTCAGAAGAGCTTAAGAATGAAAAAATAATAAAAGATGCAAATGGAAATATTCTCCAGGATGGAGACACTGTTTGTGTCATCAAAGACTTAAAAGTTAAAGGAAGTTCAACTTCTGTAAAAGTAGGAACTAAAGTTAAAAATATAAAACTTGTGGACGGAGATCATGACATTGACTGTCGTATTGATGGCTTTGGTTCTATGAAACTAAAGTCACAGTTTGTGAAAAAGATTTAGGCTTCTACACCTAAAGTGTAGGTCACACAGCGTTACTCAGAGTAACCCACTTTTTAATAAGCGCTACTTATTAGAAGAGTCATCATCATCGTCCTGATGATGTTTATGAGAGAACTCTTCAATAACAGGGCTTGTAGGGTCTAGTTGTGTAGCTTTCTTTTGACGTCTTTTCTGAGCTTTTTGAGGAACCATATCACGCATAGATTCCATTCGACCAAAACAAAGCAACACATCATCTGCTCCGAGCACTCTTGAAGATTTTGGATTAGGAATAATCTTATCACCTTGGTAGAGAGTTAAAATATTGAGATGTTTTTCACTAAAGTTACACTCCCCAATAGTTTTCCCTTCGAACTCAGATCCTTCAGGCACATAGATCTCACTGACTCCATAACCTTTACTGACTGTGAGTCTTTGACGAATATCAATTTCTGGAAAATCTACTTGAGCTGCAATGTAGTCGATAATAGATCCTGCTACATCAAGTTTAGTGCAAGACTCAATTCCTTTTAACCCAGGAGAAGAGTTCACTTCTAGAACTTGGGGACCATCTTTTGTCTCTAGCATATCAACACCTGCAATTCTAAGTCCCATGAGTTGAGCTGCACGAAGAGCTGTTTCTTTATAACGATCATCAAGATCTACAGCCTCTGCTATACCACCTCGGTGGACATTGCTTCTAAACTCGTCGCCTTGAGCTACTCTGCGCATAGCTGCTACCACTTGATCTCCAACGACAATAGCTCTTACATCTCGTCCTTTGCTTTCAGCAACAAACTTTTGGATTAAAATATTTTGCTTTTGGTTTTGAAGAAGCTCAATGATAGCAAGAGCTGTTTGTTTTGTTTCTGCTAGGAGCACACCAATCCCTTGAGTTCCTTCGATAAGTTTTATAATAACAGGAGCTCCCCCTACGCGCTCAATAGCAGGGATGATATCTTTTTTATCATGAACAAATGAAGTTCTTGGAATCCCAATACCATAGCGACTAAGCACCTGTAAGCTTCTCAACTTGTCACGAGATGTATCAATAGAAGATGCACTATTAGCACAAAAAATACCCATTTGTTGAAATTGACGAACAACAGCAGTTCCAAAATAGGTGATAGAGGCACCAATTCTTGGAAGAACAGCATCGTAGCTAGAAAGTTGAAGTTGTCTGTAATGGAGATCTGGCTCACCTCGTTCTAGATCAATAGCAAACTTCAAGGTGTTGAAGACTTTGACTCTGTGTCCCCGAATTTTTGCCGCTTCTTTCAATCTCTGTGTGCTATAGGATTTTGGGCCACAGGATAAAATAGCTAGCTTCATGATAGATCCTTATTTTTTTAAATTCTTTTTTAGAGTGCTTGTTTCTTTTTTTTCTTTTTAGGTTTTTCTGAGTAGTAGGACTTTCCAGCGTCAATGAGCACACGCCTTCTAAAACTCTCTCGGCCAAGTAACATACGAAAGCCCATGGCATCTCGGTTCGCAAGAGTGACCTCAATCGGCCAAGATTCTCCATGAAGTTCAAGGGTTGTGACAATTACTGGGCGTCGACTCAGATGACCTGTAGAGCTTTTTACATTTCGAAATTCATAAATCTGAGCTTCGACTTCAATGGAATTTTTACTTACCCGTTGCTCAGGATAGACAGAGAATCTTACATAATCTTGTCCTCTTTTTCTATAAATTTCTAGGTTAAAAGCGTGTAAGCTTGAAGTTCTAGCACCTGTGTCTACTTTTGCTTTAATAAACGGGATGTTTAGATCTGGTAATTTCACCCATTCGCGCCATCCAATCACTTTTTTTTCTTTCTTCATAATTCTCTCGCTTCTTAAATCTATGAAAGTCATAAATTTTCACCTATTCCCATAAACACACAACCAACAAAGTGATAAATATTGATCAAAGAAAAAATAAAAGCCTTCTAACAAGGAGGGGGGTTCTTCTGTCCTATTTTCTCTCTAGGTAACTTCTTATACTTTCCTATTCTAGCTTTGAAATACTTTAGAATCAATTTTTTAGAAGATCATAAGAATTAACTACCCTTAATCATTTGTTTTTAATATTTTTGAGTTAGACTCTAGAGCACTCTGGGGTATCAAAAAAGAAGAGATCTAAAATGTTTTTATCTCGGGACAAATTTTTTTTTAAACTGAAAAAACAATTTATTTTTAAGCCTTTTCTTGTATTCATAAGCTTTTTTTTAAAGATGATAGTTAAGTCTAGAAATCTACTCTTTGATAAAAAAATTTTGAAGATTAAAAAATTACCAGGCCAATGTATCTCTATTGGTAATCTTACTCTTGGCGGAAGCGGCAAGTCTCCTTTTCTTTTATTTTTGCTAGAAAAATTTTCACAAGAAGGTCTGAATGTAGCTGTTCTCACAAGAGGTTATAAAAGTGGTGTTTCAAGAAAAGAAGTCGTCTTACTAAAAGCAGGAGGAATTTGTTTTTTAAAAGGAGATCCGAAGAAAATCTCATCAGATGAAGCTTTAATGTACTCTTACCGCTTCCCCCATGTGTCTATTATTGTTTCTCCTAGTCGGTTCAAAGCAGCTACTATTTTTTTAGAAAGAAACGTGGTTCCTGATATATGGATTTTGGATGACGGCTTTCAGCATAGACAGATTCATAGAGATTTAGATATCGTTCTTCATGATGTTAGCTTAAATCTAGAGGATAAGATTTTTCCAGAAGGTTTTTTAAGAGAGTCTTTTCTGTCATTAAAAAGATGTGATATTTTTATAGCAACTCACCGTTTTATAGACGAAAAATGCAAAAACGATTTTCTTCTGCGACTAAACTTTTATTTAAGAAAAAGAGCCTCTTATTTTCAGTTAGAGTTTTTCAATGAAAAACCTAAGTGTTTGAAAACAGGAGTTTTTTTAAAAGAAGGCGAAAAGGATTTAATTCTCGTCTGCGGTATTGCTCAACCAGAAAAGTTTTTGCATTATGGAGAGAGTTTAGGCTTGTTTTTTAAGGAAACAATTATTTTAGATGATCACTCGTCTCTTAGTCTCAAAGATAGGAAGCTGCTTAGACATGCAAAAAAAATTTTCACAACAGAAAAAGACTATTACCGAGAAAAGTCTTTTTTTGATTCTTTAGAGAGCTGCCTCTATATTTCAAGATTTTTAGTGAATCCAAAAAAAATTAAAAAATTTTTCTAAAATAAGCTAGTTACCTCTCTTCTTTGCAAATTCTTATTGTTTTAGTTATTTTTTTCAAAAAACAGACCGACAAGCCTTCAGAAGTTTTTTTAGATGATATAGGAGGCTTAAGTATGTCTGATGAAAATAAAAAAAATGATTTTGTAGAGGACGATTTTGCAGAAGATTTTGAAGGTACAAATCAAAAATCTAAATCTAATAAAAATCGAACACTTGTCTTTGGTCTCATCTTTCTTATGGGTGCAGGGGGAGCTTTTTTTTATCTCACACAAGAAGATTCAAGCTTTGAAGACGATTTTTCTTTAAACCGAGAAGAATTTGTTGTTCCTAAAAAAATGGAACAAACTCCGCAAAAAGCAAAAATAGAAAAATTAGAACCTCATGAAAAGGCTGAAGAAGCTATAAAAACTGAAACTCCCAATAAAAAACAAGAAGAACTGAAGGCTGTCTTGAAAAAAGAAGTGAAAGAAGAAGAAGAAGAAGTAAAAGAAAAAACACTCTCTGCTGAAAAGACTACCCCTCCTCTCCAAGCGACTGGGGAACTTACCTTGATCAGTCCACCTAAAGGGGAAGTAAGAGAGTACGATCTCTCTAGTGAGCGTGCTCTATTTTCTTGGAATGGAAATGCAGAAAAAATTATTTTTTCAAGAAATTCTAATTTAAAACCTATTCACACATCGGCTGATGTCTTAGGCTCTGAATATTATGGTAGGTACTTTGAACCTGGCACATGGTACTGGCAGGTCAAAAACTCAGAAGGGACGAGCGAAGTCAATTCTTTTACTGTTCGCCCGAGTAAAGTTGAAAAGCCAAAGATTTTAACACCTCAAAATGGTACCGAAATAAATGGTAATAATAGTGGTGTCAATTGGACCATGACAGCTCGAGCCGCTTTTTATCGTGTGCAACTTACACAGAAAGAGGACTGGGTTTCTCCTGATTATCTCTTTGCAACTTCAGGGACAAAGCTTATGCTAAAAGGAGTTGCCCAAGGGTCTTATAAATTAAGAGTGGGTAGTTTTTCAGAGGTCTCTGGAAGATGGGAATATTCAGACACTATTCAGGTTGAAGTTCGCTAAAATCTTCTTCAGAAAAAGAGCCTTCTAAATTCAAAAAGGAAGAATTTTGTGGAGGCTTTGATTTCAGACCAAAAAAAGAGCCTAAGAAGTGATTTATTAAAAAAAAGAAAATGTATAAGTAAGCTAGAGTATGAAAATTTAAACAAAGGTTTAAAAAAAACAGCAACTCATTTTCTTTCTTCTGCTCACTTTTCTAAGATTTTTATTTTCCATCCTCTTTTAAATGAACCAGATTTAAGACCACTTATTGATCTAGATTTTTTTCATGGCAAAACATTTGGTCTCCCTGTGTTAGCCTCAAAAGAAAAAATGTCTTTTTTTGAGTGGGCAAAAAAAATCCCTTTAAAAAAAAATCAGTTTGGCATTCTAGAGCCTGACCTTTTTTTTGGAAAGGAACTTTTTTCTGATGAAAAAACAGCTATCCTCATCCCTTCTCTTGCTCTAGATAAAAAAGGAACTCGTCTTGGTATGGGGGGAGGGTTTTATGATCGCTATTTAGAACAGAATAAAAAAGCTTTTAAAATAGGAGTTATTTTTAGCGAGTTTCTTGTTGAAAGTCTTCCTAAAGAAGATCATGACATAAAAATGGATGCTATTTTAACAGAAAAAAAATTTCTTACTCTGCTATAAATTCAACTTTTTTTAGGTTATCCAGGCTAATTTGAAAAATTCCATCATCCACACCAACCACATGAGCACTCAAAGCTCCGTCAATTTTCTTTAGTCTAATATATTCTTTAAACTGATTTTCTTGCATGTTATTTAGTTCTGCTAAACCATTAAGTAAAGCTTTTGCATTATCGCTAAGAAGAACTTCAAAGCTTGGTCCAAGTTTTGGATCTGCAAAACCCCCTTTTATTTTTAGACTTCTTGGTAATTCCTTTTCTATATTAGAAAAAGAGACAAACCAGCTTCGCTCGAAAAAGTCTTGTTCTGCTTTTTGTATCCATGTGAATCTAAGTTCTAGATTTTTTTCATCACAATCTACTGGAAAATTGAAAGAGCTAGAATTTGCAGCAAAAAGTTTGAAAGAGATGGCTAAAAATAGAAAACAAACTAAATTTTTCATAAAACAATTCCATTAAAATTTTTTTAAGCTGTTTCTTTTAACATGTTACTTTCTTTTGATCTATAGTTGTTTTTCAAAAAAACGGACTAGTTATTTTCTTGCTTAAGTCTTAATTTTTCTTCATGTTTTGCTGCATTGATAGAATATTTTTTTATTAATTTTTTTGGCATATTTTTATACTTCAAGGAGATTTTTTTGAAAAATTTTTTTACAGGTATACTTTGTCTTTTTTTTACTTTTTTCTTAAAAGCCTCTCAAGACTTTCCTGAAATATCAAAAACTTCTAGTAAAGAAGAATTACTAGAGTTCTTAACAGCTTATGGCGGATCTATAAAGAAAAATTTTTTATTCTACTTTGATCTCCCAACAGAAGCTATTTTCAAAACAGCACAAGTAGAGCTTCAAAATAAAAATGACATAGAAGCTTTACTCGAATATACTGCAAGAGAATTAAATCGAAGCTCAGATGATATTATTCTCTTAGGAAAAAAATTTAATCTCCTGAAAGCTATCTATAGCCATCATCTGTTAAACCTTCGTTTGTTTCTAAATCCTCTCAAGACTTACACTAAAAATAAAAAGCAGCTCGCTCGAGTAGATCTAGAAACAAATCTACCACTTGAAGATCATGAAAGGCGCTTCATTATAGAGGCAAAAATTAATTTTTCTTATACCCCTACTAGTATAACGATGACTTCTAAGCAGAGAGAAGAAGCTCTTAAATGGGAAGAGAAATTTTTAAACTTCTTACGCATTCATAGCAAAACTTTCAATGAAATTGCAAAACAACGAACTATAGTGAATTATTTAAATAGTCATTTTTTTCTAGAAAGTGTTTTCCAATTAGGGGTAGAGTATTTTAGATTTATTACTGAAAATTGGGATTTAAGAATAGAGACTCCTGGAAAAAAAAACTTCGCAACTATGGCATTTTCTATTCAATCTGGTCCAGCTAAGAACAAAGATTCATAAATGATTCAAAATATGGTGAATTTTCTTTGCTGCAAAATCCCATGTTCTATTTTCAAGAACCCATTCTCTTGCACTTTCTTTAGTGTTTTCAAAGTTTTCTTGAGAGAACAAAATTCTTTTAATTTGTGAAACAAGACTGTTGATATTTCCTTTTTCAAAAAGAAAACCGTTAACCCCTTCGATTGTAAATTCTTTCATAGGAGCCACATCAGACATAAGAAGAAGTTTCTTTTCAGCCATTGCTTCAAAAGGTTTCAAAGGCGAAACAAGCTCACACACTGGTTGAGGAAGTCTTGGAAGTATAACAAGGTCAATAAGAGTGTAGTACTCTTGAACCTCATTATAGGGTACTCGACCTATAAAAATAAATACTTCTTCGAGAGAGAGTTTTTTTGAGAGCTCTTTTAATGCTTCAAGTGACTCACCACTTCCCACGATCAGAAACTTACAGGGTAAATCTTTTAAGTGAGTAGCTGCTTTCATAAGAAGGTCTAGTCCTTCATATTGAACAATACTACCAATAAAACCGATCACTTTTTCATTTGATTTAATTCCAAGTTGTGTAGCTAGTTCTTCATTGCGTCCAGATGAAACATCCTCTCTTGGGGTAACTGCATTTGGAATAATTTCTGCAAAAACTTTCCCGTTAGATCTTTCCTCAATCAGGTCCTTCATAGCTTGTGTAAGAGTAAGTACTTTATCTGCACCAAGAACAGTTTTGTTTTCCATTGCTACATAAAATTTATGATCATAGGAGTTCTTCCAGGCTGGTACTCTTGAATAGCGAGTTACCTCCCAAAATCCTCTCACTTCATAAATAAATGGAATACCAAGTTCTCTAGCAGCTAAAAGAGCAGGGAAAGCTGTGTAATAATTGGAAGCAGCTATAATTTTTGAAGGTTTTTTAAGATAGGCGAGTTCTATAATAGCATTTTTAGCTTCGAGTATATACTCATCTAAAGGTTGTTCAAAAATACCTTTCCCCTCTTTTGCTAATAGGCGCAAATATTCCAAGTCTCCTACTTTATCTGTAAGAGGAGTATTCTCTCGCAAGGGGATGCTATCTTTTAAATCTGAACGTTGAAAATCATGCGGAAAACCAAATCGCGTAACACCATAAACTTTATAGCCATCTTTTTGAAGAGAGCTCATCACTCCTCTTGACCTCGAAGCGTAGCCAAAATTCATATAAGGTTCAGAGTTATGAAGGATATAAAAAATTGTATTTTCTTCACTCTTGTAGTGAGAGAATTTTCTTTCTTCTTTTGGAGGGACAGGTTTTCTTAAGATGCGAAGTTGCGCAAGAGTAAGCAAGAAACGTCTTTTTTGACTTTCATTTAAGTCCATTTGATGAATACAAATATAGTGGAGATAATTTTCTAATTTTTTATAGGGTGCATTGTTTAAACTTTTTTCTAAAGCATAGTAACCTGCTATGAGAATTCCTGTTTCTTTAATAATGAAGTCAGCTAAATATATAAATTTTTTTTGATCTTCATTTTGGCTATAAATTTTTAATGCTTCAAAAAGTAAAAAATGTTTCTCAGTCTTTTTAAAGCAACCTGCAGAAACTAAAAACCTGACGAAATCAAAAAGCTGATTTTCTGATAGCTTTTCTTCATTAAAACACTCTTGCCATTCTTTCGCACTAAGAGGGTTAATGGAAAGCTTTAAGTTCTCAGCTATTTTCTTTAAATATTTTCTTTCATTTTTTAGTTTTCTATCATTTTTTAAAACAGTTTTAGTAGTAAGAATTTTTTTTATAACAAAAATAAATAGATTCAGAGGAAAAATTTTTTTGTGTTTTTTAAGAAAATTAATAAATTTATGAAAGTTCATGAGAAAATTAAACCTCGATTATATTTTGTTCATCAAGTCTTTGTTCATTTAAAAAAGAAATTTCTTTTTGTGTGAAATAATTTTCTTCTTTTCTTAAATGACGCCAAACCCCTTTTGTATCAATAAGAATCTGAGATTGTGACAGCTGTGGCCTAGCAGCTTTAAAAATAGCGTGCTCTACAAGAACAACAATAACATCACCTTCTTCTATAGCTGTTTCTAAAGAAACTTTTCTTACATTTCCTTGTTGAAAAGCTTTAGGAAGTTCTTTGATATAAGGCTCAACAAGGAGTAAATCAAAATCCTCATTGATAGCAAGGTTTACAGCTATAGTCATAGCAGGACTTTCTCTTAGATCATCAATATCTGCTTTGAAGCTTAAACCAAGGAGAGCTACTTTCGGTCTTGGGAAATGAGAGGCAGCTTCTTTTATTTTTTTTAAAACACCAAAAGGACGTTCATCATTGATGAGCCTTGCTTGATGCATCAGTTTTGCTTGGCCTTTTGATTGACTCACAATAAACCATGGATCAATAGGAATGCAGTGCCCTCCTACTCCAGGGCCTGGTTGAAGAATATTTACTCGAGGGTGTTTGTTAGCTAAGTCTATAAGCTCAAAAGGATCTATACCTAGGTCTTCTGCGAGAGTAGCTAGTTCATTGGAAAAAGCAATATTCACATCTCTAAAAGCATTTTCTGTAAGTTTTGACATTTCAGCAGCTTTCACACTAGCTTTAATACAGTC
>CANFEH010000055.1 GCA_947445855.1 Zetaproteobacteria bacterium
TAACATCAGTTAGTAAATAATCTGTATAAAGTTCTAAATCTTGTTTTTTCATGAAATAACTATACTAAAAAAACAAAGTGCGTAACATCAGTTAATAAGAGCTTTAATCCCCAAAATATAACTATAAGACCCAAAACCTGTCACAACTCCTGCACAAACAGATGCAGTGAGAGACTTTTGACGAAACTCTTCTCTTGAATAAATATTAGATAGGTGAACTTCTACTACAGGTGGGACAATAGCACTGATAGCATCACGAATAGCAACAGAAGTGTGAGAGTAAGCTGCAGGGTTAATAACAACTCCGAAAGCTTCTTCGTTTGCCTTGTGAAGCTCGTCTAGGATTTCACCCTCTGAGTTAGACTGAAAAACACTGAGTTCAACATTCTTAGAATCTGCATAACGTTTTAAAGTTGCATTGATTTCATCAAGAGTTTCTTGACCATAAATACTTGTTTCTCTGAGACCAAGAAGGTTCAGGTTTGGTCCATGAATAACAGCAATTTTTTTTTTCGCAGCCATTTTAAACACTCTTTCTAAGATAAATTTGTGAGAACGCAGTGTAAAAAAAACGGCGATAAAAGTCAACAGTGTGTTTTTAACCAGCTGTTTTAAAAAGATTTTTCTGAGGTCATAGGTGAGATTTTAGTATTCTACTTTTATAATTAAGTATTCCTTAGTTCCTTTGGGGGCTCTGATTTCAATAAGATCATTCTCTTTTTTACCAAGAAGAGCTCGAGCCACAGGTGAGCTTAAAGAAAGTTTGTTTTTTTTCAAGTCAGCTTCCAAGTCTCCAACGATACGGTACCGTGTTGTTTCTTCTGTTTCTTCGTTACAAAGAGTGACCCAAGCGCCAAAACGTATTTTTTTATCCGACTGTTCACAGTGCTCAATCACCTGAGCTCTAGAAAGCTTATCTTCTAGTTCCGCTATTCGCGCTTCTATGAAACCTTGTCGTTCACGCGCAGCGTGGTATTCTGCATTCTCCTTGAGGTCTCCATGAGCTCTAGCTACCGCGATGGCCTTGATGATCTCAGGTCTTTCCGCAGTTTTCAAATGTTCTAATTCATTTTGGAGCTCTTTAAAACCATCAGCGGTTAAAGGAACCAATTCAACACTCATATTAACACCTACTACTTTTTAGAACTTAATTTTTCACCTCTATTTCTATAGGATTTTTTCCTTAGATTGAGGAGCTTAGGAGAGAGCCCTAAGTAACATGCTTGCCTTTAAAAAAAAGGGCGAAAGTTACTTTACCTTTTTTTGAGGACTTTTTCAAGTAGGAGGTTTAATTTGAAAGAGTTTTAGAGAAAAGTTTTCAAAGCGAAATTACCCTTGTTGAAAAAGGATCTGTTTATATGCCTCCCCGTCTTAAAAACCCATGCTCAGAAAAAGAAGTTTCCTCCATGTTTGATGAGATTTCTAGTCAGTATGATTTTTTAAACACTCTTCTTAGTGCAAATCAAGATAAACGGTGGCGCAGGCATTTGATCACATCTTTACCGGCAGTCAAAGAAGGGGTTTTTGTTGATGTAGCCACAGGGACAGGGGATGTTCTCATTGCTTGTCAAAAAGCTGCTAAAGGCTACACTTCTTATACAGGAATTGACATTTCTCCACTCATGCTAAAAGAAGCACGTAAGAAATTAGAAAAAGAAACCTTACAAGCAGAACTTATTCAGATGAGTGCTGAGAATTTTACTTTCGAAGATCAGAGCATTGATTGTTTGACGATTTCTTTTGGACTGAGAAATGTGAACGATAGAGACAAAGCTCTTTCCCATTTTTATCGTTCTTTAAAAAAAGGTGGAGAACTTTTTATCTTAGAGTTTTTTCTTCCTCGCAAAAAATTTCTCTCAACTTTTTTTATGTTTTACTTCCGTTATATCCTTCCCCACATTGGTGGGCTTTTTGCAAATAAGAAAGCTTATCACTATTTGCCAAAAAGCTTAGAGTCTTTTTATTCTTCCAAAGAAATTAGTGAGAAGCTTACATCACTTGGAATGGTAGAAATTAAAAGAAAATCTTTTATTTTTGGAAGTTGTGAGCTGATTGGATTTAAAAAAAATAATTGATAGCCTATTAGCAACCTGAGGTTGTTACGTCTTGAGGAGATGTTATATAACTAGACTCATCTATTTGCCATATATCTTCTTTGTCACAACCTGGCATGATTTGATTCAAATCACCTACACCAGAAGTTGCTATAGCTTTAAAACTCGTTTCACCACCACCATCCACTCTTGATTCATATCCGTACCGTAGACGCTCACAAGCATCTATGTTATCAAAAGTAAAACCAATAGGATTTTCATTATACTTTGAACACTGACCTTTTCTTCCTACAGTATCAAACTCAGCATATACTTCATGCTCACCGTAATAAGACATCTGAAGTGTGTAAATATGCTTTAAGTTATTTTTAGCTTCTGCTTGTTTTGCTTTAGCTTGAAAAGTACGAAAACGAGGAACCGCAAGAGCTGATAAAATTCCAATAATAGCAACAACGACCATAAGCTCTACGAGGCTAAATCCTTTTTGTTTTTTTAACTTATTAAACACGAGGAGGTTCTCCTTAAATCTAAAGTTATCTTTTAAGTACCCTTCGGTTATTTTTTGCCTTTAATTTAGAGTTTTGATTTAATATGAATCTTGTTACTTAAAATTATTACATAAAAAGAACAGGTAGTAAATGAAGTGCGATTTTATAATTACTGATTTAACTTTAGGATTTTATTCGAAAATATTTTATTTTTTGTTATATTTTGTTAAATGCTTTGGTTTCTTTTGAGTTAATGTTTTTGACTTTTTAGAGTGTGCTAAAGAAAACCCTAGATTTGTATGAAAGAGATACACTTTATGTTTCACCCTTTCAAAATTCTCTGTGATGAAAGACGCTCTAACTCAGAGTTTGAAGAGACCTCTGTTCTTACAACACCAAAAGAAGTCCTCAAAGAACCACTTCTTGTTAAAGTACTTCTTCATAACGATGACTACACTCCGATGGATTTTGTAGTTGAAATTTTAGAGAATTTTTTCAATAAACAAAAAGAGGAAGCCCATGATATTATGCTTGATGTTCACAATAAAGGGGTAGGTATCGGTGGTGTTTATCCAAGAGAAATTGCCGAAACAAAAGCAGACCTTATCCACAAGTATGCTCATGAGTGTGATTATCCTTTAAAATGTACTCTTGACGAGCAGTCTTAAGGAAAGATTTGTGACTCCACAACTCGAGGGGCTTTTATGATTAGCAAAGAACTGGAAGAGTGTTTAAACATTGCCGTCAAAGAAGCTAGTCAACATAAACATGAATATGTAACTTTAGAACATATTCTTTATGCATTAATAAAAAATAATGACATAAAAACAATTATGAGCTCCTGTAAAGTGAGTTGGGAGTTTGTAAAAGAAGACTTAGACCACTACTTTAGTCATGTGCTAGAGAAAACAAAAAAAGATCAACTTCACCCTAAACCAACGCTTGCTTTTCAAAGAGTTTTACAAAAAGCAGCTGAACATATGATGTCTTGTGGCAAAAACGAAATAACATGCCACAGTATTCTTGTTGCACTTTTTTCTGAATCAAGTTCATTTGCTTGCTACTATTTAAAAAAGCAAGGTCTCACACGTTTTGATCTCATATCACAAGTCGCCCATCAAACACGAAATGAAACAGAAAATTTTTCAGAAAAACCGACTTCTTCTCAACCCTCTTCAGACCCTTCTCAAGGGAGATCTGACTTTCAACAACATAAGCAAGAGACTAAAAGTGCCCTTGAGCTTTACACAGAAAATCTTTGTGAAAAAGCAAGAAAAAATGGGTTTGATAGTTTAATCGGCAGGAAAGATGAACTGGAACGGATCACACAGATTTTGTGCCGACGTCAAAAGAATAACCCACTTTTAGTCGGAGACTCTGGAGTCGGAAAAACTACTCTTGCTAGAGGTCTTGCTTCAAATATTGTGGAAGGAAAAATTCCAGAGAAATTAAAAGGCACAGAAATCTACGAACTTGATATGGCAGCTCTTCTAGCAGGAACAAAGTATCGAGGAGATTTTGAAAATCGTTTTAAATCTCTTATTAAAGATTTAGAGAGTAAGCCTAATTCTATTTTGTTCATTGATGAGATTCACACCATTGTGGGAACAGGATCTGTAGGTGGAAGCTCTATGGACGCGGCTAATCTTTTAAAACCTTTTTTGACCTCTGGGAATATTCGCTGCATTGGTTCAACCACAGCAAAAGAATACAGACAGTACTTTGAACCTAATCATGCTATTGCTAGACGTTTTCAAAAAGTTTTGATTGAAGAGCCAAGCTTGAGTGATGCCACACAAATTTTAAAAGGCCTGAAAAGTTACTATGAAAATTTTCATAACGTCCGTTATTCGGTAGAAGCTATCAAATCAGCTGTAGAACTTTCTAGTCGTTATATAAAAGATAGGCGACTTCCTGATGCTGCTATTGATGTTTTAGATGAAGTCGGTTCACAATATTCTCTAAAACAAAAAACAGAAAGTAAACGTGTGAACAAAGTTAGCTCAAATGACATCAAAGCTATTATTGCTAAGATGACAAAGCTTCCTCTTGAAAATTTAACAACATCAGACAAAGAAGCTTTGAAAGATCTTGATAGTCGTTTGAAGTCTGTAATTTTTGGTCAAGATAATGCAATTGATTCTCTTGTGAATGTGATTCGTTTATCAAAATCAGGTTTATCTAATGGTGAAAAACCCATCGGCAGCTTTATGTTTTCTGGTCCTACAGGAGTGGGTAAGACTGAGCTGGCAAAAAAACTTTCTGAAATTCTAAAAATAAAATTTATCCGTATCGATATGAGTGAGTACATGGAAAAGCACACCGTGTCTCGTCTTATTGGTTCACCTCCAGGCTATGTGGGATATGATGAAGGAGGACAACTTACAGATGCTGTTTTAAAAAACCCTCACTCTGTTCTTCTCTTAGATGAAATCGAGAAGGCCCATCCTGAAGTGCATAATATTTTACTTCAAGTCATGGATAGAGGAGTTTTAACAGACTCTAATGGCAGAGAAGCTGACTTCAGAAATGTGATCCTCATTCTAACAACAAATGTTGGGGCAAGAGATCTTGCTCAAAGCTCTATTGGTTTTGGACAAACTGTGATGGAAACAGGTTCTGAAAACAAAGCTCTTAAAAAAGCTTTTACCCCAGAGTTCCGTAATCGTTTCGATGGTATTATTTCTTTTGCTCATTTGTCTCAAGACAATATGATTTTTATCACACAGAAATTCTTAGATGACCTGTCTCAACAACTCAGTCAGAAGAAAGTAAAACTTGTGGTAACTGCAGATGCTTTGAAACTTATAGCTAAGGAAGGCTATGATCCTCACTATGGTGCTAGGCCTCTCGCTCGTCTCATTCAAGAAAAAGTGAAGAAACCTCTTTCCAATGAAATTCTTTTTGGAACTCTCAGTAAAGGGGGGACTGTCACATTGTCAGACAAAGCTGGGTGCCTTGAACTTATTTATGATCCTAGCTAAAACTCAAGGATAACGAGCCACTAGAAGAAAAACACATTGCAAAACAAAAAGCACAGTTGCAAAACTCATGTAACGACCAAACCCTTTCGAAAGCCCTGCAAACTTAATGTTTGAGCCAAGACCAGCCATAGCAATAGCAAAAAGAAAATTGCTTATTTTCTTAATGTTCATTGTAAAACTTGCGGGTAATTCAAAATAATTTGCTATAAAAAGAAAGAGTATAAAAAACAAAGTATAAAGAGGAACTGAAATAGGTACCCTTCCTCCTTCAGTATTTTTTGTTTTAGAAGAAACATAGAAACTAAGAATTAAAACAAGTGGAGAAAGCAAAAGAATTCGCATCATTTTTACAGTAATAGCAATACTTGCACTTTCTGCATCCAGTAAACTTGTTGCAGCAACCACATGACCCATAGCTTGTAAGGATCCACCGATCATATAAGCAGAAAAAGACTTGTCGAAATTGTTAAGCAAAAAGGGAAGAAGAAACATAGCTATCATGCCAAGAAACTGAGTGATAGCAAGAGACAAGACAATATCTTTTTTTGAAGATTTAAGAACTTGAGCACTTGCCATAATAGCAGCAGAACCGCACACTCCACTACCAACTCCGATTAAAAGAGCTAGATCTCCTGGAAACTTAAGCCACTTTCCAGCTTGAACACTAAGCAAAATAACAAGAACAACCATGGATATTAGAATAACAACTAACTTAGTATCTAGAAAACCTAACTCATGACGACTTAAGTTGAACCCAAGGAGAGCAATAGAAAACTCGAGAATCCTTTTTTCCGAGAAAGAACAACCAAGCTTCACAGAGTTTGGTAATTTAAAAAAATTTCCAAGAAGAATTCCCGTCATAAGAGAAAGACTAATGTGTCCAATGCTTGGAAAAAACTCGGATAAAAAAAGTCCAAAAAAACTCATCACAAGACAAAAAAAAATGCCAAGAACGTAAGTCATAAAGTGCACCCAGTTTTTATCCTTTTTTCCAAGTATCCTTCAAGGAAACTGTCTTGTTGAACACAAGTCTTTCTTTTGTACTATCTTGATCAAAAGAAAAATAACCTAGTCTTTCAAATTGAAATTTTGTTTGCTCATCCGACTGCTCTAAGCTCTTTTCTACTAATGCATTTGAACACAGAGAAAAAGAGTCTGGATTAATAAAATCTAAGTACGCTTCTTCTTTGCTTGGATTTTCTACTGTGAAGAGACGGTCATAGAGTCTTACTTCTGCATTTTTCGTGTTGTCTTCTGAGAGCCAGTGAATGATACCTTGGACTTTTCTTCCCTCTGGTTTTTGTCCAAGAGTTTTTTCATCATAAGTACAATGAAGTTCAACCACTTGTCCTGTGACAGGATCTTTCACAGCTTTTTCACATTTGATCACATAAGCATAACGCAGACGTACTTCTTGCCCTTCTGAAAGTCTAAAGTAATCCTTTGGGGGGTTTTCCATATAATCATCTTGTTCAATATAAAGCACACGTGAAAAAGGAAGATCTCGTTTGCCAAGTTCTTCTCTTTGAGGATGATTTGGGGCAGCTAAAATTTCTTTTTTATCTTTAGGATAATTTGTGAGAATCACTTTAAGAGGATTCATCACAGTCATTTTTCTCAGAGCTTTTTCATTCAAATCATCTCGCACAGCTTCTTCAAGAATACTCATGTCAATCACAGTGTTTTTCTTTGAAATCCCAACAGTTTCACAAAAGTTTTTGATAGAATCTCTAGTATAACCTCTTCTTCGCAAGCCTTTAATTGTTAAAAGTCTTGGATCATCCCAACCGTTCACTGTTTTTGAGTCGACAAGTTCTTTTAGTTTGCGTTTACTTGTTACTGTGTAGCTCAGTTCTAGTCTTGAAAATTCTATCTGTTCTGGCTTCCCTTTTGTTTCTACATTTTCTACGCACCAATTATAAAGAGGTCTATGGTCTGCAAACTCAAGAGTACACAAAGAGTGAGTGATTTCTTCATAAGCATCACTCAGAGCGTGCGCAAAATCGTACATAGGATAGATGCACCATGTGTCACCTGTTTGGTGGTGTTCTTTTTTGAGGACTCGGTAGAGAACAGGATCTCTCAAGTTGATATTGCCAGAAGCCATATCAATCTTTGCTCTAAGAACAGCTTTTCCTTCCTCAAAAAAACCTTCCTTCATTTGAGCAAAGAGTTTTAAATTTTCTTCTACACTTCTTTTCCTAAAAGGACTCTCCTCGCCAGCTTCTGTCAGAGTTCCTCTTGTTTCTCTAATTTTTTCTGGAGAAAGCTCACACACATAAGCAAGATCTTTTTTTATGAGCTTGAAAGCACTTTCATAAAGAAAATCAAAATACTGAGAAGCGTAGCGAATCTCACCATCCCAGTGATAACCTAACCACTTGATATCCTCTTCAATAGCTTCTACATACTCCATATCTTCTTTAGTCGGATTTGTGTCATCGAAACGAAGGTTACAAGTAGCCCCTGCGTAAGTTTCAGCTAAACCAAAATTTAAGCAAATAGACTTGGCGTGACCAATATGCAAATAACCATTAGGCTCAGGGGGGAACCTAGTTTTAATTTTTAAAGACTTATCTTTCTTTAAGTCTTCTTCTATTCTGTTTTTAATAAAATTTGTAATTTGAGGTGCTGGCTTTGCTGACTTATCCATAAGGCCTCTTTCTTGCTGCTTCTAAAAAAAGTGGGGCACTTAAAATGTTGTCCCCATTTATAAAAGCGAGGATCCTAGCATAAAACTTAGAGTTTTTGTCTAAATTTTTGGAGCCTATCGCTTGAGGCTTCAGCATAGCGTTTAAATGTAGGGCTTTTTTTTGTCTCTAACTCTAAGACATCACAAGCCATTTGCCACTTTTCTAGACCATAGCAAATCAGAAGTAAGTCGCAACCAGCGAGGACAGTTTCAATGACAAAATTTTTCCAAGCTCCCTCTTCTTGGGGAACAGCTTTCATAGTGAGATCATCACAAAGTATAAGCCCCTCAAAATCAAACTCATTTCGAAGAACTTCTCTCAGCCAGAAAGAAGAACGTGTAACTTCAAGAGGAGATATGTCTGGAAAAATAAGGTGTCCCGCCATAATCATAGGAGATGCATGGTGGAGACTTCGAAAAGGTTCCAAATTTTCCTGCCAAAGAAATTCTTTTGAAAGATTTCCACTCACAGGCACAAAATGAGAGTCTCCTGAGATTCTTCCTATGCCAGGAAAATGTTTTAAACAACTAGAGACAGATGCTCTTTTAAGTCCTTTTAAATAGGCACCTGCTCTTAAAATCACAGATTCTTTTGTTTGCCCAAAAGACCTTGAATTCACAAAACAGTTATAAAATTGCTCCCGAGGGAATGTTACGTCGAGGACAGGGGCGAAGTTGACATTCACTCCTAAACCTAAAAGAGCACGTCCCTGTTCATAAGCGATTGCTTCTATGGTGTTTAAAGCTTTTGTACCGAATCCACCGCCACACAAATCAAAAGCTTTACCAATATCAAGAACAGGATGTTTCATGCGGGCTACAAGTCCGCCCTCTTGATCCATAGCAACAATAAAAGGAGATCCATTTTTTTTCACACAAGCTTGTAACTCTTGTAGAAGTTTAAGTGGGCCTAACTTTTCTTTGTCGATTAAATTTCTAGCAAAAAGAGTCACACCAGCTGGCTGATGAAAAGAAATAAAATCTTTCTCATCGGGTCCCAGTGTAGTGGACTCTAGGCAACCTAATGTGAGAGAGGCTGGATTTAGCACAAAATATTATCTCTCATTCATCTATGATTTGAAGAATATATCTTTTGTTAACTTTAGCAGCAGCACAGTTTAAGATCGTTCTAATAGCATCTGCTGTTCTACCTTGACGACCAATAACCTTTCCAATATCACTCTTGGCTACTTTAAGCTCAATGATATTGGTCTGATTTCCTTCAATTTCATTAATATTGATGCTACCCGTGTCATCTACCAACGCTTCAGCAATGTAAGCAACCAGCTTTTTCATCGTTAGCAATCCTTACATCAAAGTAAAATTTTTCTATCCTCGACTGAGCTTCCACTTATTTCCTGGAAAAAAATATGGATGCACACAGCAAGGAGCACAATAACTCACAACTAATATTCAACACAATATAAGGAGTCTATCTAACTTTTTTTCAGTTGGGAAGTAGACTTATCGAATAAAAGTTAATTTTTTAAATAGGTTACCCGAAAACAGTATCACTACTAGAAGAAAAAACCATATTCTCAAGAACTTTTTATAGCCTTTTGTTAGCTCTTGCAACTTAATCTTCATGAGTTATCTTTACTTTGTATCAGGGCTAAATTTTTTTTAAAAAATCCCTTCACGAAGGAATTAGGCTGGAACATGAAAGATAATATTCTCTGTTTTTCTTCCTACAAGCTTCGCAAAGAAAAAAAAGAAACCGACAGGACTACGGTTGTAGAAAATACTTTGGAAGTTCCTCTCGCACCTATTCATGAACAAGTGACTCTACAAATTTTAAAACTTAGAAAAGATTTAGATGCTCTTCATGTTCTTGTGGCTTCTCTTTAACGGAGGAAAAGACCGCCGAATATTACGCATCCTTTTTCGTCTTTTTCTATAATTCTTTGCTTGCCTTCATTTATTTTCTTGGGTATAACACGAATTCTATTCTTCTATGGGGGTTTAGCTCAGTTGGTAGAGCGTTGGATTTGCATTCCAAAGGTCAGGAGTTCGACTCTCCTAATCTCCACCAAATAAGATTCTTAAAAAAGAGACACTTGAAAAAATTCAGAGGTCTCTTTTTTTTATGCCCTTTATAGCATCTCTAACTGTATATGTACTTCCGCCCAAGCTTCTATAGGTTCACCGTTTTTGTTTTTAGAGGGAGAAAAAATCGCCTCTCTTGCCGCTTGTAAAACTTCTTCATCCATACCGTAACCAATGGGGTCTTTTAGTTTTATATCTAAAGGCTTCCCTTGTTTTGACACAAGAACTTTTACTCTAAAAACTCCTGAGAGCTCTGCCTCTAGAGCTTCTTCTGTGTACAGGGGAGCAGAGAAAGAAAGAAGTTTTGGCTCTTCAGCTATAAAATTTAGGTTTGTGCCAAACTCTCTATCTTCAACACTAGATTCTACTTTTTTGACACTTTTAGCACTCGGTACTGCTCTCTTTTTTGTCACGCTTCTGCTTTTTTTTATGCTCTTAATACCAGCTACCTTTTCTGGAGTAGAAAAAACAACCTGAAAAGTTATTGGAGGAAGAGTCCGGGGAGGGTATTTAGAAAAAACATGATCTTCTTTTTTTTTGGGTAGAAAGAAAAAAAAAGAATGAAAAAAAAGAGAAAGAGAAAAAAAAAGAAAAAAACGCATAATTATTTACTTGCTTGCAATAATATAAGCCACCCAAGATTCACAGTCTTCGCCTTGCTCAGTTGGAGTGTAGACACCATCACCTTCACCATTTTCATCAGTACCTTCCCAGTAGATAGTTGTTTTTTTAAAACCTACGTCAGTTAAAATATCTCTTAACTCAGGAATAGACCAAAGTCTCCAGTCATAACTAAAGACTTTTTCACGTTTAGTTTCACCATCTCTTTGAAAGTGAATATAAAACTGAGCTTCATTTGTAATTGGATTATAGCTATCTTGGTCCCAAAAATAACTGAATCCATCATCTTCGTGATCTGTTTCTTCTTCGTTAGCTTCATAGCATTCACTACCACCAAAACAATCCATTAGAAAAACACCATTGTTTTCTAATGAATTATAAACATTTTGGAAATACTGCTTTAACAGAGCACGTTCTTTAAAAATGAAGTAGCTAAAATTTAAAGCAAAAGCGAGCTCCACCTTTGGAAGTCCACTTTCAAGTACATCTCCGTTTGAAATATGAACTCTTGCTTTTTCGTTTTTAGAAAGAAGGCTTAAATTTGTTTCATTCCCATAAATGATTGGCTCATTATCAAAGTCAACACCATAAACGTTTAATTGAGGGTCAAGCTTTGCTAGTTCACAAGACACAGCAAAAGTGCCACAAAAATCTTCTCTGCAAGTTTTAACGTCTGTACCTCTTATATCCTTAAACGTTTTAACAAGAAACTGAGCCTCCACATCAGGGGTTTGCACAGACTTTTTATAATACTCATACTTGTCAAAATCACTTGTGACCAAAACGTTAACCCTTTCTGCGTAGGTTATGAACTAAGAGCAAAAACGATAATACACCGTTATTACAAGATTTATTTTAAAATTTTAATTTTTTGCAAAAAACAGTTAATAATGCTATTTTTAAGCTTTAATAGACTCCTATGCTACCTTTTACTTTTTAATTACACAAATAAAAAACAAAATTAGAGACTTTATGAAACCACCAAGACCAGAAGATATTCAAAAAGAATTCGAAGCTTTTGTTGAAAAGCCTTTTGGAGACGAGCTTCAAGTCTTCCCAGTTGATGCAAAAAAAGACAGGTTTGAATCAAAGGCCGAAGGGAAAAACGGGACAAGAAAAAACTCAAAGTCAGCGGACAGTTATCGTTTCGATTATAAGCCAAAAGAGGTTAAAGCCTACCTCGATAAATTCGTTATAGGACAAGAAGAAGCTAAAAAAGCTATCTCTATCGCTCTGTGTGATCATTACAATCAAGTGAAACTTCACAGAAGCAGAAAAGAAACTTCTTCACAAGAAAACAACTACATTAAGCAAAATCTCCTTGTTCTTGGAACTACTGGTGTTGGAAAAACCTACATGGTGAAACAAGCAGCAAAGTTGATTGGAGTCCCATTTGTCAAAGCTGATGCCACTCGTTTCAGTGAAACAGGCTATATGGGAGCAAATGTGGATGATCTCATCAGAGACCTTGTGAATCAAGCCTCTGGCGATTTAGAAAAAGCTCAATATGGTATCATTTATCTAGACGAAGTGGATAAATTAGCCAATCAAAGTGGTCACTCTGGACGAGATGTGAGTGGAAGAGGTGTGCAGCTAGGTCTTCTTAAACTTATGGAAGAAACAGATGTAGACCTAAGAGCGGGTAATGATCCTGCCTCTCAGATCCAAGCTTTTATGGAACTCCAAAGAAATGGTCGTGTGGATAAACAAGTTGTAAACACGAAGTATATACTTTTTATTGCAAGTGGTGCCTTCAATGGACTTGAAAAAATTATAGAAAAAAGAGTGAACCTGAACACCATTGGTTTTCAATCCCTCAATGGAAGAGATCTGGACGAGAAAAA
>CANFEH010000056.1 GCA_947445855.1 Zetaproteobacteria bacterium
CAAGAGCTTCAATAGATTTATCAGGAATAGCTATAGAGTCTTTAAGGCCCACAGAAATTTGATGGGTATCTTCGGGGTCTATAGGTGCTAGGCCTCTTGCTATGTCGATTGTTTCTTGATTTTTTACAGGGTGTAAATGAATGAATTGAGTGAGAGAAGTGCCTTCATGATTTTTTTCTACTGCTGTCACAAAAGGAGCAGACTCATCTGTAATGAGAGATTCGTTTTCTGGAATCCAGAAATTTTCTGGAGAAACAGTTTTTAAATTCTGTAAGAGAGTTGCTATATTTCCTGCAAATGTATAGACATGATGATCGTCTCGTCTAAGAAGAGATAGAGCAGACACTAAAGGCACTTTTGATGAACTAAGAAGAGTGACAGGGATACTTGGATGAAGAGTGTAAACTTCATGTTCGCTCGCTTGAGTAGCGCCTCGATCAATCATAGCTTTTGTCGCTTTTTCTGGATTTTTTGCGTAGCGAGTGACTTGGTCTATATGATGTCCTCTTGATGTTATTTGTTTATAAAAATCAAAAAAATTATCTTTTATTTTTTTATAAGTATTGGGTTGTGTTTTTTCTAAGTGAGCTATTTTTTTAAAGATTTGTGCCTCATAGTCAGCATTATTTTCGAATAAAAGAAGAAGAGACTCAGTTTCTTTGGTGAGTTTTTCTTTTTTTCTTCGTGAAAGTTCTTGTGAGTTTTGATGAGCGCAAATAATTTCTAAAAGAGCATCTAAGTAACGGTTAGTGATTGCTACTTTTTCAAATTGTTGACCAGAAAAAGCTCTTGTCTCCATACCAAAAAAATCTTCACGCTCTACCTCTCTCATTGGCATCACAGACTGAAGAGGTTTTATAACTTGAGAAAAAGTTTTGTACCTAAAAGCAGTGACACTTCCTTCTTCTGGAAGTTGAGCAGATGTTATAACAGAGGGTTTTGGTTGACTGGGTTTTGCCAGCAGAAAAGTAGAGGAAAATAAGAGGAGCAGATAATTCAACTTGTTCACGTGAGATTTCCTTTCTGCAAAAATTAATTAGATTCTCTAAAAAATAGAGAAAAAAGACTCTAACAGGAAAAATTTTGAAAAGAAATATAGGAAGTTAAGAAGAGTGCTCAGAAGTAAGTTTTTTAGAAGCATCATTAAATGTGTAAAGCGGAGCGTAGTTTTTGACAGGTGCTAGTATTAAGCTTGGTTTTCTGTAGGTTTTGATTTTACGGCAATGGTCAGAACATGCTGTCAAAGGATGCGTATTTGTGACAACTTCGATATGGCCATATCGATTGTGAAAGCCATATTGGCTTTTTTCATAAACAAGAATAAAACCTTCTTCTATTTTAATACCTGGGACATGACTTACGTCTGCTAAGTGTAGCTCTTTGAAGAGAGATAGAGGATTGTCTGCTGCCCACTTTCTAAAATGCTCTGCACTCACTGCTGCGTGATAGCTGTAAGGATGTTTTCCTGGGTCACAAGACAAAAGGTCCGGATCTAAAAAAGTGTTTCCACTGTTAAGCTCTTTCAGTACCTCTAAAAGGCTAAATTTAACAGCTCTTAAACAATTCCCCTTAGAGTTAAGACGACGAGCTCTTCTCGTTGCCTTGAATGCCAATTTACCTGTGTACTCTCTGTCAATGAGAGTCTGCATCATATTTTCTTCATAAAGGCTGAGATGCGCTTCATCCCACCAACGAGTTGGGTTTTCTTGTGTTTCTGACGGTGTGTTGTTAGCGGTATCTGTGTCATCATGTATGAATGATGACATTAACTCCCTAGGCTTACTAAGAAGTCTAGGGGAACCTAGGGATAGATCAAGAACCGCAAGGCTTAAAAAAATCAGACTAACAACGATCAATTTCCCAATAACAGGGTGATGAATTCCCCTTGAAACGAGTAGTTTCAATTGGTTAAATAATTTAAGTTGGTTTTTTTCCTCATTTTTCATAGGATCCACTGTTTCTTTTTGTTTGTTAACAAGTCACTGACTATACCAAATAACTAGGAAGTGAGCAAGTACAGCGGAGGTTAAAAACAAGAGAATTAGCCCAACCAGCTGTAATAATTAGCCTTTGTTGTCCAGCAAACTAACCATAACCAAGAGTTTTTTTGGCTAAATACCAAACTTTTTCTTTCGTTTACCTGAGTAGAACGAAAGAAAAATAAAGACCATTAAGAAGAACAAAATGCCAAAAACCTTGTCCCAAGAAGAAAACAAGCAGTTAGCAATAAGTCTTGCACCAATGTATGGTGTAACAGATTTTACTACTCGCTTGTTTATTTTCCTGCTTTCTTCTTGTGATAAAATGACAACCCCGTTTCTTCGAGTGACTGAAACGTATCCTCATAAAATTCCTCTAGAATGGGCTCCTGATATTTTTGATGATGCGATCAAAGAAAAGCTAGCTTTTCAAACAAGACTACAAATGATGGCTTCCTGTCCAAGGCGTTTTTCAGAAGCTTTTAAGAGCTTTGAATCTTTCCTAGAAGATGTAGAGCTTAATTGTGGATGCCCATCACCGAAAGTGGTCAGTCATTTTGCTGGGAGTAGTTTGCTAAGGGATCCTGAATATTTTTCTGATTTTGTCTCTCAGATCGCTGATAATATAGGTGGAGATCGCTTTTGTGTTAAAATGAGAACAGGTTATGATGGTACAGAAGATTTTGATCGCCTGATTCAAGGGCTTGCTAGAATCCCTCTTAAACAACTGACAATTCATGGACGAACAAAGGCAGACAAATATTCATTTTTTTCGAGAAATGATTTGATTCATAGAGCAAGTCTTATACTTCCCTACCCAGTCATGGCTTCTGGAGATGTTCTGGACCGCACAAGTTTTCAAAAAGCCATGAAAGAGATGCCAAATATAAAAGGGATTATGATAGGAAGAGGTGCTCTTACAAATCCCTTTGTTTTTTCTGAAATTAAAGACGAAAATTTTTTGAGACCTTCTGATCTTAGCTATTTTAAAGAAGCTCTTCTTTGCTATGGGCTTCTTGTTCAGATTTCAAAAGATGATTTTTCAACTTTAAAAGAGATTATTTTAGATTCAGACTTTCAAGAAAGCTACTTAGACAAAGAAGAAAAATGGAGACTTCTTTTTTTAGAGCTTTACGAAAGAAATTTCAAAAAAAAATTCATAGGGAAATTTGAAGGAGATCTTGATGTTGCTACTCTTGGTCGTGTAAAACTTCTTTTTGCTAACTTCGTTAAAGGACTCTTTCACTCTGGATCATCTAAGGAAGTTTTGAGATCAAAAAATGCTAAAGATTTTTTCTTCGAACTTGATCTTTTCTTTAAAAAATTAGTTTGCTGACAGTAATTTTTCTTCTTTGTTTAGACTTGCCTCAAAAATACTGATATTTGATTTTGTGTTGTCTAAAGTCGTCATCGAATAAATTAAATTATCTATATCGGCTCTAGCATAGCCTGTTTCAGAATTTCCAAGAACTTTAGGAATTAAAAGATCTGCTTTATTTAAGAGTCTGACTAGCTCTTCTTGATCCATTTTTTTTATTCTGTTTAGGAGTTGAAGTTCATTGTTTTCTTCTTTGTTTTCTAGTTGACACAGGCGTTCCTCAACTGTTCCTTTTAATTTTTTTAGAAATGTTTCTATTTTCTTTTTAGCATTTTGTCGTTCTCTGTCAGAAAAAGCTTTTTTGTATTTTAGTGATCCAGAGTTTTCATTGCGTTTAAGAGTGTGAGCTGCCTCTAGGTATTCCAAAGTTTTTTTGCAGTCTCTATAAAGATGCCATTCTTTTGTAAGAAAAAGAGAGGGGAGAAGAAGAATTGTAGCTGGTATGACAGTAGATCTCATTTTTTCTTTCTCTTTTTTAAAGAGCTTTCTTGCATTTGGAAAATTTTTTGTTGGAATAGCAAAACTTTCAATAGATAAGCTTAGTAACAGAGCCATAATTAAAACGCGCATAAAGATCACTCCTGACTTTTCATAGGGAACATGGAATTTGAGTTGAGTTTATGGGGATACTCTATTTTTTGCTACGAAGACTTTAGTATGAGAAGTGAAAATAGAAGTAGTTTGTAGGTTTAATGAAGAAGGATTTTTTTCTGGTTAATCTTTGTTAGAAGCGAGATGAAAGAATTTTTAAAAGAAGCTTGTTAATATAACGCTCAGGAGTTTGATAACCATAGGAAGTATATTTACCTTTCATGGTCAAATGAAAGTTTAGATCATCTGTTTTTTTTATTTTTATTCTCACTTCAAATTTAGGCCTAAAAAACATACTGCCTTTAGTTGTGTAAGAAAAATAAACTTTTTCCTCACTTTTTTTGACTTTAAAACCAGAAAAAGATTCTTTTTTAATTTCTTCTTCTATGAACCTAAGAAAGTCCGTGTAGTTTTTACGAACCTTAAGTTCTAGTTTGTAAAAAGGGAGTTTTGATGGGGTTACATTTTGCATAAATTAATTTTCAACAATTCTTTACATTCACAGCAAGCCCTCCTAGAGAGGTTTCTTTGTAGCTTGTCTTCATATCAAGTCCTGTTTGGTACATGGTTTTTATAACATCATCAAGAGAAACATGACTTGGTTCGTTTGTAACTAGAGCTAATCGACATGCATTGATAGCTTTGATGCTAGCCATAGCATTTCTTTCAATACATGGAATTTGGACAAGTCCAGCAATTGGATCGCAAGTTAGCCCTAAATTGTGTTCCATTCCAATCTCAGCTGCTTTTTCTATTTGTATGATACTTCCTCCAAGAGCTGCAGCAAGACCTCCAGCAGCCATGGAACAAGCCACACCGACTTCTCCTTGACAACCAACCTCTGCTCCAGAAATAGATGCTCTTTTCATATAAAGAAGACCAATAGAGCCTGCAGTAAGAAGGAAATCATACATTCCTTTTTTTGTTTGATGGGTAATGTGTTTTTTGTAGTACTGGAGGACAGCAGGAAGAACACCGGCAGCTCCATTTGTTGGGGCAGTGATAATTTTAGAGCCTGATGCATTTTCTTCATTAACAGCAAGAGCGTAGAGGTTCACCCAATCAAGAACACTTGTTGGGTCGTTTTCATTGTCAGGCTCTGCTATTTTTGCTTTGAGTTTTTCAAAGAGTCCGTTTGCTCTTCTTTTTACTTTAAGCCCTCCTGGTAGAACTCCTGTCATAGAACACCCTTTTGTTATGCAATCTTCCATTGTCTTCATAATGAAATCTAGTTTTTTAAAAACTTCGCTAGGTGTGTACCGAGGAGACTCATTTTTGATGGTTAATTCTGCTATAGAAAGACCTGTTTTAGCACAAAGAGAAAAAAGCTCAGCTCCTGATTGAAAAGGGTAGGGAATTTTTGATTCATTTTCCCCTTTGTCTTTCAGGTGACGATCTCTTTCTTTTAGAATTTCACCTCCCCCTACAGAGTAGTAGGTTTCTTCATAAAGAGTTTCTCCTTTTTCTCCAAAAGCTATCATTTGCATGGTATTCGGATGAAAGAGAGATTCTCCTTGAGTAAGATCAAAAATAAGATCTGATTTCTGTGAAAAAAGAATTTTTTTGAGGTCAAGAAGAGAGAGAGTAGAAGACTTTTCTTGTTCATGAAGGATATCTTCAATTTCATAAGGGTTTACACTTTCTGGTGTATAGCCCATAAGACCAAGAATGATGGCTTTGTTTGTTCCATGACCTTTTCCTGTGGCTGCTAGTGAACCAAAGAGTTTTACTTTGAGGCTCACAAGGTCTTTTATAAATCCTTTTTCTTGCAAGGTGACAGAAAAATCTCTAGCGCACTTCATAGGTCCTGTCGTGTGAGAACTAGAAGGCCCAAGACTTGTTTTATAAACATCAAATATACTTTGAACCATGATAGATTTACCAATACTATAAGTGGTTGATCAAATTATCTGCTACTCAGACTTCATTATAAGAGTAAAATCAGCTTATGAAAGCAATTGGAATTTATTATCGAGTTTCTACAGGACGTCAAGATTTTGAAAGTCAAAAACATGATGTGGATCGTTGGCTGGAAAATTTAGAGGAAACAAAAAAGCCAAAGAAAATTTTAATTTTTAAAGATGAAGGTATTTCTGGAAAAACGACAAATAGACCTGAGTTTAAAAAAATGCTTGATACAGCATACGCTGGGAAAATCGATACTATCGTGGTTTATAGACTGGATCGTTTTAGCCGTCATGCTACGACAGCTATTAGGCTCATTTTAAACTTAGATGATTATGGAGTAGCTTTCGTATCAGTGACTCAACCTGTGCTCAATTTAGGACACGAGAATCCTTTTAGAAGAACAATGTTAGCTGCTTTTGCTGAAATTGCTGAGATTGAACGCGAAACAATTGTTGCACGTGTAGTTGCTGGGCTTGAAGCTGCTAAGAAACGAGGTGTAGCGTTAGGAGCACCTAAAAAACTTTCTAATGAGAGAGAAAAAGAAGCTAGAGTTTTAAGAGAAGAGGGGTTTTCTATTAGAGAAATTTCTAAGAAAATGGGACTGAGCGTTGGTTCTATTTGCACGTTATTAAAAAGTGATCAAAAAAAGGAAGAAGAAGAGTGAATTTAACAACTTTTTTCATGGGTATTGTGCCTCTTATTATTTTTGTTTTGGTGGACTCGTTTTCTGGTGTGAAAGCTGGGGTTATTTGGGCTCTTGTTTTTGCTTTAGCTGAGCTAGTTTACACTCTTATTGTGTACCGCACAGTGGATGAAATAACTCTGATTTCTCTTGGCACAGTAGTTGTGTTTGGTTTCTTAAGCTACAAAACAGGGAGTGCTTTATTTTTTAAGATGCAGCCAGTGATATTTGGGGTTCTCTTTGGAGTGATTATGTTAGTCATGCAGGCTCTTGGAAAGCCTTTTCTTGTGATTATCATGGAGAAGTATCAATATATTATGCCATCTGAATTAAGATCAAGGATTGGAGATCCTGTTTTTATAAAGTTTTTAGCAAAATGTTCTTTAACTCTAGGTGTTGGTTTTATTCTCCATGCTGGTCTTGTTGCTTATGCAGCTCTTAAAATGTCTAATTGGTGGTGGTTAGGGTTAAGAGGTCTTGGGGTTTATGTTATGATGCTTTTTAGTATGCTTGCTGCTCGTTTTCTTCTTTAAAAAAAGGAAAATCTACACATGTTGAAAATAAAAAATCCTGCAACTGGAGAAGTTTTCGAGGAGGTCGAGTCTACTTGTATATCAGATTTAAACTTTATGTTTGAGAATGCACAAAAAGCTCAAAAGAAATGGAAAACAACAAGTTTTCAAGAACGAAAAGATATACTTGCTAGCTTTAAAGCAAACTTGCTCAGTAAAAAATCAGAGTGCGCAAGGCTAATAACAATAGAGATGGGAAAACCCTACACACAGGCTCTTCATGAAATTGATGAAACCGCACGAAGGGTTCAGTGGTTTCTTGATCATTTTGAAAATTTTCTTGAGTCAAGAGTTCTTGGAGAGACTAAGGGAATAAAAGAAATTCTCAGCTGGGATCCTCATGGTGTTGTGGTGAGTATTTCAGCTTGGAACTTTCCTTATGCCATAGCAAGCAGTGTGTTTGCTCCAGCTCTTCTCACAGGGAATAGTGTGCTTTATAAACCCTCTGAAATATGTCCTCTGAGTGGGATTAAACTAAGAGAAATTCTTTTAGAATCAGGTCTTCCTAAAGATCTCTTTCAAACGATTGTTGGTGATGGGAGTGTTGCTCAAACACTTCTTGAGTTTCCAGTAGACGGTGTTTTCTTTACTGGTTCCTATGAAACCGGGAAAAAAATTGCAAACACTATAAAAAATCGTTTTATTCCCACAGTTTTTGAACTTGGTGGAAAAGATCCTGCTTATGTTTGTGAGGATGCTAATCTTGAAAAAACCATAGATTCTTTAATTCACGGAATTTTTTACAACGCAGGTCAAGTTTGTTCTTCTGTTGAACGTCTTTATTTGCATGAAAAAATTTACGAAAGATTTTTAGAATTTTTTTATAGTCGAGTGGCATCTTTAAAGCTTGGGGATCCCATGTTGCAAGATACTTATATTGGACCACTTGGACGAGAGGGAAATATTTCTTTTTTAAATCAACAAAGAGAAAATGCTTTGAAGAAGGGTGCTTATGAACTTTTGTCTGGAGGAGCAAGTAAGGATGAGCCAGGATTTTTTTATAAACCATCGGTACTTCTCAACACAGATCACTCCATGTCTATTATGAAAGAGGAATCTTTTGGTCCTATTGTTGGAATCATGAAGGTAAAAAGTGATTTAGAAGCGGTCACTTTAATGAATGACTCCGACTATGGACTCACAGCCTCTGTGTTTACAGAGGATTTTGATCGAGGGAAAATAATTTTAGCACATATAGAGAGTGGATCTGTTTATGTGAATTCTTGTACACACTTAAGCCCTAATCTCCCTTGGGGCGGTAGGAAACACTCTGGTCTTGGTTCTACACTTTCCTTGCTTGGGATTGAGGAATTTGTTAAACCTAAATCTTGGTACTTACCACCCAGTTAAAATTTTTTATAAACTTGAAAGCTTTTTTATCATGAAGAATTTTTTTATTGTATTGTTATTATTTTCTTTTTTTGCCATGGAGCCATTGCTTTTTGCTGCTGGTTCTGATCTAGGAATGTCAGGACAACCTCCAGAAAAAAGACAAAGAAAAACTAAATGTCCTCCTTTTGAAAAAAGACTTAGAAAAGAGTTGCTTACACTTAGTGCTGTGCAAGATACTCATCTTTTAGGTGCTTTTCCTTGTAAGACAAATATCCTTCTTTGGAGGGCTTATATCCATGGCCCAGAAGATTCTCTCTATACTGGATTAAGATTTGATCTTGGTTTTGAATTTACAGATAGTTATCCTTTGGAAGCTCCAAAAGTTTTTTTTATTACACCATGTTATCATCCTAATGTTGATTTGCAATCTGGAGAGATTTGTGTTGATTTCTTAAAAGAAGCTTGGAGCCCTTTAATGAATATTGAATCTATACTAAGATCGCTCACAAGTCTTCTCAACGAGCCTAACCCTGCTAGTGCTCTAAATGGTGATGCTGCAAGATATTTCTTGGAAAATGGTCAGCTCAAAAGTGAAAAACTTATAAGCTATGTTGCTAAAATTTTTAAATTACATAAGCAAGGTTCGAATCCAGAACTAGATAAAAAATTCGCAGGTTCTTAATCTCGATTCATTAATCCTAAAACATTGTTTGAAATTGATTTGCAAATACTGTCTAAGGGCAGGTGGCTCAAGTTTCTAGGTGAAAATGGGTTTTGTAGTTCTGCTCCTATTTCATCTAGAGAAAATAGTGGGTAAGAGGCTAAAGCCACAATAAGTGTCGTTAGCCATCCTGTTCTTTCAACCAAAGCAAATGGCAAAAGAAGTAGAAACAAAAAAATAAATCGTCTTGTGTTTATAGCAAGGACAAGTGGCATTCTTGTATTCCGAATTCGCTCGCAGGCGCCGATTGCATCTATCAATTGAGAGCGTTCTGTTTCGGCCCTTAGAAAAGAATGGGGATCCATTCCCTTTTCTTTTAGTAACTGAAGCATAGATATGATTTTGTTGGCTACATACATGGACATGTTTTCAGATTTTCTAATTTTCTCAGTTTCTTCTTCTCCTATTAACTCACTCACTTCTTGCAATTTTAATTCGTTACGAAGAGATTCACGCATGATGTGTGGCCAAGCTGCAATCCATTTGAGCAGTGTTTGTCTTAGTTCTTTATTTTGATCACTATGCCCATAGACCAATAAGGCAAGATTGCGACTCTTATTTACAATGGAACCCCAAATTTTTCGTGCTTCCCACCAGCGGTCCTGCCCTGCGTTTACTCGTAGAACAAGAATTAAAGCTAAAACACTACCTGAGTATTCGAATGGGGTAATAGATAAAGAATATCCATGAAAAAAAGGTTCGATGTAATAAACCGCAAGTGTATAGAGAGAAGTCACAATAACGCGCATTAAGACTCTAGGTGTCACTGAGCCATGCCATGAGAGAGCACTTGCAAGAAAAGACTTTGATTCTGCCATATTAACGAGTCGGTTCTGCTGCAAGTTTACTCTTTTAGTCGCAAATTCCGTGTTTATATTCAAATTGTTTGTAACTACTAAATCTTGAGCTAAATCTTGAGACATCTTTTGTGCTCTCCCTTGATTTCTAATGCACATTTTATTGAAGGCTCTCCTTCCTGCAAGAATGATAGCTTAACAGAAGAAGAGAAAAAAGTTAACTCGCTTAAATCATTGATTTTAGTTCTTTTTGAGCTAACATATTTGAAAAATTTGATAAGAAATGATACTCTTCTTCAAGTCTTTCAAGATTTTAAAATTCAAAAAAAGAGTTTTTTATGTGCACTAAAAATTTTTGGTTACCGTCTTTTGTTAGTCTTTTTTTCCTAATTATTAATTGTGGTGATAACAATCCTATAAATTTAGCTACAAGTGCTACAAGTTCTGATCTCTTGATTCCAAAAAACAGTATTACTCTAGAAGCAAATAATAAGCCTGAATGGGCTCATCTGAGATTTATTGTTTTTAAACTAGACGATAATTGGGATGTCTATCATTCGGCATCTGATAATATATTTTCATTTAGGCTTAGAAATCTTGTTAAAAAATATGTTATGGACCTAGAGATTCAAAGTTTTTTAAAGGGTGAACTTCCAGATAAAAAAGAAGCAATTTTAAATAAATTTAGAGAAGATCTTCTTCGTCTTATTAGTAATACAAAAAAATCAGATATTAATTTTCCTACTAATACTTCCTATGATCAGTTAGAAAAAGATTTGAAAAAAGCAACAGTACCACAGTTATTTTCTGCTCTTAAATACTGCTTCCTCGACACTAAAGATAAAGAAATTGATTATCTAATACGTTCAGATAGGTATTTTATTTTTTTTGAAACTCTTAGGAGAAATAAAAATTTAACAAATGAGGCTATTAAAACGCAGTATCGTTTTTTATGGAATCTAAGCATTGAGCCATCCGCTTATTTTAGAGATTACCAACCTACACCATATGTTGCTATTGCTTTTGATCAAAAAGAAAAGCTTCCTGTGATGAGCGTAAATATTTATCCTTTATCAAAAGATGGAATAACTTATCAAGAAAATCGGTTTATTTCGAGAAATCATAGTTATGGACTTATAAAAGCATTAAAGTCTGAAAAAGTTACTCCAAATCTATCACTTGTTCTTCATGCGGCAAGTTTAAAGGCAATGGAAAATGATTTTTTTATTGTATCCCCTTTGCCTGCTATGGGTTCTGTTTTTTATGAAAATGGCTATGTAAAGCGAAGCACTTATGGTGGCGCTTATCAAACAAATGAGAGCTTTAAAGACTTCTCTGAAGAAATTTTTAACAGTGTTAAACCAATGACTCAGCTTGAAATTTTTAAAAAACATGTTGATTTTAGGTTTGAGGTTCTTCATAGAATTCTTGGAAAAGATATAAAATTTATAGCTCGATTCCCAGGTAAATCAGCTGATGAACATTACTTGGGAGCAGGGATTGCTCAACAGACTTGGGGGCAACCAGATGGTCCAAAGATTACTGAGTATATAACCCAAAAAATTAAAGAACTTGCAGCTAGTTTTCATGATCAAGTTAGCTTTGGTTTTATTGGAGACTATGATTACGACAACCGCACCAAAGGATGCAATCGCAGCAAGGCTCAAACACATGGAAATCCTCCAGGGTGGGACTTAGTTAAACAAAAGTTTACTATTCATATTTGGGGAGCTAATGCTAATAATTTTAACTACCCAAACAATAAATCTGGAGAAAACTGGGGAGCTGGTCAGGCGACATGCTTTTCTACCCAACGACCTGGTGTATTTGGTATTTCTACTATGCCTTCTACCGATCAGGATAAGCTATTTGCTCCTGATCTTATTGAGAGCGAATACAATATTCCTTAAAATGCGAATTCTTTAAATTTTCTAAAGATAGCAGCTTCTTCGGACAAAAAGCCCTTAGAATGAAAAAGGCTTTGTTAGCTAAATTTATGATAAAATAAATTCAACTTTTAATTTGCATTAAATATAAAGTGATTTTTCTTAGGTAAAAATGGTAGGGACACACAGACTCGAACTGTGGACCTCCGCGGTGTAAACGCGGCGCTCTAACCAACTGAGCTATGCCCCTATTTCAAATGAGGAACGACTTGTATCTCAAATTTTTATAAGGTTGTCAATTCTGATTAAATAAAAATAATATATTATCTTGTTTTTAAAGCGGAGTTTCTCATGTTTAAATATTCTTGGGAAAAAACAAGTGCTATATCCGATGTGTCAGAGAGTCTTGTATTGGAAATGGTTCGCATTGTTTATCCTTATAAAAAGCTTCTATCCTTTGAGAGGGCTCCTGGTGGATGTTCTAACCTTAATTACAAAATTCAGCTAGAACATGAAAATGATCCGCTAATTTTGCGTGTTTATTTGCGCGAAAAAGAGGCTGCTTATCGAGAACAAAAACTACTAGCATTATTGAAAGAATCCGTACCTGTATCGCTAATATATTATATTGGCGAATTTCAAGGGTATCACTTTGCTATTCTAGAGTTTGTTGTTGGTATATAGCGCTTCCAATTTAGATTGATCGTTTTTTTACGACGTCAATAACAGTTTCAAGTGGATTATCAACAGCCTCTAAAAATCTTTTCTTCAAATCATTTTTCAAAGGAAACCAAGATTCTTCTATAGGATTTAAATCTGGGCTGTA
>CANFEH010000057.1 GCA_947445855.1 Zetaproteobacteria bacterium
GCCGTTTGATAATTTATCTATTACTCGAGATCTTAAGTCATCACTATATGGAGCAGGCATAACAAATCCAAAAAATCACAACATATCAATATTATTATAAATATCAACCTATATTGGAAGGGCTATAATGACAAAGACACACACCCTGATGAAAATGGGAACTGCGTCAAAACAGAACAAAATAAAACTTACTACTACGATTCAGATGACGATGGCTACGGAGACCCTGAGAAAACTGAAGAAGCAAAGCTACAACCAAATAACTATGTCGAAAATAAAGATGATTGTGACGATAGTAACAATTTTATAAATCCAGATGGAGTAGAAGTTTGTGGGGACACAACTGATAAAGATTGTGATGGATTTCTCTATGATACTCTCTACCGAGATCAAGATGAAGATGGCTACGGGGATTCCGCGAGTCAAAGCATAGAAGCAACAACAACAAACTGCCTCCTTTCAAAATATTCAAACCTCAATACAGACTGTGACGACACAAATCCAAATAAAAATTCAGACACTAAGTGGTATGAAGACTACGATCAAGATGGTTACGGAAAAAATTCTGGAAATGTCATTTACACCCAGTGTGAAGAGCCTTTATCTTCTATTCTTCAATTTGTTAACAATCAAGAGGACTGTGATGATAATGACAAAGACACACATCCTGATGAAAATGGGAACTGTGTCAACACAGAACAAAACAAAACTTACTACTACGATTCAGATGGGGATGGCTATGGAGACTCTGAGAAATCTATCGAAGCAATTCTACAACCTAGTAACTATGTAACAAACAACAAAGACTGTGATGACAGCAATAATAAGGCTTACCCTGAAGCCTCTGAAATTTGCGGAGACACAACTGATAAAAATTGTGATGGATTTGCACCCAATAAGCTCTATCCAGATTTTGATGAGGATGGTTACGGAAACCCGGATGGAAATACAATAGAAGCTAACACTGCAAATTGTTTATTCGCTAGATATTCTTTCTCACCAACAGACTGTGATGACACAGATCCAGACCTAACACCAAATACAAATTGGTATGAAGACTACGATGAAGATGGTTATGGAAGAAGCTCTGGCAATGCTATTTATACTCAATGTGAAAAACCATCTTCTTCTGTGGTTGAACTTGTAAGAACGACAACCGATTGTAATGACAATGATCCAAATGCACACCCTAATGCGAATCCTAGGTGCTTTGTTGACGCCGATTGTGATGGTAGTGAAGAAACAAGTCATTGCACAGTGAGTGAAACAAAAATCGTAAGCGAAACAAATCAAAGTTCAACTGAAGGGAGTCTTGCTACTATTTCTTGTGATGAAAATTGGATTATGACGGGGTGCACTTGTTATGAAAGTCATCAAGGCTGTCAACGAGGATCCTTTATGAAAAAAGAAAGTGATAGCAGTATTACTTGTAATGCTTATAACGCAACGAATAATGCTGTGACAGTCAGTGCAAAATGCTTGCATATTGGGCCTAGCGAAAACACATCTCGTTTCATGATAAACTATGCCCTCAGTATTGATACGAGTAGCATCTCAACCACAGCTGACGATAACTCCACCACAATATCCTGCAACAGCGCTTACACAATGACAGGTTGCAGCTGTTATAGCGAAGGAAATTCTTGCGGTGATGGAGCTTACATCACCTCTGAAAATAGCTGTCTTGCAAAAGCAGATGGGGATGGATATGGGGTTTATGCTATTGCAACTTGCCTTCGGCTTGATGGAGAATATAGTCTGACTGCTTCTAATAAAAAAGGTGCGGAAAGTGGATCCTCAGATAATGCTTCGTCTACAGCTCAGTGTTCAGAAAACTATTTTGCTACAGGTTGCTCTTGTTACACAGCCTACGGTTTATGCGATGATGGCGCTAAATTTAGTAGTAATAATTCATGTGTAGCTTACCGTGATTCTCAAGCTAACACAGGGCACTCTGACAAAACAGTCGCTGCTTATGCAAGATGTTTAAAAGTTGAGTAGAAAGATTTTTAGCTAACAACTTGCTTTGTTTTATTTTCTCCCTTAAAAAAGACAAAGTCTGTTTATTCTAGAGGGGGAGATTTACGATGAAATTTGTGAAACAAAATCTAGCCGTCATATTGTTAACAGTTTGTGTTTCTTGCACAGATTTAGCCTGTATGGAACAGTACAACTCAAAACCTTACTGGGATCAACTCAGAAAAGAAGAAGCGATTGCCAACCATCCACAACCCGTCCTCACAGAAGACGGAAAACTGAAAGAACCTTTATAATTTTTCTTTCTTCACTCTCTTTTTATTTTCTAACTTCTCTGATTTCTCGATTTGTTCAGAGAAAACTTCACTTTCAAGAAAAGTTTCGACTTTAGCTTTTAGATCTTCACTTGATTTTTTAAGATTAAAATCGCGCTCTTTTTCGATCTCAAGATTAGCTTCTCTCACAGCTTCTGTGACAGAGTTTTTAACTTCATTTGTCACGCGCCTTATTTGAACAAAAAATTTCCCTAACTCAATCATCACTTTCGGCAAATTTTTTGGGCCTATAAGGACAAAGCTAACGACACAAATCACACAAATTTCTAAAAAACCAACTGAGAACATAAATATCTTTTTCCTATCAAAGAGATTTCTTCTTCAAAAAAAGCTCTTATACTATAGATTTTAAACAAATACATCTTAAGAGGTGTTTTATGATTATTCTAACTGGGGGGGCTGGTTTCATTGGAAGTCACCTGCTCAAAAAACTTAATGACCGAGGAGAAAAAAATATTCTCCTGGTTGATCATCTTGCTTCTTCTTCTAAATGGAAAAATCTTCTTGGAACGTATTTTAGCTCCTATGAATCAAAAGAAGATTTTCTTTTGAAATTAAAAAACATAAAAAATATAAAAGCTATTTTTCACTTAGGAGCTTGTTCCTCGACCACTGAAAACAACCTAGATTATCTCATAAAAAACAACCTAGAATATTCAAAAACTCTCTTTTCTTATGCTACAGAAAAAAAAATCATTTTTATTTACGCTTCCTCTGCATCTGTCTATGGAAATGGTGAAAAAGGCTATAGTGATGAGCATAATAAGCACGAATGCTATAGACCTCTTAATCCTTACGGATTTTCTAAATACATTTTTGATTCTTGGGTTCTCTCACAAAAAAATACTCCACCTCTCTGGTTTGGGCTTCGATTCTTCAATGTCTACGGAGAGAATGAACACCACAAAGGCTTTATGAAAAGTGTTGTTTCAAAAGCTTATGAAGAAATTTTAGCAACAGGGTCTCTTAAACTTTTTAAATCTCACAACCCTGACTACAAAGATGGAGAACAAAAAAGAGATTTTATTTACGTAGAAGATGTAGTGAGTGTACTCTTCCAGCTTTGGGATAAAAAATTACTAGAAAGCGATTCCGGGATCTATAATCTTGGAAGTGGAGAAGCTAGAAGCTTTCATGATCTTGGAAGAGCTATGTTTAAAGCTCTTCAAAAAAAAGAAAATGTCGCTTGGACTCCTATGCCTGAAGACTTGAAAAATCAGTATCAATATTACACGAAAGCTCCAATGGAAAAATTAAGATCTCTTTCTTTTATAGATCAAAAATTCCATTCTCTTGAAGAGGGGATTCATGCTTTTTTTAGAAAGAAAAAGATTCTTAACTTTTAATTTGTCTATTCTATTCTGCAGGAGCATCTTTAATCAGTCTTAATTTAGCAGCATTCGACGAGTAGAGATCTCTTCCAAAATTAGATGAATTAAGCGAATGTTTTGCGAACCATCTATTTTCATCCTTCGTATATTTTAACTTAAATTCTTGGGAACATACTTTACCTGCTGGACACTTTACTTCGTCACTATATCCATCATTATCAGAGATAAGATAATTCCCCTTACTATTATCTTCCATAACAACTTCAACATACCCAACACCACTTTCAAGGCCCGCACCTTTTGTTTTACTAGGATTCCCCATTGTAATTATATAGGTAGCTGAGTAAGTTGATGACATATACCTGGCCCTGTTTATTGAGTAGATATAATTTCCTTTCATATCGTTTTTTAGAACTTCGTCACTTGAAATAGCAGTGGTTTTAAAAGTTTGATCCGTCGCTAAGCGAAATTGAAATTTATAGGTACTTGATTCAGCGCGCCGTAAGAAGTACTCACTATATCCCCCGTATGTGCCTTCCTCGGTAGTCCAGTACTGCCAAGTATTATCAACTAAAACCTGCACCTGATAGTCTGTATCATAGAAAAATTGTAATTCATCGCAAACATCATCATTATTATCATCTAATTTAAGAAGTGCATTAGTATCATTACAGTCACTTGCTGCTAAAATACCATCGCAATCAGCGTCATATTTCTTTGCTCCAAAGAGAGTGCTACTATCATCACAGTCTTCATTTATATCATTGCTATCTGATAAAGCACCATCACAATCCTCATCTGTTGTTTTAGATCCTACCTCTTCATCACCATCATCACAGTCAGTAGAATCTAAAACATAACCTGTTGGTTGTTGTGTGCTCTCCATAGAAGAACTACTATTACCAAATCCATCACCATCATCATCTTTATAGTATTTATAATAGGGAGCATTGGGGTCTATGGTTGTAGTAGAGACTGTTGTAGAACTTGAGCTCGAAGTGCAATTTTCATAACAATTGCTATTATAAGGCCACTCATCAACACAATTCATAGCACCATCTTTATCTGTATCTGTAGAACAGCTATCATCATCTGAATCTGCCTCGTTTGAATCAGACTCGTTTGAATCAGACTCGTTTGAAGCAACCTCGTTTGAAGCAACCTCGTTTGAAGCAACCTCGTTTGAAGCAACCTCGTTTGAAGCATCATCATTTAAGTCACCATTAGCTATTTCATTATTTTGTACATTAGGATTTTGTTGCATTAGAGAATTGCTAGTTGATCCTGATACAGCGGTTTTTTGTGATGGGGTTGAATCTTGATTTTGATTGCAAGAAAAAATAAAAAAAACTAAAGAAATGAGTAACCTTTTTTTAAACATTAATGATCCTTTTTTTTAAGTCACTATTTCAAGTGTTGTGCCTCTTTTCCTCGGAAAAAAGGACTTTTGTCTTGAAAGAAAAAATCTCCAAAATTTTTTTTTTGCTTTTTAGTCTTAACTTAACCGTTAGAAATCAAAGTTTTTTTTTATTATTTTTATAAATAATGGAAGTCAAATTTCTAGGGGAAATGAGATTAAACATAATGTGATGTAAGAAGGATTATCGCGCGCGCAACTCAAACTCTTAACTAAAAGCTTCTGTCACAATTCTTTTTTGCTCAAGCTGATGAGCCTTTAAACTTCCTTCTGCTGTAGAACCAGAGTGCTTTCTTCCAACATAGCTAAGTTTAATATCACTACCAAAAGTGTTCGTGAATTTATAATAAATAAAATTCCAAGCCCCCATGTTTTGAGGCTCCTCTTGAGCCCAAATAATTTCTTTTATCCCGTCATTTTCTTTTAAAAAAACCTCAAGAGCTTCTTTTGGGAAAGGATAAATTTGTTCAAAACGAATGATGGAAGGATCTTTTTTTGTTTCTCCACTTTCTTGGTGTTCAAGAAGATCATAATAAATCTTTCCGGAGCACATGATAGCAAATTTTTCTTTTGTTTTTTTAGAAAAAGTTTTTGAGATCAAAAGAGGAGAAAAAGCACCACTTGTTAACTCTTTAGTTTCTGAAATCATTTTAGGGTGTCTCAGGAGGCTCTTTGGACTCATAATCACAAGAGGTTTCCTATAACCCTTTAACTTCTGCCTTCTAAGAAGATGAAAGTACTGAGCAGGAGTTGTCACAGAACACACTTGAATATTTAAATTTCCTGCAGCTTGCAAGAATCTTTCTAAACGAGCACTCGAGTGCTCTGGTCCCATGCCTTCATAACCATGAGGAAGAAGAAGAACAAGATCTGTGACTTGTTTCCACTTAGCTTCTGATGCCACTAGAAATTGATCTAAAATAATCTGAGCACCATTTACAAAATCACCAAACTGAGCTTCCCAAAGAACAAGAGATTTTTCTGAAGCGACTGAATACCCAAATTCAAAACCAAGACAAGCTAGTTCTGAGAGGGGACTGTTTATAATCACAGAAGAATCATTATTATTAAACTTCTTAAGAGGCTCATAGGTTTCTCCTGTTTTATAATCAAAAAGGACAGCGTGACGGCTACTAAATGTTCCTCTTTTTGAATCTTGTCCTGAAAGACGAATAGAAAAACCTGAGTCTGCAAGACTTGCAAATGCTAAAAGCTCTGCAAAAGCCCAGTCAACAGAACCCTTACCTTCGAGCATAGATTTTCTAGATTCTAGTAGTTTCAGAATTTTTGGATGAGCTGTGAAACCTTCTGGCACTTCTGTTAAAGAAGCTGTGAGATCTTCTAGTTTCTTCTTAAAAACATTTGTCTTAATCAAAGCCATAGCCTGACTACGGGTGATTTTCTCATAGTCGAGAATATGTTTAAACTCTTCAGGGGAATTAATTTTTAAGAGATTTTTTTTCTCTGTCCCTTTTTTTATTTCTTCATAACTTTTTTGAAGAATATCTTTAATCATCTCTTGCTCTAGCGTCATATTTTCTTCAGAAAAAACACCTTGAGAAAGAAGTGTGTCGCCGTAGACTTTCAAAATTGTTGGTTGTGTTTTAAGTTGAGCATACATGAGAGGTTGCGTGAATGTAGGCTCATCTGTTTCATTATGCCCGTACTTTCTATAACCAATCAAATCAATCACAATATCATGATGAAATTTATCTCTAAAAGAACAAGCTAAATGAGCTGCCCAAATCACAGCTTCTGGATCTTGACTATTCACATGAAGTACAGGAGCTCTAATCACCTTAGCTACATCAGAACTATAGTAACAAGAACGAGAATCTTCAGGATTTGTCGTAAAACCAATCAAGTTGTTTGTAATAATGTGAATAGTTCCACCTGTGGAGTAACCACTTAGTCTTGACAAGTTTAAAGTTTCCGAAACGATTCCTTGTCCAATAAAAGCAGCATCCCCATGAATCAAAACGGGCAAAACACTTTTTTGTCCTCCGTAATTTTCTTGACGACACTTCGTGAAACCTTCAAGCACAGGATTCACAGCTTCTAAATGACTTGGGTTAGGTGCAAGATAAACACGAAGTTTTTTACCATTAAAACAAGTAATCGTATTAGCATACCCCTTATGATATTTTACGTCCCCATCAATATCATAAGGATTAAACTCTGTTCCTTCAAACTCACGAAAAATTTCTGCCTCTGATTTTCCCATAATATTTCTCAGAACATTGAGACGCCCTCTATGTGCCATAGCTAAACAAACTTCTTTAGATCCTAGTTCAGAAGCTTCAGACAGAAGAGAATCAAGCAGCGGAATAAGAGACTCTAAACCTTCTAATGAAAAACGTTTTTGCCCTAAATAACGATTTTGTAAAAATCTTTCAAAACCTTCTGCTTCAGCTAATTTTTTGTAGACTCTTTTCTTTTCTTCCAAAGACAGAGATGCTTTATTCTCAGAAGCTTCTATTTTTTTTTGAAACCAAAGAGCTTGCTCACTATCAGGAAGGCTTCCAATATCAACACCAATCGACCCACAGTAAGTTCTCTCAAGTTTTGCCACAATTTCATCAAAAGTCACTGGCTTATCAGTGAGGTCACTTGGATTAAAAATACTAGATCCTTCAATCCCTTCAAGATTTAGAGGTTCTTTATCAAGAAGCTTATACTTCGGAGGTGTGATAGGATTAATATTTGCGTACAAGTGTCCGACAAGACGATACTTATTGATGAGAGCTTCTACTTTCGCGTTGTCTTTTTGATCTTTTGAAAGACCAAGAATTTTGTGCTTTTTTGTAAATTCATAACCTTCAAAAAAATGCCTCCAGCTTTCGTCAACACTATCTGGATCATTTTGATAGTCCTCATAAAGAGATTCTACATAGGCAATATTAGTTTCATTCATATAACTGAGATAATTGCTCATTACTTTTCTTATCCTTTCTCATCAAAATCTAAGAATGAATTGCTCTGTTATCAACAGCAAGGGCAGCTTCTTTTAAACTCTCAGCCAATGTCGGGTGAGCATGAATGCTTCTTGCAATATCTTCTGCGCTAGCTCCATACTCAAATGCCACAACTATTTCTGCAATCAACTCTGAAGCATTTGCTCCCACAATATGCACTCCAAGAAGTTTATCTGTCAGAGCATCTGCTATCATCCGTACAAATCCATCTTCTTCACCCATAGCTTTTGCTCGTCCATTAGCTTTAAAATAAAACTCTCCTGTTTTTATTTTAATTCCTTTTGCCTTGCATTCCTCTTCTGTGAGACCAACAGAAGCAAGCTCTGGTGATGTGTAAACAATACTGGGAATAGCTCTATAATTCACATGAGAGTATTTGCCAGCTAAATATTCAGCAAGAGCAATACCTTCATCAGAAGCTTTATGAGCAAGCATTGGCCCTTTGATCACATCTCCAATCGCAAAAATATGAGGCTTAGCTGTTGCGTAATTTTCTCCAACATCCACTTGACCTCTTTCGTTAAGAGCAATCCCTGCTTTTTGAAGATCAAGACCATCTGTATTTGCTTTTCTTCCAACAGCAACGAGAACTTTATCTGCTGTCACAGTTTCACTCTTATGAAGAGTTTCAAATGTAACGATAGCTGAAGTTTTTAGAGTTTCAATTTTTTTGACTGCACTTGAAAGCTTAAATTCAAACCCTTGTTTTTCAAGAAGCTTCTTCATTTGCAAAGCAGATTTTTTATCTGTTTGTCCAAGAATTCTATCTTGAAACTCAATCACTGTGACTTTAGCTCCAAGCCTTGACCACACACTTCCTAGTTCAAGCCCAATGACACCAGCTCCAACAATAACTAAATGTTTTGGAACACTAGAAAGTCTAAGAGCATCTGTTGAGTCAATCACAATTTGATGATCAAAAGGAGCAAAAGGAAGTTCTACCGGCTTACTTCCTGTTGCAATCACAATTTTTTTTGCTGTGACTGTCTTCGTATTTTTTCCATCGAAAATTTTAACTTCTGTCTCACTTAAAAAACTTCCAACACCTTTTATAGGGGTAATCTTGTTTTTTTTTAGAAGAAATTCGACTCCCTCTGTAATACTTTTTACAACACTGTCTTTTCGCTCAAGCATTTTAGGTACATTAATCTTCGGATGAGATGCTGTGATACCATGAGACTCAAACTCATGAGTAAGACGGTGATAATGATGACTTGATTCAAGAAGCGCTTTACTTGGAATACAACCTACATTTAAGCAAGTGCCACCCAAACGCTCTTCTTTCTCAATACAAGCTACTTTCATACCGAGTTGTGCAGCACGAATAGCACACACATAACCACCAGGGCCTGAACCGATCACAAGAAGATCATAACTTTCTGTTGTGGTCATTTCGTCACACTCCTATGAGAAGACGAGCAGGGTCTTCAAGACAATTTTTAATAGTAAGAAGAAAACCAACAGACTCTTTCCCATCAATGATCCTGTGATCATAAGACAAAGCAACATACATCATAGGACGAGCTTCAATTTTTTTGTCTGCTGTCACAACCGGTCTGTCTTCCATTTTGTGCATACCAAGAATTGCAGACTGAGGAGGATTCAAAATGGGTGTCGATAAAAGAGAACCAAAAACACCACCATTTGACACTGTGAATGTCCCACCTTTTAAGTCATCAAGACTGATTTTGTTAGACCTAGCTTTATCAGCATAGTTAGCAATTGCCATTTCGATCTCTGCTAAGTTCATCTCTTGCACGTCACGAATAATAGGCACAAGTAAACCTTTCTCTGTGGATACAGCCACTCCAATATCACAGTAGTTGTGATAAACGATGTCGTCTCCTTCTATATAAGCGTTCACACGAGGATATTTTTCAAGAGCGTAGCAACTTGCTTTTAAGAAAAAACTCATAAATCCAAGTTTAACACCGTAGCGCTTCTCAAAAAGATCTTTGTACTTGCTTCTAAGATCAATAATGGCACTCAAATCAACTTCATTAAATGTTGTGAGAATAGCTGCATTTTGCTGTGCGTAAAGAAGTCTCTCAGACACTCGTCTACGGAGCATAGACATAGGCTCTCTCAAATCCTGTCTCTCTCTCGAAGAGTGAGAAAAAGAAACTTCTTTTTTAGCAGGAGCTACTTTCATAGGGCTTTTAGGAATTTCTCTTGGCATAGGCTTTGCCTGCATGAGATCTTCTTTTGTAATACGTCCATCGCGACCACTTCCCAGTAGATTAGAAATGTTGAGTTTTTCGTTCATCACTTTATGATGGACGGCAGGACCATTATCTTTCAAGGGATGAATTTTTGGTTGTGCAGCTTGCACCTTCACAGATTCTTTTAATTTCTCTGTGGTAGATATTTCTACTCGTTTTTTAGTAGCTTCACCTGCACCGACTGTCTCGTTAATTTCTGCGATAACTTCACCAACTTTTACAACTTTTCCCTTTGCGGCTAGAATCTTTAACGTCCCAGAGACCTCTGCCACTACTTCAACTGTCGCTTTATCTGTCTCGATTTCTAGAATAACATCATCTTGCTTCACAAAGTCTCCATCCTCTTTGTGCCAGCTTTCTATCATACCCTCCTGAACAGACTCCCCCACTCCCGGAACTTTTACTTCAACAGACATAGCTTTCATTCCTTTTTTTGATGAAACAGCCAAACACTGCCTCTTGCGTGGACAAATATTTCAGATTTTGTCAAAAAATCCCTAAAAAAACAAGATTTTTGCCGAAGACATTTCTCTCCTGAACTTCATGTAAGAAACTTTCAAGAATCTAAAAAAGTTTAAGAAAATGTTCAAACAAAGAAAAACTTAGCATTCCAGAATTTTCTCCTTTATAAAAGAAGGAAGAACTCCGAAGAAATAAATTGAATTCAAACACAATAAGGCAAACCATGTTTAAACAAAAAAAAAGACTTCTTTCTTTTATTTTTATTTTACTTTTTTCTTGTGGAGAACGACAAAACACTGACAAAGAAAATCAACCAGTAGGAAACACCGAAAGTTCAGAAGTTTGTCTTACAAAAAATGGAAGCACTTCAAACTTAAAAGCTATTTTTAACTGTAATGGAAAGAAACTGAGTGACACTGAAGCCAACTCCAAAGATGTTGCTTGGATCAAACCAAGTTATTACGAAGAAGCCCACAAAAGAATGAATGGGGTTGGACGTTTCAGCGGATGCACAGCAAGTCTCATTGACACAGAAACAAAAGTAGCTGCTTCACCTGCTTATCTCATCACAAATGGTCATTGCTTGGGAAAACAAGGATTTCTTCCTTCAGATAAAGCTGTGTTTAATGAAGACAGCCCTAGTGTTATGATTTTTTCTTATTACTTCGACTTTCCTCAAAATATTGCGAGAAAAAACTATAAAGTAAAAAATGTTCCTTACGCTTCTATGAGCAAAACAGATGTAGCTCTTATTGAACTAGACGGTATCACTCTTCAAGAACTACAAGAAAAAAAGATCACAGCCTATAAACTTGCAAAGACCACCCCTCAGAGTGGCACAAAAATAGAAAATATCGGAATCCCCATGTCTGGTTTAAACGAGATAACTCTCAGACAAAGTCTTTGTACCCTAGGAGACGAGGTTTCTATCTTAGAAGGGCCTTTTAGTTTTCCAACTTCTCGTCGCTTGAAATGCAGTATTCTTCCAGGAAGCTCAGGCTCACCTGTTTTTGATAACAAGACAAAAGAAATTATTGGAGTCATGAACACAACTGTAAACGATAACTCTTCTGGAAGAGAGGATTGTGCTATCAACAGACCCTGCGAAATAGACTCAAAAAATAGCCCAACTGTGAACACCGAAACAAACTATATGCAAACAACAAGCTTTCTTGCCAAGTGCTTTACAGATAAAGGGGTCTTTGATAAAAACTTGGACTCTTGTCAGTTGAAAGGAATCTAAGCTAGATCTTGCCTACAGAGCTATTATTAAAAGATGCGAATTAAAACTATTTTTAACCTTCAATTCGTATTATTTTTGGTAAATCTATCTCTTAGGAAACAAGATGAAATTGATAAAATTAGTAACTTTGCTTTGCTCTAAAATTTGTTTTCATCATATTTTTATTCTTTGTTGGTTTCTTGTCTTTATCGGACCACCTATAACTAGTTTAATCTCTGGAAATGAGGCCTTTATGAGGCCTTGGCTTTATATCTCTTGTTTATTGATTATCATTAGAGCCTGTTCCCAGTAAAAGCAATAAGTAGTGGAAATAATCCTATTTTTAGCTGATAAAATATCTTTTTGCATATTTTAATCAAAGGCTGTTGCGATGAAAAAATACCCCTCTGATCTATCTGATAAACAATGGAAGCTAATCGAAGATGAATTACCACGTTCCC
>CANFEH010000058.1 GCA_947445855.1 Zetaproteobacteria bacterium
CCTGTTCAGCAACAAAATCAAAATCAGCAAAATGATGTGTCTGTTTCTGATATTTATGCTAGACTTCAAGCAAAATGTTATGCTTATAAAAATGACCCATCAGGTCAGCGCGATCCTAACTTCAAAATTCAAGTGGTTTGTGACGGAAAAAGAGTTACAAAAGAAAATTCAGAAATCCATACAAAACATCTTTCTGGTGATGCTGCACAAGCACTGACCTTTAAGGTGAAGGCAGAAGATCATTGTTTTGATCCATATGGGATTCCAGCACAAAGTTCTGAAGTACTTTGTGAAAAAGCAGATATTTTTGAGTACACACCAAAAGCACCTCTCTCTATAGAGATATCCTGTGATGATTTAACCCCTGCTGCTGTCACTCAACTTTGTCATGAGAGATTTAATGAAGTTTGTCCAGAAGTGGCTGCTCCAACACAGCAAACAAAAGTTATGCAAAATTCGTCTTCAAGTTCAGACTCAAAATCTAGCTCAGATGGTTTTGTAGCACAACAGCAACAGCAACAACAAACAGGCAAGGGAAAAGCACAAGGGTGTGAAAAAAAGAAGGTAAATACAGTCGATACATGTGGTTTCTATAACTAGTTGATTCTGGAACTTTTCTTTAAAGAGGTTATTTATGAAAATTGCTACTTTCTTAAAGTCTTCACTTAAACTTTCTCTTTGCTTTGGTCTTTCTTCTTTTGTTTATGCTGAGAGAGGAGATAGCTTCAGAGGTGCTGTTGAGAGATGTCATCAAATGGCTGGTGGACAAACTCTTCAAAGTCCTGTGTGGGTAACTTGTCAAAGAGATTTAGAGTATTATAAAAAGCTTCATGATGGTTCTGTTCCTGTTGAGCTTGGGACTTATCTTTCAGATATTCATGTGAAAATGAAAGGGGAACAAACTCCTTCAATAGAAGAAGCTCTTCAAACGAGCAGTCAAGCTGAGTGTAACATCTATGCAAAAATTGAAGCTTCTCTTACAGGAACAGGCCGTTATACTTGTTCAGAGATTCTTGATCTAGATGCTCAAATCAGAAGAGCAAACCAACAAAAATGTCAAATGAACCAACAGCAGCAACAACAAGGTCGCGGTTGTTATAGTGATGCTGGTGATGTAGAAGACTTTATTTGTGGAAAAGTTCTAGCTAGTGCAACAGCAAAACATAGTCAAAAAGTAGCTTCAGGCGAAGATCTACGTCTTGCTGTTGGTCATGTTGATGCGCAAGATGACGCTGTAGCTGTCGCCCAACAGTGTCAGCAACAACAAAAGCACGAAATGGCAGCTGTTGTTTACCGCGATACAAATGTGAGAGTAGGTTGTGTTGAAGCACCAACTGGACAACAGACTCAACAAAAAGGAAAAACAGCCGTTGTTTCTTTTACAACAACCTCTGACTCTTCATCTTCTGTTTCAGTAGCAGATGTTTCTAGCCCAAAAGCAGCAACTAGTACGAGTTCAGACTCATCTTCTTCTATAGCACCTCAACCAGCAGTGCAGCAACAGCAACAAGGAAAAGCTGGTGGTGGAGTAAATCCTTTAGCAGGTGACGATAGATACGTTGTATCTAACTCATCTAACCCATCAGACAGTTCTGATTATGCAACAGTTTCAAGAACTGTTTTTGGTGGTGCTCAATTTGCAGAAGAAGAACACCATGTTGTTGGTGATAGATTAGCTCATAAGCGTAGTGGACTTAAAGTAACAGTAGACCCTCTTCCTGGTTCTGTTCTTTATAATGCAGGTGTTCGTAAGGGTGACTTCATTCTTGAGTTTTTTAATGATAACACAATGCACCGTGCTAAGGATCTAAAGTGGTTCATTAAGAAGCATGCAAGTAAGGCTCAACAACAAACTAACAACCTTGATTCAAAAAGACATAAAGAAACAGAATGGAAGTATTACTACCACAAAGCAGAAGTTAATGAGAATGGAGTGGCAACTCTTAATGAAGCTGGTCAAACTAAACCTGCTGGTGAAATGCTAAAAGGAAAAGTTACTCTTAGTAATGGTGTTGGTGAAGATTTAGCTGGTTAATTTTTTAGAGAAATATCTTCAAGCTTTTGACCTAGAGAACCCACTGTGTGTGGGTTCTCTTTTTTTTGTGAAGTATGTAAGAGTCTCTAAATTTTGCCAATTTTAATTTTTTGTCCTACATAGATGCTAGGTGATTTTAGGGCATTAATTTGAAGCAAATATTTTATAGATGTCCCATATTTTTTTGCTAGAGAAAAGAGATTGTCTCCTTTCTTCACAGTGTACTTAAAGTACCCTGGCCCGTTTTTATCTTTATGTTTAATTGTACTTGAAACTAGAAGTTTTGTACCAGTTACTATTCGGTTTGATTTTATTCCATTCATAAGCTTGAGAGTCTTCACAGATAAACCAAATTTTTTTGCAATGTGAGCAAGAGTGTCACCTCTTCTTATGAGATAATAGCCTGGGCCTACAGACTCTCTAGGGAGAACTGTTAGATCCTCTAGTTTTGAAATAAGTTCTTCCTGGGTGTGTGATTTTTCAAACCAAAGTCGATAAGTATCTAAGTAAGATGGTGTTGTGTTAGAACGAAGATGAGGATTGAATTTTTTAATCGAGCTAACAGGAATTCCTGTGAGTGTAGAAACATCATCAATACGTACTGGAGAAGGCAGAGCGATCGCAATAAGCTCTGGCATCTGAGCTGTGTTTGGAGTGGTGAAGCCGTATTTTTTTGGATTTTTATCAATTATATAGGTAGCTACAATTTTAGGAATATAATTAGCAGTTTCTTTTGGGAATTTTGTTTGTTCAGAAAGGGCCCAATAGTTTCTTGTTTTATAACGGACAATCAGGTTCATAACGCGAGATTCTCCAGTGTTATAAGCAGCCATTGCTAAAAGCCAAGAATTAAAAACGTTTTTTAGGTCATTTAAATAAGAAGCAGCAGCAAGTGTTGAGCGAATTGGATCTTTTCTTTCGTCTATATAATTATCGATACGCAACCCATAACGCTTTGCTGTTTCGCTGATAAATTGCCAAACACCAACAGCTTTAGCTGTAGATACAGCAGATGGGCTAAAGCCACTTTCTATGAGGGCTTGATAGTATATTTCTCCTGGAAGGCCTTGCTGTCTCAGTAGCTTAGAAAGAATTGGTTTATAAAAGTGTCCTCGATCAAAATGTATTTGAAGTGTTTTTCGACCCGTTGTTGTGTAGTACTTTATCCATTTTTTGACTATAGGATAATCGGCATATTGATCAAGGTCTAGGGAAAAGTCAGCTTCTTGAAATCCTTGAGACTCATGAGCCTCAGCTGCTGCAAGAATTTCTTCCGGTTGTAATTCAATCTCAGGAACGGGGATTTCCTGGACGATTCCTAGTCGTTCCCCTAAAGGGAGTGCAGGGTTGTTTTTCTCTTCTTCTTCCGGAGCTTCTTCTTCATTGGAGCTAAGATCGTCTAGTTCAATAGAGTTATCAGATCTTAGGAGAGCTTCTTCTAGTGTTTGGTCTTGTTCTGGATTATGGTAAACGCATGAAGAGATACTGAAAATTGTAAGTCCATAAGAAAGAAGAATACCGATTTTTTTTTGATATGAACGCAAGAAAGTTAAGAGCATGATCTTTCCTCGGTTGATGAATTTAAAGAGTCGCGTATTTCCGCCAAGGCGATTATTTTATAAGTATAACTCTTTTTTTGTGAGAAAACGAGCCTAAAGACCTATTTAGGTCCCTTGTATCAGAGAATCTTGCTTAATGGGGGTGTCTACAAAAGGGAGTAGACTTAGAAATAGAAGCAGATGAGATATGGGATTTTGTGGATAAAGAAACAAATAGGAGTTTCTTAACCAAGAGATTTTATTTTGTCAGTATAAAGGTTTTCACGAGAAAAATTTCCTAGTTCATCTCTTTTAGCGAGTAGCTTCGTCTTGTTTTTTTCTCTGTACTCTTTCTTCTTTTGAGCTATTTTGTCCTTGTTTTTTTCTCTGTAAAGCTTCGTTTTGACAGCAACAAGGTTCTTGTTTTTTTGATACCAGCTTTTTGCGTAATCAGCTATGTTGTCTTTATTTCTGTCTCGATAAACTTTTGCACGAGTTGCTATTTCATCACGATGTTTTTCTCTGTAGAGTTTGGCATAAAGGGCAATAGACTCCTTGTTCCTTTCTCTGTAGATTTTGCGCCTATGGGCTATCTTTGATTTGTTTTTTTGATAGTAATCCTTGGCGTAGGCGATTTTTTCTTCTTTTGTCTTGCAGTTGTTTTTTTTCTCTGATGAGAGACTACTTTCTTCTGAGTGGGAAGAATCATTGGATAGAAAATCGCCCTGCAAAATAGCTTCCTGGTTTTCGGTTCTATTAGTCATGCGTTCAGCGTCATAAGAGTTGATAGTCTTCATTGTAATTGTCCTAACACAAAGTTAACAAGACTTTCACCGATAGGAGCGTTATTAAACAAGATTTTTTAATTTTTAGAAAGATTTTTTTAGAACATTTTTTACAAATAAGTTTTTTTTAGATTTTTTTTTGTTCTTATTTTTAAGGTGTGTTTTGTTTTTTTTAAGGTGTGTTTTTTTCAATTATTCTTTTCTGTAGAAGGGGTCTAAGCTTGACAATTCAAAGCTTAGACTTAGGTTTCAAAAGTTATATTCATACAGAGAGGAATTACTTAGAGAAATTCTTGCCCAGGAGGGTTGGCAGTAAACTGCTTTGGCGCAACAAGTTTTTTAAGGTTTTTAAAAAAATATGGCGTTGTGAGAAGAATTTGTTAAGATCCTATCATATTTTATTTTTCTCTTACTCTGGCTTACTCCTGGCAGAGTTTTTGGACAAACAAGCTTTCAACTTGAGGTTATTTTGAGTGATTATTATCAAATTTTAGGCGTTAACAAGGATGCTTCTCCAAGTGAGATAAAATCATCTTATCGCAAGCTTGCTATTAAATATCACCCTGATCGTAATCCAGGAGATCAAAAGGCCGAGCAAGAATTCAAGAAAATTAGTGAAGCCTATGCGGTCTTGTCTGATGCTGAGAAGAAAAAACAATACGACAGTTTTGGTGATAGTGGTTTTCATGAAAGATATTCTTCTGAAGATATTTTCCGCGGGATGGATTTTCAGGATATATTTTCTGATCTAGGCTTTGGAGCTAGAGGCGGGGGAGGTTTTGATAGTATCCTTCACCAAATGTTTGGTGGAAATAGTACACATGGGGCTTCCTCTTCACAAAGAGGGGTTAATGTCTCTTATCAAATGAGTATAAGTCTTCTCGAGGCCTATAAGGGGTGTCGGAAACAAGTTTCTTACCATTTGAAAAATGGCTCAAAAAGAGAGTTTAATGTTTTTATTCCTGCTGGGATTCAAGACGGGAAAAAACTAAGAGTAGCAGGGAAGGGCGAATCTTTTTCAGCTGGTGGAGTAAGTGGGGATTTATTCATTCAAATTCACGTATCTCCTGATGAGAGTTATAAAAGAGTGGGCGAAATAGATTTGGAAACCACTCTTACCTTAAAGCCTTCTGAGCTTCTTTTGGGGGCTGTGAAAGAGGTTGATACTTTGGAAGGTGCTCGTTCTTTAAATATACCTGCTGGTTTGTCACCAGGTGTTCGTATGAGGATGAAAGGCTATGGTTTTCCACATATCTCAGATAAGTTGGTGCGAGGGGATCTTTTTGTTGTGATTAAATGTTTGATTCCAAAAACATTAAATACTGCCCAAAAAAAACAAGTTGAAGAGTTGCGTCTTGTAGGTTTGTAGAATGATGCTCTATATAGAAGGCGGAAAATGCCGCAATTCCTCATTGTTGCTCTTATATTTTTATGTCTAAAATACTGGAAATAAAGTCTTTTTCTGTTAACTGTGATGAAGAGTTTAACTGTTTCTTGTTCTTCCAAAAAAACTATGCTAGTTTGCTGGATTGATTTTTCATCTACAGGGGTTAGATCACAGTCAAATAGATGCTTAAGACAGAAGTCATGAGTCTCACATCTTTATGATTCACATTTATCTTATCATTTTAATTTGAATATGTTCGTCTGATTCTTGGTACTTATTATAAACCTTTTTTCTCTTCGAGAAGAAGAGCTGGAGCAACCACACTTTATGAACCTTTCTAAATCGAAAATACTTGGTTTCGACGATATTAAGTGGGAAGAAAACGATGATTTAACTTTTGGAGCAGCTGAAGAAGCCTCTAAAGAGTTTTCTGAACTACTCGGTGAAGATAGCGAAAAAAGCGCTATTCGTGAAGGTAGTATCGTTACTGGGCGTGTCGTTCAGATCACAAGAGATAATGTTCGTATTGATATCGGGCATAAAACTGAGGGGGAAGTTCCTCTTAGCGAATTTAGAAATGCTGATGGAGAAGTGACTGTTCAGGTTGGGAGCTCCATAGAGGTTTATCTCGACTCTTTCGAAGATAATGATGGTGAAATGGTACTAAGCCGCGAAAGAGCTGAAATGCTCAGAGCTTGGGATCGTATTGCTGAAGCTTATGAAAAAGACGAGACAATTGAAGGTCTCATCATGGCTCGTGTCAAGGGTGGTCTTTCTGTTGATATTGGTGTTAAAGCTTTCTTACCGGGATCTCAAGTTGATTTGAGACCAGTTAGAAACTTAGATAAGCTGATCAACAATAAATTCAAATTCAAAATTATTAAGTTCAACAAAAAACGCGGAAATATTGTTCTGAGTCGACGTGTTCTTCTCGAGCAAGACAGAGAAAAAATGCGTGTTGAAACTCTTGATAACCTTAAAACTGGTGTTCTTCTCAAGGGTGTGGTTAAAAATATTACTGATTATGGTGCATTTATTGACCTAGGTGGTATTGACGGTCTTCTCCATATTACAGATATGTCTTGGGGACGTATTAATCACCCAACACAACTGTTTGAAGTTGGACAAGAAATCGAAGTTAAGGTTCTTAGCTACGATGAATCTAGACAAAGAGTTTCTCTTGGCTACAAACAGCTTCAAGAAGACCCTTGGATTCAAGCAGCTCAGAAATACACTGTTAGCACAAAGACAAAAGGTGTTGTTGTTAGCTTGACTGATTACGGTTCTTTCGTTGAACTTGAAGATGGTATCGAAGGTTTGATCCATATCAGTGAAATGTCTTGGTCTAAACGCGTACGTCACCCATCTAAGATGGTTTCTCTTGGTGATGAAGTAGAAGTTGTTGTATTGGCTATCAATTCTGAAACAAGAAGAATTAGCCTTGGTATGAAGCAGCTTGAGCCAAATCCTTGGGAAATGATCAAAGAAAAATATCAAGTAGGTGATATTATTCGTGGGAAAGTAAGAAACATCACAGATTTTGGTCTCTTTATCGGTATTGAAGATGGAATCGATGGTCTTATTCATATTTCTGATATCAGCTGGATTGAACGAATTAGACACCCAGGCGACAAATTTAAGAAGGGTGATGAAGTAGAAGCAAAAGTTCTTCAAATCGATTCTGAAGGAGAGAAGTTTTCTCTTGGTATTAAGCAACTTTCTGAAGATCCATGGGTGAAAGCTTCTAAAGAAATTCCTCCTGGAACAAAAAGTAGCGGTACTGTGACAAAACTTACAGACTATGGTGTGTTTGTTGAGTTAGCTCCTGGTATTGAAGGTTTGATTCACGTGAGTGAGCTTGCTCTTGAGCCTGTAGCTAAGCCGAGTGATGTTGTTCAGCAGGGTCAACAGGTTGATTTTGTTGTTCTTTCAAGTGACTCTGAAGAAAGACGTTTTTCTCTTTCTCGTAAAGCTCATTTACAAGGACTAGAGGGTGCAAAATTAACAGAGTACTTGGATTCTGTTAAAGAGCCTCAAACAGCTTTTGCAGATGCCTTTAATCAAGCTCAAAATTTAGCTTCTGATACCGAGTCTACAAAGAAGAAGGAAGAACCTTCTGCTGAGTAAGGGATAGAATCTTTCTAGTTTTGTGTGTTTAGATTTTTAAGCGCTTCTGTTGGAGGGTTCTCTTTTTCGAGGGAACTCTCTAGAGAAGCGTTTATTCATTTGTGTAGCAGTAGGAAATATAAGCCTGTGGCTGTTAAACTAAGTGTCGGTCGAAAAATTGCGTATAATACCTTTGTTCGTGTTATGGAGAAGGGAGAAGCTCCAGAGGAAGTTCTCCAAGAACTCTATGCTAAAGAAGAGAGGCCCGTCACAAGGGTAGATAAAAACTTCATTAAGGAAATACTTTTTGGGAGTTTACGTTGGTATTCTAAACTTTTTTGGATCCTTCAAAGAGTTTCAAAAAGAGATTTGGCTCAAGTTACTCCTGAAATTAGAGCTTCTTTAACTCTTGGAACCTATCAAATTTTTTATATGGATAGAGTTCCAGATAGAGCAGCTGTGAATGAGAGTGTGGAGTACATGAAGTTTGTGGGACAAACACACTGTGTTAGTTTTGTGAATGGAATTTTGCGTTCTATTTCTAGAAAAACAGAATATTTTGCAAAGCCAGATAAAAAAAAGCAACCGTGTGAGTACCTGGCTCTTCAATATGCGCACCCTAATTGGATTGTCCGTTTATGGTCAAAGCGTTTTGGTTTTGAAAAACTTAAAACAATTTTATCTTCTAACAACACAGCTCCTCCTATTACAATACGTGTGAATAGAAAGAAAGTTAAGGAAGAGGACCTCGCTCAATTTAGAAATGAATTTTTAAAAGGGGAGAAGGTAAAAATTTCTTTTTCTCATCTTGATTATTGTTTTCAGCTTGCTAAGTTTCCTTCTCTTGATAAAGAAAGTTTATTTGGACAAGGGTTCTACACACTTCAGGATGAATCTTCCCAACTAATAAGTCATTTGGTAGATCCTGCTAAAGGAGATAGGGTTCTTGATGCATGTGCAGGTCTTGGTGGAAAAACGTCTCATTTATTTGAATTGTCAGAAGAGCCTATTTCACTTGTAGCTCTTGATCCGAATGAGATAAGACGTACAAAAGCAATTTTGGGTTTTGATCGTTTAGGTCACAAAGGTATTGAGTATGTATCCTGTGATCTTCTTGATTACCAACCATCTTCTCTTTTTAATAAAATTCTTATAGATGCTCCTTGTTCAGGTCTTGGTGTTCTTAGACGTCATCCAGAGGGGAAGTGGCAAAAAAAACCAGCGCTTGTCAGTAATCTTTCTAAAAAACAAAGAGTACTGTTGTTAAAAGCTCTTGAGTTACTAGAAAAAGGCGGTCGTCTTGTTTATTCTGTTTGTTCTTTTGAGCCTGAAGAGTCTTTGTCTCATTTGCTTTGCTTGAAAGAAGAACACGGAGACAAGTATGAGGTTTTATCTCCAGCCATCTTTTTACCTCCATATTATAAGAAGTATGTGACAAGAGATGACCTATTGCTTATATATTCTGGTAACAAAGAAGAAATGGATGGTTTTGCAAGCTTTGTGATTCGAAGAAAATAACTCCCCTGATTCTTCTCTCTTTTTTTTAACTTTCCTTGTTTTTAATTATCTTCAGATTTTTCTATTATTTTTGCTTTATAATAAATCAAGGAGCTTTAGAAGAAAATTTCTTTTAACTGTTCATTTGAAGAGGGAGAATGCTTTATGTGGTGTCGTTCATTTAATTTTTCTTTTTTTTTGTTGTTACTGAGTGGTTGTGGGGTTCGTATGTGCGAATCCTCTAGAGATACAATGCTTCCAGAGGATGTTGTTAAGAGCTACATAGAAGTAGCTTTTAATATGACGGCATTAGAAGAAAAAAGCTTGCTCATAAGTTATACGACAGGGGATCTAAAAAGTTCTCTTCTTAAGACTAGTGATGACACCATTGAAGAGATTTATATGAAAAAAAAATATGAGATGGAGACTCTTGATATAGCTTCTGCTCAGTATAAAACTCCAGTAGAATGTGAGGTGTCTTATAATCTTAGTTATCAAGAAAATTTTGAGCAGAAGGACTCTTCAAAAAAACCTCTTAGATTAGTTGTAAAGGCTCAAAACACAGTATCTCTTTTAAAGACAGAAGAAGGTTGGTTTATTCAAGGAGTTATTGGAAAGAAGTCACAAGTTGTTTTTCCTTATGTTGAGTAGGATTTGAGCTGCGGACGCCCCACTAAGCAATATCCTGATTATGACTAAAAATAATAGGAGCTTAAGTTTTTTCTAAATGAATGACACGCCAATCTATTCTTGCTTGTCTTTTGTATAAAATAGTGTTACAAATTTCCTCTCTATTTTTCTTATAGAGGTTCCATAGCTCAGCTGGATAGAGCATCAGATTTCTAATCTGAGGGTCGGAGGTTCGAATCCTCCTGGGATCACCACTCTTTTTCTTAATGATCTTCGTTATATACCGATCTGCAAAAATCACATGCATAACAAAAAATGACAAAAAGGGGACAAAAAGGGGACATGAACTTAAAAAAGTTTTATTGACACTGGATGCTCTCAGCAAGTTTAGCCAGCCTATCCTCCGTTCTATGAACGTAATTCATGGTAGTGCTGGCTGACTTGTGCCCTAAAAGCCTCCTCACATCTTCTACCGATGCTCCATGTGAAAACCACACTTCGGAACAAGAATGGCGAAGTTCGTGCGCCGAAACTTTAGGCACTCCAATCTTCTTACAAAAATTTTTTAAATGGAGTCTAAGTTTGTCATTGAAAAGCATCCCACCCTTTAAGGCAGGGGCCACAAAAGATCTAGGAGACTGTGCTTTTTGAGCTCTAAGATATTCTGAAAGCATTTTCGGTATCGGAACAATCAGCCAGTCTTTTTGTTTAGGGTACGGTTCCATTTTATTTATGCTGCTTTTGTAGGCCTCACAAATCAAGATCTGATTCTTTTCAAAATCCACTGAGCTCCACCTAAGTGCCTGTATCTCTGAAAGCCTTAGTCCTACTAGTATTCCAAGATGTACTGCAGGACCGATATAATGATCTTTACACGCATCAAGAAGTCTATAAGCCTCCTCTGGTTTTAGGAAGTTCTTTTTAACTTTAAACATCTTTGGTTTGTCTTGTTTTTTCATCGGATTTTTTTCCAGGTATTCATAATACTCCACAGCATCTCTAAAAGACTGTTGAAGAATCATATAGGTATGAATCTGATAAGATGAGCTAAGTCCTTTTTTTTTCATCTCACTTAAAATTTTACCGATATGTGGAGGTTTAACCTCCGAAAGTTTTAGGCCTCCGATGATCGGAAGAATATAAAGGTGAATGATTCGAAGCTTAGCTTTGTTCCATCCTCCTGAAATATATGTTGATCTGTATTCAACCCATTTACTAAGGTAATTTTCAACTGTAATAGATCTAGCTTCTTCTGATAAAGCAAGGATGCCAGCTTCTCTTTTTTCTTTAAGACACCTCTCATTTTTTTGAGCATCTCTTAGAGTAGAAAAAGCTTTAGCCGGAAACCACTTTCCAAGCTCATCTCTTACTTTAACTTTGTATCTTGGTCCGTTATTTTTCGATATTCTCTTTTCAATTGCCATGGGGTTCTCCTGTTTTAATATAACAGAAAAGTGTGCTTCCCAATTTAATGTACTCACTTGTCAAAGAGCATCCCTCTTTCGAAGAGCCAGCCAGAGTACTATAGGTTCATGCTTTTACAAAGTATTTTAAAAATATAGCTTAATTTCTCGGGATTTGCTCCACTCAAGTAGGTCTTCTTTGTAGAATTTTACTAGTCTTCCATGTTTCCTATATGGAACTTGCTTCATTTGAATCCATTTATAGATGGTTGTGATACTTACTCCGAGAAGCTCTGCAGCTTCTTTAGGGCTAAGAAAAATTTTGTCTATCATACGCTTACCTCTGCTAAAATTCTTGGGTGTTTCTGTCCCTGTTTGATCATTTTTTGGTGTTCCCGAAGTTAGTATTTCTTCTAGAAGATCTATTTTTTTTTTCTGAGCTCACTTCAAGACCTCTAGTTATTTTTGAGATCTCTATTGAGAGCTTTTTCAGGATCAAACTCATCTCTGTACCTAGCATTGAGCTTCTCTAAATTTTTTTCCATAACATCGTCGAAACTAAACCCGAGCTCATCAGCAAGCAAAGCTAGGTACCAAAAAAGATCTCCAACTTCCTCGAAAAGATTCACTTTGTCGAGTTCTTTGCCGTAGTAGACATGCTTTTTGAGCTGGTCTAAAATCTCTGCTGCTTCTGTCGACGCACCAATGGCACCGTGCAAAAGTCTCTGGTTTTTTGCAAGTCTCCCTTCAGCTCCAAACCTGTCCTTGTTCTCGGTTAGCAATGCCTTCTCGATATACTGCTCGGATCTCATTTTTTTTCCCCTTTCTCTAAAGTTAGCCACAAATGAATTGCGACGAGATCTAAACCGTCTTCTCTTTGGTAAATTCTGTAGTCCACATCTCGGTCGCGAAAGTCGTAGAC
>CANFEH010000059.1 GCA_947445855.1 Zetaproteobacteria bacterium
GCAGGCATAACAAATCCAAAAAATCACAACATATCAATATTATTATAAATATCAACCTATATTGGAAGGGCTATAAGACTCCCTTCTTTTTTCTTTCTAATATTTCCAACCACATAGACATCCCCGTCACTATCTTGCTTAATACTTGAAATCTGACTACCACCACCTGCAAAAACTTCACTCTTATCTTCACAACGTCTTGCAGCTTCTTTTCTCCACCCAATTGTCGGGATCGCTTCACCAGGCTCTTGCCAGTTATTATAACCTCTACCGTAAGCATCAACATCAACTTGACGTTTCATTTCAACCCAGTCCCAGATATTACTTCCACAAGTAATGACCTCTGATATTCTTTCCTGTGGAGTCAAACCTTCTGGATCAAAATTAAAAACACAAGCTGAGTTCCAAGAAGCTGTTGTTGCACTGAGTGGATCGGGACCAAAGAAAACTGCTTGATCAATTTCATTTCTATCACCTGAAGCTTCTTGAATATCAAAAATAAAATTCCACCACCCGCGAGCAATTTCTGTCATGACGTTATCTGCAGATATGTAACGAAAAAAGCCACTATCTCCCGTCGAGTTATTTTGACAAGTTTGACCTGTATAAAAGATCCCAGCTGCCTGTGTGACAAGAAAATTTTGTACACAAATATTAGCGTTAATTTTTTCAGAAATAGCATCAGAATCTGCTGCTAAATCTTCATAAGTTTTCCCACGCTTAAGTTTATAAACAAGTTGTTTTGGAGTCTGAGGAATTTCTGCTCTGTAGTACGCATTGCCTTCGTTATCAAATTGGAAAACACTTTCTCTTTCAGCTTGCCAATTTGAAATAAAATGTAAGTTATCAATACATTTTAAACCATCTTTTATGCCGTCTTTATCGCTAAGAAGATTATCTACTGATTGAGTAGAAGTAAAAATTTGACACTGATACCCGTTTTCAAAGTCCCAAGGATTTTCATCTTGTGCTGCATCTTTAAAAATAAATGGCTGTCCAAAATGGAAATAAAGCTCACCAGTAGGGGATACAGCTACAGTTTTAATAGACGGATAATCAATTTTTTGGTCAAACTCTTGTGCATTTGGATTGTCTTCAAAGGTAAGAACTTCTTCAATCGAACCATCTTTATCGATACTCATAAGCTGAGCAGTATCTTTTGATTCAGTGAGGCTAAATTGATTTTTTTCAAGAGATGGAAAAGTAAATTTTTTTCCATTCGATGTCAAAGCAAAGACTTCTTTCTCTACACCTTCAATAGAAATCTTAGGTGCTCCCACAAGTCCCATATCATCAATTCTTTTATTATGCTCTCCTACAAGAGCAAGAGCAGAGGCTCTGTCATTTTCGACAACAGCAAGACCAAACGCATTTTCCATGTTAAGGTTCATCTGAGGAGCTCTTTGATAACTCTTATTTTGATTATCTTTATCACTACAGCTTTCAAAAAAAACCACAGAAAACAAGATGACTCCAAGCCATTTCTTCATTTTTTTCCCTTTTTTAGAAAATTAAAAACAGGAAGATAATCATGAAGAGACTATCGGCAGAAATAGATAAAAAGTTTAAAGTGCCAAGAAAAAACTCTCTTGGGAAGAAGAGGAACTTGTTTTTAAAGCTAATTCACACCGAATTCCAGAAAGATCTTGAATAAGAGTACCAAGAGAATCTTTTATAGTTAAACAGTCTTTTTCTAAATTCACTGACTCTTTTCCTTTATCTAGAGGTAAGTAAGAAAATTTAAGACCGATTCCATTTTGATTAAAAATAGACTTAACAGACTTCAACTCTAATGTTTTTAGTTTTTTTTGATATATTTTAAAAAAGTCTTTTTCTAGCAAAAGTTTTCTCTGCAAACTTTCAATTTCTTTTGAAGCTTCAATCTTAAAAAAAGGATCCCCTAGGGTAAGTTTTTTAGCAATATCTAATTTTAAATAGGAAAGTTCTTTTGATTTCTCTTTGAGAGCTTCTCTCACCCAATCTTCATAACCTTTTTTCATGTGAGACCACTTCACCACTTGAAAAGAACCAATCACGTAATCCCCATTAACAGGAACAAGAGAAAATAGAAGAACCCCTTGCTCTTTCGCTCCCAAAAGATTCACCCAAAAATTAAATTGGTGAGAATAACCGTAGTGAGACAGTAAAGTTACGCCATCTTTTTCACACAAAATATCTTCTGCAATTTCTTCTTTTGAAGAAATTTTCCACACTCTATAGAGATATGACTTCAAAGGAAGACCAAGACGAAACTTTTCTAGTTGATAAAAAGCACCGAGTTTTTCTTTTGTAATTTTTAATCTTGGGTGAAAAAAAGAGGCAAGAGTCTTACTCGATCCTGAGTTAAAAAAATCTAAAACTTCACTAGAAATTTTGAAAATTTGTTTCTCAGATTTTTCTAAATCTAGCAAACTCAAAGCTTCACACTGCGAAAAGAGAAAAGAAGAAGAGAAAAAAGAATACAAAAAAAAGAAAATCTTATTTAGCCACGCAAGTCGAACACCCGGACTTTTGTTTTTCATAGGGCACAAGCTCCCAAGAACCAAACTCTTCGTGAATCATTTGAAGAGCATCTTCTAAAAACTCATGTTCCACAGAAAAAAGTTCTTTTAGGAGTTCTCGTTCAAAGCAGTAAGCGTTGTAGTTATAACTTTTCTTTTTTGGACAGTACACAAGACCAACTCCTGCTTGTCTTTTTTCGAAACGAAGGTAATGAGTTTCAAAGTTCTCTTCTGTTATTTGATATTCTTCTTTCATTTTAACACGCTTTCTTATTTTATTTAGATAATATTTTAATTTTTAAAAATTAAAGAGAAGAGGTCTCCTCTCTGCGGGCAAATTCCCTTTTAAAACTTCTTCAATTACTTTTGGATAAAGAATACATTCAGCCTCAAAAATACGGGATGCCAAGGTGTCCACAGAATCCTCATCTAAGATACGCACTTTTATTTGAGCAAGAAGTGGGCCTTCATCATAAATTTCATTAACAAAATGAACACTAGCTCCGCTGTATTTTTCATGAGCCTGTAAAACTGCCTCGTGCACTTTTTGGCCATACATACCTTGACCAGAAAACTTAGGCAAAAGCGAAGGGTGAATGTTTACAGTGGGATAGCTCACTCCTCCTTCAAAACGAGTGGGAAATATTTTTAAAAATCCTGCTAAAACAATTAAGTCAGCCTGCAACATTTGAAGCCAATGGGATAACTCAGAACTTGCTTCAAAGCTCTTTGAAAATTTTTCGTAGTAAAGAGGAATGCAAAAATCTCTTGCTATCTCTGCTCCGTAGACTTCTTTTCTAGAAGTGATCACTCCAACTACTTCAAAGCTTTTATTTTCTTCACCATACTTTAAAAGATTTAAAAGAGTTCTTCCACTTCCAGACAAGGCTACCACTATTTTTTTCTTTGTCATGAACTCTTACCACTAAAAAAAGCTTCTTGTCTTTTATCCTTTGGAATTTGATTCCAAAAATCAGAAGCTGACAAAAGTTTTTTTCCTTCAGGCTTAAGCTTTAAAATTTCAAGATAATGATCTCCTGTTTTTACAAAAAGAACTTTAGACTCTTTAGAGAAGATAAATTGTCCAGAAAACAAAAGACCTTGAGTTTCTTCTTGAGTCATTTTTTTTACTTCTTCCAGAAGAACTCTCTTGCCTTCAAAAAAAGTAAAAGAACCAGGCCACGGGTAAAAAGCTCTATATCTGTTTAAGATCTCTTCTGATTTCATGGTCCAATCCACAAGGCCATCTTCTTTTGCAATTTTTTTGCAATGAGTCACATCACTTTCATTCTGAGACTCACCTTCAAAATCAGGGTCTTCTAATTTTTTTAAACCTTTATCAAGAGTCATGCACGAATCTTTGAAAAGACGAGTAAGAAGCTCTGAAGATCTCTCTTCTTCACCAATAGAAAAATGGTCTTGAACAATAATATTTCCTGCATCCAATGCTTTTACAGTAAAAAGAATTGTCACAGAGGTTTCTTTTAAGCCATCTAGCAAAGCTGCAGGAACAGGAACAGCTCCGCGGTAATGAGGTAGCTTTGATGGGTGAATATTGATCGTTCCTCGTGTTGGAATATTTAAAAACTTTTGAGTCAAAATCTTGCCATAAGCACAGGTCACACAAAGATCAGGCTCCAAAGCTTTCAACTCTTGTAGAAATTCTTCGCTTGAAGCTTTCTCTGGAGTCAAAACCTTTAGACCAACTTCTCTTGCATAAACAGTTACAGGAGATTCAAAAACTTTCTGGCCTCGCCCTTTTTTCTTAGGAGTTTGGCTTACCACCCCTACAACTTCGTGCTCTCCCTGCTCCACCAAGTGCTTCAGCGGGTATACAGCGTATTCAGGACTTCCAAGAAAAACAATGCGCATATTCGAGCTATGACCTCAACTAAAAATAGTCTAAAACTAGGCGGCACAAAAAGGTAGCCTACCGATCAAAGAATTTATCACTCTTAAACTCTTGTGATGAACCTGGTTGCCACTTTAGCAAAAAAATAAAAAAAAGTCACCTTGAGAACCTAGGAGCACACAAAATGAGTCCACATGATCCCCACTTTGTTTTATCTCTTGATCAAGGCACCACAGGAACAAGAGCCATTCTCTTCGACTTAAGAGCAACACCTCATCACTTGATAAGCGAAGGAAAAAAAGATGTCCCCCAGCATTACCCTTCTTCTGATTGGGTGGAGCATGATTTAGAAGAAATTTTAAACTCCTGCGAAGAAGCGATCAGAGAATGCCTTATAAAAGCCAAAAAGAAATTTCCTACTTTTAAAGAAACCCAAATAAAAACTATTGGTATCACAAACCAAAGAGAGACCCTTTGTATTTTTGAAAAAAACTCTGGAAAAAGTCTCCGAAAAGCAATTGTATGGCAATGCAAACGAAGTGCTAAAATTTGTGAAGATCTAAAGAAAAATGATCTAGAAAAAAAATTTCAAAAAAAAACTGGACTTCTTCTTGATCCTTACTTCACTGGAACAAAAATAAAATGGATTTTAGAAAATGAAAAAACTATTTCAAAAAAAATAAAATCTGGAGAAGCTCTTCTTGGAACCATTGATACTTTTTTACTCTACTGGCTCACTGGAGGAAAGTCTTTCTTCACAGAGCCAAGCAACGCTTCAAGAACTCTTCTTTATAATATCAGAGAAAAAAAATGGGACAAAGAACTTCTAACTCTTATGGGAGATATTCCAGAAACATCACTTCCCGAAGTGATTCCTTCTGATAGTCTTTTTGGAAAAACAAAAGGTTTATCTTTTTTACCTGATAATATTCCTATTCATGGAATTTTAGGAGACCAACAAGCTTCTCTTTTTGGACAGACTTGTTTTACAAAAGGAGAATCCAAGTGTACTTACGGCACAGGTGCTTTCTTTCTTATGAACACAGGGAAATCACCTGTACTTTCAAAAGAAGGCCTTCTCACTACAGTAGCTTGGGATCTCGAAAAAGAAGGAATGAGCTACGCCCTAGAAGGGTCTTGTTTCATGGCAGGAGCTGCTGTTGGCTTTTTAAGAGACAACCTTCACATGATAGACCATGTAAAAGAAACAGGTGAAATCAAAGAAGACACAGAGGCTGCACCTCAAATTTATTTTGTTCCTGCTCTCACAGGCCTTGGAGCTCCTTACTGGAAACCTAAAGCCAGAGGAATTCTTCTAGGGCTTACTCGTTCCACCACAAAAGAACAAATTATAAAGGCAACTCTTGAAGGAATTTGTTTTCAAGTGGAAGACCTCCTGGCTACTTTCAAAAAAGAGAGTGGACTTGAATTAAAAGAGCTCTGTGTTGATGGTGGAGCTACTGCTAATGAAATTCTTATGAAAACTCAAAGCTATCTTTCTCAGCTTAAAATTTTAAGACCAGAAATTTTGGAGTCCACAGCTTACGGTGCTGCTCTTATTTCAGCCTATGGAAGCGGATTTATCAAAAATTTAAAAGACTTAAAAAAACAAAAAACTATTGGCAAAATTTTTGATGTAAAACTCACACAAGAAGAACATGAACAAAGAAAAGAAAAATTAGAAGGTTGGAAAAAAGCTGTAAGCCTTCTTCTCTAAGAAAAGAAAACACCAGAAAAAATCCGGTGTCTCTAAGCTGCAAGTATTTAGTTTATCAGTGGGGGGTAAAAAAGAACTTATACTTAAACAAGAAACGAAACAAGCATACAAAAATATCTTTTTTAAGAAAAAGATTAATTTATACTTTCCAGTTTTCAAGACTGTTAAGAAAATCTACTAGAGAAATTTCTCCAAGCTCTCCCTTATCTCGAGAGCGCACGTTCACAGTGCCGCTTTCCATTTCTTTTTCTCCAAGAATAAGACAGTACGGAATTTTCTTAAGGCTAGCTTCTCTGATTTTATAACCAATACGATCATCCTTCAGGTTTAAGTTCACACGAAGACCCTCAGAACGAAGTTTATCAGCAAGAGAGCTTGCGTACTCATTATACTTATCGCTGATAGGAAGCACTTCTACTTGCACAGGAGAAAGCCAAAGAGGAAAAGCTCCAGCATAGTTTTCTATGATAATCCCAAGGAAACGCTCTAAACTTCCATAACAAGCTCTGTGAAGCATGACAGGAGTGTGACGTTCCCCATCAGCTCCTACATAAACAAGACCAAAACGCTCAGGCATAGAAAAGTCGAGTTGAATGGTTCCACACTGCCAAGATCTAGAAAGAGTGTCACGAATATGAAAATCTATCTTAGGACCATAGAAAGCACCATCTCCTGGGTTTACTTGATACTCAAGACCAACATGCTTTAAAGCTGCCTCAAGAGCTGCTTCAGCTTTTTGCCACATTTCGTCTGAACCAATACTCTTTTCTGGACGAGTAGATAGTTCCACACGAATATCACCTAAACCAAAATGAGTGTAGACCTCTTTGAAAAACCCTATCAGAAGCATAATTTCTTCTGTCACCTGATCTGGTGTACAAAAATGATGAGCATCATCTTGTGTGAAAGCTTGAACACGGAAAAGACCATGACGAACCCCTGAGAGTTCACGTCTATGAACAAGTCCAAGCTCAGACATACGAAGAGGGAGCTCTTTATGAGAGTGGAGCCTCGACTTATAAAGCATAAGATGACCTGGACAGTTCATAGGCTTAAGAGCCATTGGACGTTCTTCTTCTACGTTATCCTTAATATTTTCTGGATTTTTAGGATCACGAAGTTTCAGTTTTGTGAAGAACATATTCTCCATATAATTATCGTAATGACCAGATCTGTGCCAAAGGTCTTCCGAAAGAACAAGAGGAGTTTTCACCTCTAAGTAATTTTTTTTCTTGAGACAAGATCTCATATATTCGACAAGAAGATTAAAGAGAATAGTTCCATTCGGTTGAAAAAACGGAAATCCAGGAGCTTCTTCATAAAATGTGAAGAGATCGAGCTTTTCTCCAAGAACTCTATGATCTCTTTTTTTTGCTTCTTCTAGAAAATTGAGATAATCCTCTAGTTCTTTTTTCTCAAAAAAAGCTGTTCCATAAACACGAACAAGCTGCTCTCTTTTAGCGTCTGCTCTCCAGTAGGCTCCAGACACTTTTGTGAGCTTCACATTTTTAAGAAAATTTGTGTTGGGTACATGAGGCCCACGACAAAGATCGATAAAGTCACCATGTTTATAAAAAGTGAGTTCTTCTCCCCTGTTTTTAATATCTTCTATGATCTCAGTTTTGAATTTGTTTTTTCCACCATCAATAGCAAGGTAACGAGCATAATGTTCGTTAGCTTCATCATAGCTTGCTTTGTGACACTGAAACGGATCGTTCTTCTTCACAATCCTTAGCATTTCTTGCTCAATTTTTGGAAAATCCTCAGGAGCTATTTTTCCATCAGGCAAGAAAATATCGTAATAAAAACCATCTTCTATAACAGGACCAATTGTGAGCTCTGCTTTTGGGTAAAGACGCAAAATAGCATCAGCCATGAGATGAGCTGCTGAGTGTCTTAAGACCTCTAAAGCTTCTTTATCTTGTTTTGTGAATATGGATACTTTGTCGCCGTTTGATAATTGGCGACTTAAATCAACAAGTTTTCCATTAACAGAAGCTACTACTGCTGATTTTGCCAGACCTTGGCTGATAGATTTTGCTAAGTCAAAACTATTTGAGCCTTCTTGTAGCTCGCGCACAGATCCGTCTGGAAGAGATACTTTCATTTTATTTTTCCTTATAATTCGAGATAAATACAACTCATCTCAAGTAAAGCTCTAGGCCCTACGATGGCTCTAGAAACAGATTAAAATACAATAGGATTTTTGGAGTTTAACTGAGAAGACTCTGAGAGGTCAAGAAGGAATCAAATAAAGCTTTAGCACAAAGAACAAGTGCTTTTCTAAGAACGTACCTCTCTTGATTCCATCATCTTTTTTTGAGGAGGAATCACAGAAATTTTTTCTGCTTGCTTTCTAATCCAAGGGTAAGTTTCAACAAGCCCCTCACGAAGACTCCCTCTTGGTTCCCAAGATAGTTTTTCTTTTATAAGAGCATTATCAGAGTTCCTACCCTGAACACCGACAGGTCCATCAATATGCTTTAAAGAAATTTTCTTTCCAGATATACCAATAATCATTTTGGCCAACTCATCAATTGTGACCATCTCTTCTGAGCCTATGTTAACAGGACCTAAGAAATCACTTTCCATAAGACGTCTCACAGCTTCAACACAGTCATCTATAAAAAGAAAAGATCTCGTCTGTTTACCTGAGCCCCAAATTTCAATAGCACCCCCGTCAGAAGCTTCGGCTATTTTTCTGCAAAGAGCTGCTGGTGCTTTTTCGCGACCACCTGTCCAAGTTCCTTCTGGGCCAAATATATTATGAAAACGAGCTACCCTTACATCTAGCTTATAGTTTCTGTGAGCTGCCAAATAAAGACGCTCGCTAAAGAGTTTTTCCCAACCATATTCACTATCTGGATTTGCTGGGTAGGCAGAGTCCTCGCTACACTTAGGATTAAGAGGATCCATCTGGTTGTGTTCAGGATACATACAAGCAGAAGAGGAATAAAATATTTTAGAAATCGACATCTTATTACAAAGTTTAATCATATGAAGATTAATAATAGAGGAGTTATGCATGATATCAAAATCGTTTTCTCCTGTGAAAACAAAACCAGCCCCTCCCATATCAGCTGCTAGTTGATAAACTTCATCAATAGAACCTGTAAGAGATTTTTTGCAACTATCATAATCTCTTAAATCAGCAATTAGAAAATCATCTGCATCTGTTGTTGAAAACTCTGGGTATTTTAGATCTACACCTCGTACCCAGTAACCATCTTTCTTCAACGATTTAACAAGATGACTTCCAATAAAACCACCAGCTCCACAGACTAAAGCTCTTTTTTGTTTTTTAATCACTCTTGACTCCATTATGTAAACTGAATAACTTCATCATCCTAAATTTCAGAAAATCCACAATAGGAAGTTTCACTAAATTTGACTGTTGTCATAACGAATTTTAATGATTATGGTTCTTTTAAAGCTTTTTATAGATCAAAAATGAGGTTTCCTTTGTTTCCAAAAAAGTTTCAAAATAAAGACCCCCTTTGTCTCAATAAAATCCTTATCATTGCTAAAAATGAAGAGCTTAAAATTTTAAAAGAAGAGGTAGAAAGACTTTTATCTATTAAAAAAGAGCATTATTGCTTAGAAGCATTGCCAGAAAATGTTTTTTTTACCACTGATTCTTCTAGTTGCCAAGAAAGCCTACTGCAGAATATAGACCTCTGCCTCATTTTTAGCCAAAACTCTAAAACAATACTTTCTTCTCTTCTTTTTTCTTTTGGAATACCTTTTTTTTCTTTAGAAGGTTTTTTAGAAGTGGATCGGCATGAAAAAGAACATAAGTTTTCTTCTACAAAAGAACTTCTAGATGATTTTAAAAAATTACTTCTAAACGAACCTCAAAAATTATCTCAACTTTCTAACTTATCAAGAAATTTTTTTATCAAAGAAAGAAGAAAGGAGAAACATCTTGAAAAAAAAGAAAAAATATCTTTTTTTCATGTAATTAACCCTGTCCCAGAAAATATTCGAAATGATCTTTATATAGCAAGCCATCTTGTTTTTAGTTCTTTTGAAAAAGCAAAGAATTATGTTTCAAATACAATTTTTGTCACCCAAGCCTTCACTTCTTATGAAGAAGAAGAAAACAAAGCACCAAACAGTTTTTTAAGACTCTCCCCTCTAACAAGAAGTGTTCTTGATCTAAAAAACTTTAAAGAAAAAAGAAAACTCCCCATTCTTTCTGATATTCTAGAAAAAGCTTACCAAGAATCAAAAGACAGCGACTACATCATTTACACAAACGCTGACATTATCCTGCTTCCTCATTTTTATGCCAGAATTGAAGAACTTATTCAGGAAGGTTATGATGGAATCGTTGTCAACAGAAGGACTATTTCAAAAAAATGGGCTCTTGAAGAAGAAATTCATGGCATTTATTCAGAATTAGGAGAATCTCATCCTGGCTTTGATTGCTTTATTTTTAAAAAAGAAACCTACCAAAAATTTGAACTAGGAGAAGATTGCTTAGGCATTCATCTTGCAGGAACAAGCCTTTTTTATAACCTCCTAGCCATCTCAAAAAAGTTTCTTGTCCTAAAAGAAGATCATCTCACTTGTCATATTGGAGACGATAACGCCAGTAAAAATATTCAACAACTAGATTATATAAAACACAACACAACTGAAGTTCTTACTGTTCTTGAAAAACTAGAAAAAAAATTTAATCTCTACACACGAATAAAAACAAAAAAATTAGAAAAAACACACGGATCTAATATTCTTAAATTTAATTTTGCCCCAGGAAAGTTTATTACAAGAGAATTTCAAGGGAATAAAATTGTACAAAAAAATGCTCTTGAAAAACCTATCATAGTTCATTCAAGAGATCAGCTAACAGCAGCTTTTTTTCTTAAAAAACTTTCCGAAGGTAAAAACCACTTAAGAATAAAAGGCAGACTCAAACAATATCTTGGCACTCTTTCTCAGCTAACAAGACAACAAGAAGAATTGGAAAAAACAATCTATCAACTAACCCAGTCTAGTTTGCATTCTTTTTTTGAATCTACTTCAGATAAGCAAACAAAAATAGAGTTGCTACAAAAACACTTATGTGCACTTCTTAAAGACTACACGTCTAAGAATCTTGAACTTTCGTCACCAGAACAGTTTTACACTGTTGATTGCAAAGGGGAAAATTTATTTAACTTAAAAAACTTTCAAACATTTAGTGAGAAAATTAAAAAATTAACACAAAAAGAAGGGACTAAAACACTCGTTCATTTGATTTATGAAGACAACTACCTCCACAATATAAAAGAAGCTTTTCCACAATATTTTCATATCACTTTCTTTGAACACAAAGCTTCTGACCTTGTGATTCATCCTAAAAAATTAGAAGAAGATTCTTTTTATCAAATGCGTGTTGCTTTTGAGCTTTTATGTCTTAATAAAACAGTTTCTTTTGAAGAAAACCGTACGACTAGGAGTTGATATGGAAAACAGATTAATAAAAAAATTTGTTTCTAGTTTCAAAAAAATACTTAATAATAATTTATTTATCAGTCTTATTTTATCTTCTCTTGTTATGCTACCTTTCTTAACTCACTCTGTTTTTCAAAACTCTCAGTGGTTTTGGGGCGCTGACAATACCCAAGTTAATATACCTGCTATTAATTTTTTAGCAAAACTTGTCAAAAATCTATCTTTTTGGGGGGTTGACTTTTATACAGCAGGAGGCTCTGGTGAAACAGTAACTTGGGGCCTCCTATACTACAGCCCTCATATGCTTTTCACTCTTTATTTTTACCCAATTGATTCATTTGCTTCCATTTATGAGTTACTTTATTTGATCTTTTTTATTCACTTTACGCTTTCTTTTTATGGTTGTTTTAAAATTGCGGATATTTTAAACTTTAAAAACTCTTATCGCTTCATTTTACCTTGTATTTATGTGATTTCCACTAGTTCTCTCACAGACTTTAGGCATCAATATATCTTTTTTTTAACGTCTAGCTTATTTCCTCTATGTATTTACGC
>CANFEH010000060.1 GCA_947445855.1 Zetaproteobacteria bacterium
GACTATAGAGCTTTCTTTTTTATCTCCAGTTCATTTTAAAGAGAAGAAAGATTTAGCTGTTTTAAAGTCTAAGCTCATGAACAACCTTATACTTTGGCATTCTGGCTGGAATCTTCTTGTGGATTGTTCCAAAGTTTCTATAGAAGAAAGTTTGTTTGGAGATTTTTGTTTATTTGAAAAATCTTTAAAAGGGTTTTTCTTAAAGCAAATGATCGGTTATAATCCAAGCGAATCAGGACTAGTTTATCCCTTCCCTGTGTACCGCTCAAGACACAAAGCAGTTTTGAATTTTGAAGATCAGAGTAAAGGTAAAGGGGATATTTCTAATTGTGCTACAAGAAAGTCCCGTTAATCACTTGAGATACTCGCCTCTATAAAATAATTCGTTTGTAAAAGGAACAAAAAAAACCATGGTTGAAATAGAAATTTTTTATATTCAAAATACGTTAATTTTTAGACAGAAACACTCTGAACTTGTGATCATCCCTCAACATGTGGATAATTTAAAAACTTTAGAAGATCCAAAAACTTTTAGTCAGTATTTTCTTGAACACGCTCTTGTTAATCGTTCTGCAAGAAAACTTTTTACAGCCTGGCTCAGAAAAGACTCTGGGCTTTGGAAAAAGACCTATGAAATTTTAAAAAGAGGAGAAGATGACCTCAAGGGGCATTTACGCGAAAAAGATTAGAAAATAAAGATTTCCTGCTAGATTTTGAGAAAAGAAATGTTTGACGTAAAAAGGTTACTTCTATGTTTTCAAAGAATTCATCGTCTTCTTACGGGCCTCTTAGCAAGTTTTTTCACATGACTTGGGGAGTTATTGTCATCACTCTCTACTCGAGTGTTTATTACAAAGAATATTTTCTTGAAGAAAAAGATCCCCTTGGTCGTTTTTTGATTGGAGGTGTTCATAAACCACTCGGGACTCTGCTTCTTATCATTATGATGCTTGCCTTTGCTTGGCGTCTGAGTAACAAGAAACCTACTTATCCAAAAAGCATGTCTTCTTTTGAAAAATTTTTAGCTACTTTAGTTCAAAAATCTCTTTATTTTTTCTTAATGGCAATGCCTCTTTCCGGTTTTCTTATGTCGACTGCTGGTGGTTATGCTATCAATATGTTCGGATTTTTTGAAATACCTCTTTTGTTTTCGCAAAATAAAGAATTAGCAGGTACGCTTTTTCAAGTGCATGGTTATCTAGCTTGGTTTGGTTTAACTCTGATTGCTCTTCATATTTTAGGAGTTTTAAAACAAGAGTTTATTCGAAAAGATTCTGTTCTTCCTAGAATGTTTCCTCATATTTTTTTTAAAAAATAAGTTTTTTTAAAAGCGTTTTATTTAGAATCTGATCTTTTTCGCTTTTCTGGGAATGTGAATCCGTTCTTTTTTAATAGGCTGCTTAAGTACTCTTTATGATCACTTTCTGTTGTTTTTGAATCCCAAACAAAGTAAGGAATTCTTATTAACTTCCATCCTTGTGCCTCTAGAATATTTTCTTTAAGACGATTTCTTCCTAATAAATGAGGCTTCTCAGAAGAATTGCGAGCGTAGTGAGAGGGACCATCGACTTCAATAGCTATTTTGTGTGCCTTAATTGCTATGTCTACTATGCAGTTTGCTATAACCTCTTCTTCTTCTGAAAAAGAGATTCCTTTTTCAATTTGAACTAAAAGAGCAAAAATCTCTTTTTGCAGACCTGATGGGTGTGTTTCAACAAGAGATCCTACTTGTTCTATTAACTCTCTATATTCGTTTTTAAATAAAGAAGCTGCTTGGATAAGCTGCACTTTTGTCTTTAGAGGAAGTCTAGACACATCCTGATTTTTTATGACATGATCTATTATTTTTTTAACGGTGTCTTTTTTGTTAAAGATAGCAAAAGCCCAAGCAGTATTTGCAAGGTCCTGGGAATTAAAATCATCTAACTGTCTAATTGATTCTTTTTTTAGAGCTCTAAAAAGGCTTTCTGAATAATGATCTATGCTCGCAAAAGCCCAAGCAGTATTTGCAAGGTCCCGGGGATTGAAATTTCTTATCTGTTTAATTGATTCTTTTTTAAGGGCATCAAAAAGGCTTTTTGAATAGTGATTTATGCTCGCAAAAGCCCAAGCAGTATTTGCAAGGTCCAGGGGATTAAAATGATCTAACTGTCTAACTGATTTTTCTTTAAGAGCATCAAAAAGGCTTTCTGAATAATGATCCACTTTTGCAAAAGCCCAAGCAGTATTTGCAAGGTCCTGGGAATTAAAATCTCTTATCTTTCTAATTGATTCTTCTTTAAGAGCATTAAAAAGTCTTTCTGAATAATGATCCACTTTTGCAAAAGCCCAAGCAGTATTTGCAAGGTTCTGGTGATTAAAACCGCTTATCTGTCTAATTGATTCTTCTTTAAGAGCATCAAAAAGTCTTTCTGAATAATGATCTATGCTCGCAAAAGCCCAAGCAGTATTTGCAAGGTTCTGGGGATTAAAACCGCTTATCTGTCTAATTGATTCTTCTTTAAGAGCATCAAAAAGTCTTTTTGAATAGTGATCCACTTTTGCAAAAGCCCAAGCAGTATTTGCAAGATGCTGTGGGTCTGTTATGGATAACTCGAGACACTTTTCTGCTAACCTATCAAACAGATCTTCATTGTAATAGCCTATTTTTACAAGCCCTACTAAAGCGTTGACAAATTCTCTTGTTTCAAATTTATCTATTCTGTTCTCTAAAACAGATATTAGATTAGTAAATTTTCCACTTTCTTTAAGGTCTTTTCTAATAGTAGGATTTTCAGAGGATATTCTGCCTAAAACTGAAAATGCTGTCGCTATATTGACTAATGAAACAGAGTCTTTATACTCTGTTATCACGGTTACCACTTTTACACTGTTGCTCATGGCCTCTTCAGGATTAGTTATTTTTTCTTGTAAGAGTATGAATGGTTGAATAGAATCTCTTTGCCATTTGTTTAAGATATTTCCTTCACGAGACGAAGGAGCAGAAGGAAAAGCAGCAAAGGTTGATTGTTGAAAACAGAGAATTAAAAAAATGAAAAAAATTCTAAAGATCATAATTTATAACCTATTAGTTATGTGCATTAAATGAATTAAGATATTAACGTGTCATTCATGTAATTCGTAAGTTGTAAAAAGAATAAGATGGGAAGATATTATTACGAACAACAATAAAAGTTCAAGCGGTTTATCGTAAGCCTTTAATAGTAAAAGTGATTTTTTAAGAAAAACGGGAAGTAAAAGCTTTTGGCTTATTGGATATTGCAAAAGTTGCAGGTATTGTCATAATCGTCATCTGGCTCTATAACTTGACTTTTTTGTTCCTTCCGTACATACTTAGCATTCTTCAGTTGCCTTTGAGAAACGATAGCCCCTTCGAGATTAACCCAAGAGAAGTTAGCTCCTCTAAGATAAGCTTTTGTGAGATTTGCCTTTCGAAGAGTAGCTTTTGTGAGATGAGCTTCCTTGAAATTAACTCCTGTAAGATCAGCCTCTTTGCAATTAGCTCTGTAGAGATCAGCTCTGTAGAGATCAGCCCCTCTCAGATCAGCAAGAGTTAGATCAGCAAGAATTAGATCAGCATGTCTTAATTTTGCCATAAAAAGCTTAGCTCTGTGGAAAACAGTTTTATACAAAATAGTCCTGTAGAGATTAGCATGAGCAAGATTAGCATAAGCAAGATCTGCATGAGCAAGATAAGCATGAGCAAGATCCGCATGAGCAAGGTGAGCTCCTCTCAAATTAGCTTTTGTGAGGTTAGCTCTTCTAAAAATTACTCTTTCAAGATTAGCTCCTTCAAAATCAACCTCTGCAAAATAAGCTGTTTCGAAATTAGCTCCTTTAAGAGAATCACCAAAACCTCTTTTTGAAGAAAAAACTAAAACATCATTATTTTTGATAGTTGATAAGTCTTTGATTTCAGGTCCACCATGCCCAAGGAAAAGTTGATTAATCATAAGAGGTAATTCTTTGATTCCTTTTTCTTCTAATTTTTTTTCAATTTCCTTAGGCAAATTAGACAGATCAGTTGTCTTCCTTGAAAGAGGATGTTCCTTTGAAATTTTATCATTAAGCCGTTGTTTTAAAGAAAAAATATCTTCATGACTTTTTAATTCAAAACGGCTTAGAGCAACCACTCCAGAACCTAAAAATTCAACAGAAACTTTGATGACATTAGCTTTCTCTTTTTCCTGAGGGGGAGTTTTTTGTTCTAAAAGATATTCTGCAATCAATTTGTTAGCTTTGGGATTATAAGAGGTTTGCCATTTAAAAAGAATTTGTTTCAAATTTTCTACATCACTAGAACAAAATACAAAGTTTGAGAAAATAACCATTGTCATAAGAATCAAGAGTCTAAAGTTTTTCATACTTATGTGACCTTTATGTTTTAAGAAAGACATGCAGAAGCGACTTTTTTAAAATTCATATTTTCTGTTAAAAAAAGAGGAAGCTTTGGCAAACGAGAAGAAGGAATAAGATAAGAAGGAAGACTCACAAGATCTTGAAAAATTCTGTTATTTTCTACCGTTTTACTAAGATATTTGTGACCACTAGAACCACCAGTTCCCATCTTGTCTCCAAGCATTCTTTTTGCCATAAGAGCATGACGATACCTCCAACGAGAAAAATTTTCATCGATATTAGAAAGACAAGTGAGAAGTTGAAATGGAAGAATTAAGACTCCTTCTCGTCTATAAAGCAAAATAAAAAGTGCATTAAGATAGGCTTTTCTTGAAAGAGCTGCATAAGAAAATTCTCTAGTTTTTTTATAAAGATCTTCATCAAATAAAGCTTTAAAACGATCTTCATTTTCTTGTAAACTTTTTAGTTGACTAAGTTTTTCAGATTCTGTCAAAAAAATATTTTTTTGCACCTGAGTTCGTTCTTCTTCTGTCATTTCAAAAATAGCCTTTTGGTATTCTTCCCAAAACACATAGCGTTCATTTTCTGTAAAAGGAAGTCTCTCGAGCCAACGTTCAATTAACTCTGGTAAGAGTTCTTCTTGTTCGTCGTGCAGAAGTTTTTCTCGATCACTTTCTGCTAACTGGCCTATTATTAAATCACTGTGACCAGAGAGTCTGGTGCTTAATTTAAGACCCAGAAGAATTTCAATTTCTCGAAATTGAGCGCTTTGAAAGCCTGAAGCTGGAACCAGAAGATCACGAAACTCGAGGAAATCCATGGGAGTCATAGTTTCCATCACATCTAATTGAGCAATTAAAATTCCTTGAATCTTTTCAATTCTATTTAAAGAGCTAACAGCTGCCGAAAGAGAACCTTCATGCAAAAAATCTGTTTTAAAGATTTCTCTCACAGAGTAGAGCTCATGAAGAATTTGTTTAAACCAAAGTTCATAAACCTGGTGGGTAATAACAAAAAGCATTTCATCATGACAATTTTTGCCATTCTCATAACTCAGTAGTTTTTGAGAGTTGAGGAGATCATTTAATTTTAGATAGTCTTTGTAGTGTGTTGCTTTTCTTATTTCCATTTTAGTGAAATCCTCCATATTTGAGAGGTTTTATAAAATCACATAAAAACACACATGACAAGTCTTTACCCCTTGGGCTCTGTGATCTTCTTTTCTCTATTTTGATTTCATCTATGTAAAAGAGTTTGACAAAAAACAGCAGATCCTTAAATGGAGTCTCTAGAACTAAAGAAATAAAAAAGGGGATACCGTGAAATTTTATAAGTACAAGATTTTATCTGTTGTAGGTTCTTTGGCTTTGAGTTCTCTTAGCTTTGCTCATGATTTTGAGAGAGCTGATGAGCTTTTTCGCACAAGAGGTGAAGGTGCAGCTAAGGCTACAGAAGCTAGAGGTGTTTACGCAGAAGCTTTTAAAGATAAAAGCCTTAGTCTAGCTGAACGAGTGTATGCTGTTTCTCAAATGTCTCGTCTTGATCTTTACAAAGGTGCTATGGCTCCAAATGTAAGTATAGAAGAGAAACAAAAAGTTTTTGAATCTTGTATCGCTAACTTAGACGAAAATTTGGCTCAAACCAAAAATCAAGAATATTATTATTATTATCTCGCTTGTGTGGCTCTTCGTGGTAAGCATGAAGATAGAAATCCACTCCCTTGGGCTCTAAAACTTAAGAGGGTTTACAAAGATGCTCTAACTTCTTTAACTGGTCAAGTTCCCTATGAAGGTGGTGGTATTTATCGTGTACTGTCTGGTGTTAAAGGGAACTCAAGAGCTGATGCTTTAGGGTTATATGATCCTGAAGAAGCCGTTAAGTTTGCTAAAAAAGCACTTGAAACAGAGTCTACTCAAGTGAGACCTTATCCTGATGCTTTAAGTGGTCGTGACTATCATGAAAATTTCTACTACCTAGGTCGTGCTGAATTAGGTCTAGCTATGAAAGAAAACGATGCAGGTAAAGCAAAGCAAGCTCTTAAAACCATTAAAGATGCCATGAGCAATCTAGATAGAGAAATGGAGGAGGGTCTTTTGCCACAAGGAAGAGAGCCAGAAACTAATTACTACCGCAGAGAAATGAAAACAACCTCTGACGTAATTTCTGGGTGTCTAAAAAAAGAGGCTCAGTGGAAAGTGTGTCTCATAAAGGAGCTTAAATAAACATAGGCTTTGAAACAAACAAAGGCTCATCTCACTTACGGGTGATGAGGCTTTAAGTGTGTTTCTATAGTTCTTTGATTTTAGTGTGAGCATTATAGAAACATACTTTTTTAGGAGGACACACAATGAGAATAAACCGAGTAAAAAAAAATTTTGTTTTTTTTTTCCTAATCCACTCTTTCACTAGTTTTTCTTTTGAAAATACAAATGTTCTTCCACAAGGTATTCGAAGTGTTAAAATTCAGCAAATGAGCACAACTATCCGGTCAAAATACCTTTCCTCCGGGGAAAAAGTAGGGCTTGGTTATGATCTAGAAAAAGATGTTCTTCTTTCTCTTGTTGCAAAACAAAAAGGAGATGGTGTCAACGCTCAAATGACAGAAGCTTTTTTCACAGCAGAAAAAGGAGTTGGTCTAAAATTAGATGATAAGATTGGAAATTTTAGAGCAGACTTAGCTGCCAGTGTGCGTGTAACTATTCCATATTTAAGTTATGGCCTTACAGAGAATCTTACTCTTGCTTTTGTTATGCCTATCTATCAAGCAAACAGTGGTGTTAAAGTTGGATTTGAAGCTACAAAAAAAGGAAATGATTTCGTAGCTGCCCTAACTCATGAAAATAATAATAAATTGGAAGCAGCAAGAGAACTTAGTTCCAAGCTTAGTCACTCTGGTTTCAACTCTAAACTGACAGAAAGAGGCTACTCACCTCTTGAAAACTGGAACAAAGTAGGCTTTGGTGATATAATTTTTGCTGCTAAGTATAAATTTTATAATCAAAAATTTTTAAAAGCATCTTCTTCTCTTGGTCTTATTCTTCCAACAGGGACACCTAAAGATCCAGACGTGCTCAACTCAGTTCCTTTTGGAGAAGGAGCTGTTGGTCTATTTGCAAACATAACGAGTGACCAGCCTATGAGTGAATGGTTTTTTCTAAATGAATATGTCAAAGGGACTTTCAACTTTCCAAGTATGCGAACTGTTCGCTTAAAAACAGAAGAAGAGCCCCTTCCTCTTGCTAAAGAGAGAGTAGACTTTCAATTAGGCCATAAAATAGAAGCTGGTCTTTCTGCTCAAATTATCAGTGACTTTGGCCTCACTGGTGGGATTGGTTATGTTTTTGAAAAAAAATTTTCTGATACCTATAACTTAAAAAAAGAGCTTGAGTCAAAGAGAACACTTGAAAAAGATACGGACTCCATTACAAATCATGTGGAAGCAACCATTGGTTACAGTTCTTTAAATGCTTATAAGAAAAAGCAGGTTCCACTTCCTTTGATGGCAAGTGTCGGGTACAAAAAACAGTTTATGAGTCGTAATGCTCTTGAAAAAGATCTTTTTTCTTTTGATTTAACTCTCTTCTTTTAAAAAAAGGAAAAACTTATGCGAATAAAATATTTAAGCCTACTTGTCGCATCTTTTCTTTTTGTGAGATGTGGAGTCAAGGAACCAAGAACAGCGCTTCCTCAAGACTTAAATGAGTTACCAAGACCAGACTACAGCTTAAAACAGAGAGGATTAAAATTAGATGGTCTTAATCAAGGATTAGGTTTAAGTGGCTCTCTTGTTTTTTGGAAAAAGCAAGAAGATGGAAATATAGAATCTTTTAAAAAAGTTGTGAACTATTCGGCTTCTATGAAAGAATCTATGGGTGCCATTACTCGTGTTAACAAAGAGAAAGAAGCTTTGTCACAAGAGCTTAATCAAGCCCAAGCGAGAGTTGCTAAATTTTTTGGAAGTCATGTTAAATCTTTTTTTGACAGCCTTCAAAAAGAAAAAATGATAGATGATCATTTGCATGAGCTCGAGCAAAGTAACATTCCTGAAAAAGATTTTCATCTCTACTGTGATAGCCAGTATGTAGATTTTTGTCGTTCAAAACTTTTGCTTGAAGAAAATTATCAAGAAAGACCAACACCGAATGCTCTTTGTGAAAACTATTATGAGGCAAAGAGCTATTTTACAGGAGACGATTGTCTCCCTTCAGAAACAGGTAAAAATTATTTAAACTGTTTCTGGTCTACAGATTTTTTTGAAAAATCAAATTTCAAGCTTAAAAAAGGAAGAGAGTTAGAAGAAATTACTTTTTCTGAAATACGATCTCCAGAATTCCAAGATTTTTGGAAGAAAGAAAACTGGGCTGCAATTTTTTCTGAAACAGAAAGGTACTTGAAACTAGGTATTCTAAAAGTGAGCCGAGAAGAAAAACTTTGTTTCTACTTTGATGATGAAAAAAAGCAAATGGGACAGCACCTTTCTCTTCCTATGAGTTCTCAGTTATCTGAGATTTATACAAGAAATAGAAGTTTAGACGGTGGCGCGAAGTATAGTTTTTCTGATATTATTTTTAACTCTAGTCGCTTAGCTGACAAAGAAAAAATGTTTTCTATTTATTCTATTAGAAAAGAAGACGAAGAACATTTAGTTCAATTAAGTTCTAGCCACTCCTATCTTTTTTCACAAAGCTACAGAAGTTTTGATGCTATGAATCAAGAAGAAACAAAAGAATTAGAAAAATTAAGAAACAATGTGGAAAAGAAAAACGAAGAGTTAGATGTCAAAGCAGTTGAGTTTTATAAGAATTTAGAAGAAACAAAAAAACTCTTTGATAATCTTTTTTATGAAAAAGATGAAAAAGGAAAAGAAAAAGATCTGGCTTATTCCATGTGGCCAAGCATGAAAATAACCTTAGCAGAAGAAAATGATGGAACTGTCAAACTTTCTTGGAGACTTCACGATTCATTGTTAATAAGCCCTAGAAATAGTGAAGAATTTATCGATCCTCCTACTTTTTCTTGTACACTAAAAAAAGTAGGAAGTGACAAGATAACAGAAGGAAACCAAGATGGACTCACTCAGTGTTTTTTCGACAGAAGTACAGGTAAACTAAAGTTTAGTGTTGGTGAAGAGGTCCTTGTTAAGGCTGGTTGGATGCTTCAAGAAAAAACAGGAAATGGACAGAATCCGTTTAATTTTATAGACCAGAAAAAACTTGAAGGAGCTACCCTTTCTTTTAATTTTGATTATATTCACTATGCTGATGTGGTGCCTATGTTCACAGGAGAAGCTACTCTTTCAACAAAAGAGATGGATTACTGGGGAACTGTCCTTGTAATAGCTTCAACTTTTAATTAGCATTATTAGTGTTATCTTGAACATAGTGAAAGATCCCCTATCTTCGTTTTTTGGAAGTGCGCTATTCTCAAGATGAATGAGTTGCTTGCTCAAAGTATGATGAAGTGATTCGCTCAAAACCGATAAGAAAGTTTAACTTTTAATTCGCATTAAAAATATACTTTCTATCATAATGCGTAGAAATAAATTGAGGAAATTTTTTATGGAAAAAGAAGAGAACCATATTTCATGGCTGCGTGCAGTTCTGGCTGTACTTAGTTGCGCTCTACTAATGGCAGTCCATGTATATTTTTTAAGATTAGTATATTTGCCTATTCTGGAAGATTACCACACGTTGGCAAATAAACTTTTGGTCGCTCCTGGAAACCCAAAACCTTTCGAGAACGCTGTGATCTACTCGACTCTTCTTCTTTTGCCATTATACGGAATATTGTCATGGGTATGCTCAGGAAAGTGTGCTTGGATTAGCAAGAGGCTTGAGAATATTATCCCAGCTATGCTTCTTATTGCCTTTGTTTACATGACCTATTTGGCTATGTCAGCGTCTAACTGGCTATACGTAGGGGGATCACTGTTGCATATAATGCCATTTTCTCTCCCCTTGATAATACTTGTGAGTGCATTGCCCCTTCTCCGCATACCTTCTCTGATTGAGAAATTGCTTTTCTTGTCCAGTCTTTTAGTTTTTTTAGCTATTATCACTGCAGTATCCTTATATAACGAGGTCGAATTGCCTCCGCTGTTTCACTTTAACCCCATAATTTTTCCTCTCATAGAATACTTTAGAGGGAATCCTATAGGACCAGAATTGCCATCATTATATGGTCTTTATCCTGTGTTTTTAGCACCAGTCTTCAAGGTTATAGGTCTTTCTTTTTATAGTATTAATGCAATACTATCTAGCTTGGTATCAATAACATGTTTTTTTATTGGGTGGTTTTGCTATCGAGTCATTTCAAATACTATCTTGGCATCTATTACAATGATGGCATCTTTTTACTTTAGTAATTTAGGCCCGAGAATTTTTCTTAGTGGAGGTCTAATAAAAGAACCGTATTTTCAATACTTTCCTATTCGAATGATCTTTCCTGCTATGGTTCTTGTTGTCTTGTCTTTTGCCGTTAGTAGTAATCGTGGGTTAAAGTATAGCTGGATTGCTTGGGCAATATCGATCGCTGCGCTTTTATGGAATTTAGATTCTGGCTTGACCTGTTTAGCAGGGACACTGGCTTTTGTACTAACTCCTTGGTTGGTAAAGTATCGCACCTTGTGGAATAACCGAGTCTTGTTTTCAAAAAAAATCGTTCAGCAGATTGGCTGGGCAATGCTGATAGTAATTGCTGTGCTTTCTGTTTTCAGCCTTCTGTTCTATAGCCAGACTGGCAAATTGCCAGATATTCTCAGTTATATTCATCTTGTAACCACACTTTCTACCGTTGGTTTCAGTTTTCTACTAACCCCGCTAAGTTTACACTATTGGCAAATCATATGTTTTTTTTATGTTTGCACCTTTATATACGCCTTAGCATTATGTACACGAACCTCAGATTCTATTCGGGGACAGCTGCTGTCAGCTCTTTCTGTTATGGGTCTGGCGAGTATGGTTTATTACTTTGGAAGAAGCCATGATTACAATATTTTTGGACCTAGCTGGATTCTTTATATTGTAATTGGATTCTTAGCGCAGGAACTTCTAACCCATTGGTCGCGCATTTCATACTCTGAAAAATCTATTTTTATTATTTTTTCATCTTTTCTTTCCCTCGCACCAATGTCATTGGCATACAATTTTAATTCCTTCTACCAAAATGTATCATTGGGAGTTTCCCGATTAGTTAGGAGTGATTCCTCCCATCAGACGATGAACTTAGTCTATGAGTTTATTAGACAACATGCCAATGACAAAGGAGAGGCATTCCTGCTTTCAGTTGATCAAGAAGGGTTACTACTTCTGGGCAGTGGTGTACATTTACCAATTCAGATACCTTCTTCTACTGACCTATTCCTAAAGGAGGATGAGCAACGGATCGCCGAATACCTAATAGATAACAGAACTATGCCAGTATTTGTTGGAGCGAATACATCTAGGAGTCCTGTTATTAATAGTGTATTGAGTAGATATTACCATTTGTCTATGCAAGGGCCTGGATCTATAGCTCTTTTTATAAGGAATGAATAACTGATGTTACGCACTTTGTTTTTTTAGTATAGTTATTTCATGAAAAAACAAGATTTAGAACTTTATACAGATTATTTACTAAGTAGTTTCACTTCTGTAACCGCAACAGGCTTGTCTCGCATGACAAATGGTGCAGTGAGCCA
>CANFEH010000061.1 GCA_947445855.1 Zetaproteobacteria bacterium
CTTTTTTAAAAAAAAATTATTAAATTTATGTTTGCACTTGTGTTACACTATTCTTAGATCGGGTTGTTTTTGAATAAAAGCAAGAGCAACTCAGAGTGTGCACAGTCACAGAATTTAACTTTTTTGTTGAGGAGAAGAAACTTGGTTAAAAAGAAAGCTGCCAAAAAAAGAAAAGTAGCAACTAAAAAAACAACTAAAAAAGTAGCAAAAAAGGCTACTAAAAAGGTAGCAACTAAGAAAGCTACTAAGAAGGCTACTAAAAAGGTAGCAACTAAGAAGGCTACTAAAAAGGTAGCAACTAAGAAAGCTACTAAAAAGGTAGCAACTAAGAAAGCTACTAAAAAGGCTACTAAAAAGGTAGCAACTAAGAAGGCTACTAAAAAAGTAGCAAAGAAAGCTACGAGAAAGAAAGCTGCAACAGAAGCAGCTCCAACAGAAGCGACTCCTGCGAAAGCGAAAAAGAAGTAACCCTCCGGTATTTATAGAAATTACCTCGCAACAAACCAAGATTCTGAACTATCAGACTCTTGGTTTGCTTTTTTAGGCTTCAGAAAGTCAAAAAAGGGATGCCTTAAAATAAAAACTGAGCAATTATAGACTCTGAAAAGCTCTACTATCCCATTTTCTAATGAAAGGCAAAAATTGCCTGCTTAAGATCAATGAGGGTTGTAGGAATATTCACTGTGACTTTTTAAGCAGACTGTAATTATGAATAAAAACTTTCAGACACGAATTTATATGCTTCTTCGAATGGAATTTTTCTCCCAGTTAAGGATGTTTCAAGAGAACCTAAGCAAAAAAATCACCCTTCTCCTCTGTTCACTGATTGTCCTTGCGTTAGCTTTATATTTATACCATGACTTTGCACACACCTATCTTGGACCAATCTCGTCCAAACTTGCAAAGCTTTCGTCTTACGTAGCGTTTTTTTTCTTGATAGCAGTCGGAACTTTTTTCCTAAAAAAACAAATCAAAACTTTTTTGGCTTCTGAAGAAACAACGCACTCTTTTGCAAAAACTCTTGGAGAATCAGATTCGCTCTTAAAGTTTTATAAATTTGTGTTATCTCCTTTTCTTTTTTTAATTAGCTATGTCCCTTTTTGGTGGGTTGCCATATACTTTTTTGGAAAATTTTCTACTCTAACCCATATTGTTATGCTTTTTTTGCCACCTCTTCTCATACCTTTTACTTTTCTTAAAAAGAAAAATGTGGCTAAAAAAGACTATATACTTCTTAATGGAAAAACAAGCACACCTTCTAGAGCTCTTCTAGAGTGGCGTTATGAGCAGATGTGGTATAAAAATAAGATCACAAAGCTACTTCTTCTGTCTGCTAGCTTACTCGGAATTGCTTCGCCTTTTTTCATTCTAAATACAAAAACAGAGCTCCCAAGTTTGTCCCTCATTTTTTTAGGAAGTTTATCAGCAGGAATTGCTCTTCTCATACAAATAGGAAAAGATTTTGAAACTATTTGGCTTGAAAGAATGAGTGGGGTTTCTCATGAGAAGTATTTAACTACAATTTTCCAACTGGCTAATTTAATAGGGCTTTGTTTAGCTTTTTTAACTTCCCTTTCTTTTGTTATTTTGTGTTTTATCCCAGAAAGAAATTTTGTTTTATCCTTTTCTCTATTAATAAAATTTATCACACTTAGTTATATCCCTGTTGCGACTGTACCTCTTATTGTCTTGCAAATGGATCCAAGAAAAGTGTTTTTTCAGTCTGTAATTCTTTCTGTTCTTAGTTTGTTTTTTTCTACTCTTTTACTCATGGAATTCTCACTTTTTCTTCTCTTTCCATTTGTTCTGTCTTATGCCAAAAAATCTCAGTCGAATCGCTTCTACACAATTTAAATGGCTTACTATTATGAACGAACTTATTCGCATTAAAAATCTTCGTAAAACATTTTCCTCTGGCTTTTGTCTTAAAGATATTAACTTTTTCACTGAAAAACCGACAACTTTTTGCATTCTTGGAAAAAATGGGGCTGGTAAATCTACCTTATTTCAACTCATGACTGGCAATTTAGAGCCAGACTCAGGAGAAATTAGATACAACGGAGAGTTAATGCTGGTCGATCACTATCAGATAAAAAGAAAAATCGCTTATCTACCTCAAAAACCTGCTTTACCCCTTTGGGTTACTCCAGAAGAAGTTCTTCAGTACACAGCTTGTCTACACAGTTTAGAAAATATGAAAGAGAACATAAAAAAAAATTTAGACTACTGGGACTGCAAAGAATACTCCAATCGCTCTCTAGCTACCTGCTCTCATGGAATGCAAAAAAGAGTGAGTCTTGCCATCACAAGCCTTTATGATCCAGAGTTTCTTATTCTTGATGAACCTTTCTCAGGGCTTGATCTTTCACATATTTATAGCCTAGAAAATTATATAGAAAGACGGAAAAAAGAGCAAAAAACAACTCTACTTTCTACTCATATAGCTCCCTATGCGGCTAAGCTTTGTGACGAAGCGTATTTACTCTCTCATGGTGAACTAAAAAAAATAGACATCTGGGCAACATCTTCCTACGAAGATCGTCTAACTCTTATTAGAAATTATTTTACTGTTATGCAGGAGCCTTCCAAGATTCTCTAATATGTGTCTTTGTAGGAGCAGAAACACCTGCAGATTTGCTCACAAGATTTCCTATTTTTTCGCAGAGTTTCCGGTAGCTTGTTAATTTTCCACCGTATAAAGTGAGGACGAAACCATTTTGGTTTTGGTGTTGACCCCAAACAGATTCTCTTGAAGTCAAGCTTAAGCTTCTACCCTCTTCGACAACGAGCCAGCGTAATCCAGCAAATGTTTTTAAAATCTTTTTTTCTGCAAAAGAAATTCCAAGAGACTGATAAAGAGAGTCTAGCAAGTACTCTTTTTCACCTAGGCTTGTAGTTACTTGATCTTGATTTCCATCAAAAAATTCCTCTGTAGTTCCAACCAAAGTTTTACCGTTCCATGGAAGAACAAAAAAAATTCTTTGATCAACCGCTTTGAGAAGTAAGCCTGATTTTAACCCTAAATCTTCGAAGAGAAGGTGCACTCCTTTATTATTTTCTGCTTTATAAGGAACAGAAAAATTATTATTTTTTAGAAAATCATTAGCCCAGGGCCCAAGGCAATTAATAACATAGGAAGCTTCAACGTGAGTTTCTCTCCCTTTACTATCTCTAATTTTAAGTTCCCAGTGATTTTTTTGATCCTTGATCGAAAAAACCTCTGAAAACTCATGGACTTTCCCCCCTAAATTTCTAGCTGACTCGGCTACTCTTTTTACAAGTTCTTTGTCATCTGTTTGAGCATCCCAATAAGAATAAAAGCGGTAATCTGTCTTGTTTTTTAAGAGAGGAGCACGTTCATACGCTTCTTCAAAACTAAGCACTTTGTGTTTTGCTATAAGAGAGCGTCCTGCTAAAAAATCATACATGCTTAGACCAATTTTTATTTTTAAAAGCTCTCCTAAATTTTTCTGCTGAACAGGGATCAGAAGCTCAATAGGCTTTACAAGATCTGGAACCAACTTTAAGAGTAAACTCCTTTCATGGAGACACTCATAGACAAGTGGAATTTGACTTGGTCTTTCTAAGTAACGAAGGCCCCCGTGAATCAACTTTGTGGATTGAGAGCTTGTTCCATTTGCTAATTCTGCCTTTTCAAACAATGACACATCGCTGTAGCCACGTGAACAGAGGTCATGCAACACCCCTACCCCATGAATGCCGCCACCAAGAATCACTACTGGAGTTTTTTTTTTCATCGTTAACTTCTCCTCAAGTCTCTTACAAAACGAGACACGTGAAATGCTTTCTGCTAACTGATTCCGCCTTTATCCATTCCCTATATTTTAATTTTATAGTACACTAGCGCAACCAGATACTAGTACACCCATTTGTTTCACTTTTAACTTCTTTCGAGTGAGAAACTCTTTGTGAAAACTAGAGAGCCCAAGGCCAAAAAAAACATCGTCATTTTAGATTTTGTGAGAACACCTCACTATAAGTTACAAGAAGCACCCAGTGTTTTAGCGACATCTATAGTGAAGTCTTGCTTACTAACTCTTTTCGAAAGTAACTCTCAACTGAAAGAAAATCTCGATACAATTCTTATAAGCTACGCAAAAAAAGAAGCCTCACCTCAAATCTCTTTTGAAGAAATTTCAGAAAGCCTTGAACTTTCAAAAAACATAACAAGCAAACTCTCTTATTGCGGAGAAGAGAGCACAGCAAAAGCTCTGCTTAGTGGTTGTCATGATATTCAATATGGAATTTCTCATCTTATGATAACAGGAGGTATAGAGATCTCTCTTTCAGACACTCTGACAAAGAAACAATCTTCACAAAAAAATTTAAATAAATATCAGCAAAAATTGAAAAAAAGTATTCCTGAACTTAGCTACTTAGGAGAAGATAGTTTTTTTCAAATGCTTAATTTTTCTTTTTTAGAAGAGTGGCAAAAACAAGCTCATGATTACGGTTTTTCTAGAGAAGCTTTAGATACTTTTGTGGAAAATTGTTACAAGAAAACAGAAGAACAATCACTACTCTCAAGAGAATCTCTTGTTCCTTTATTAACACCTGAACCAAATTTTTATCTTCTCACACAGGATCAATTTAGAGATCAAAAAAAAAGCCGCGAAATTATTAAAAAAGCCTGCCCCCTCTTAAAAGGTAGCTTTGCAAATTTAACAGCTTATAACACGTCTCTTGCTACAGACGGTTCAAGTTTTCTTATTTTGAGTAGTAGAGAAAAAGCCACAGCTATTGGTCATAGAGTTTTGACTCAAATTATAGCCTACGAAAATGTGACTTTTTCTAGCTCCTCTTCTATTAAAACTTTTCTAGAAAAAGAAGGACTAAGTCCTCAGGAGATTGATTTTTTTGAAGTCTCTCAGCAGTCTGCTGCTCATGTCCTTACTTGCCTTCAAGAGCTTGACAACCCTCCTCTTGAAAAAGTCAACGTACTAGGTGGTGGACTAACAACAGGCTACGCTTCATCAGCAGAACCCATCTCTTCTATCGATAGGCTTCGCAGAACACTTGAGCTCTACCATGGAATATTTGGCCTAGCTGTGATACAAAATTCTTATAACAATTTAACAGTCTTTTTGCTTAAGAGAGAAGAACTCTGAGGGACTGTTCCTAAAAAGTAGGATGAGCCATGTTTGATCTCACCATTTCAGACAAATTTTGTTTTCTACTCATAAATTCAGAAGGTTTAGCTTCGCCCTATATGAGAACAGAAGATATTCTCAAGTTAGAAGAATACTTAGATCAAATCAACAGCACAGCTAATCTTTCAGGTCTTATTCTTTACAACAAACCAAACACTAATTTTTGCCTAGGTGTTGATCCGACAGAACTTATTAAACTAAAATCTAAAGAGAGCGTAGCTTCTTGGTTAAATAGCTACTACCAAGTTTTTGAAAAATTTAGCCAACTGAAAATTCCAAAAATAGCTGTTGTACAAGGAAAATGCTACAGCTTTGGTCTCGAGCTTATTCTTGCTTGTGATTACCGGATAGGAACCGAGGTCAAAAAAGCATCCTTTGCTTTTGAAAATCTAAGCCAAGGGATTACTTCTGTGTTTTTTGGTAGCAAGAGAATTTCTAGTTTGACAGGTCTCAGTAATGCTCTTGACCTCACACTGAGTGAGCGCAAATTTTCAGCCACAAGTGCAGCAAACAAAGGAATTTTAGACGAACTCTGTCCTAGTAGTTTTCTTTTTGAGCGCGCAAAAGAGTACGCGACAAGAAACAATAAACCCACCAGAACAACAAAATGGGGAGTTGAGCTAACTCCTCTTGGAAGAAAATTAATTTACAATAGAGCTCGTAGCTTGATTGAAGAAAAAACACAAGGTTTCTACCCAGCTTACTTCAATGTTTTGAAGCTTCTTTACCTTTGCTATGAAGAAAAAAATGAGACAGTCCGTGGCCTAGAAGAAAAGTTTTTCATATCAACCCTTTTAACCCAGCAAAGTCAAAATGTTCTTCATTTGTTCCAAGCAAAAAAAGAAATTTTAACCCCACAGGCTAACCAAACATACTTTGCACAAAATATTTCTTTTTCTGTGCACGGTTCACATGCTATTTTTAGCCAGTTTTTAGAAAAAGGGGTCCTTGCAGGGCTTCATTTTTATTACTATGCTAAACAAGAGGACTCGATCCCATCTGTTCTGAAAAAACTTTATAAAAGACTCACAAAAAAAGTTTCTAGGAAAGAGCTAACCAACATGGAAGTACAGTCTAGCTTAGCTAGAGTGATTCCTCGTCTTGGGTTCCCTAAGAATTTAACATCTCCGTTTCTACTTTCTTTTGACGATATACTAGAACCTAATTCCGAAAAATATTTGAGAACTTATTATTTTAACTTTCACAGAAGTTATCCTTTAATTGAAATATGCGCAAAACAAGACCTTGCAAACGAAGACCGGACGACTTTGCATTTTTTAGCTTACAAAATTAAAACACCAATTCTATTTTCGAATAACTCTAGCTTTTCTTTTCATATCTTATGTCATTATCTTCTTGAAGTTTTTTACTTGCACTATGAAGGTAACAGCATCCAGCATATTAACACTGCTCTTGTGGAATTTGGATTCTTTTTATCTCCCTTTGAAATTATAGAAAGAATTGGTTTTTCTTCTTTTTTAAGCTGGCTTGATAAAAATCAAGAACAAGAAAATGCAAAAGAAATCCGTCTCCATATTGATAGTATTTTAAAAGGGGTAAAGAAGACTCAACTCCAACCTCTCAGCGAAGAACCGACTCTTGCACAAAAAATTTTATCTTACCAAAATGAAAAAGGCCACACTTCTGGCACTAAGCCTTATCCCCAGGATAGAATCAGCGATCGTTGTGTGCTAAGAATCATCAACGAAACAGCTAGTCTTATTGAGCAAGGTGTTTTTACATCCCCCTATGCTGCTGACTATGCTGTGGTAGCTTCTTGTGGATTTCCAGATTTTTGGGGTGGCCCTCTTCGTTACTGTGAAACGATAGGCTTAGAGCATCAAATTGTTCTTTTTCACTCTTACGAAAAAGAGTATGGCAAACGCTTTACACCTTCTTCTTTTCTTGTCGAAAGACAATCAAAAGAAAAACCTTTTTTTGAATTTTAAACAAAGTTTGTTTTTTAAAATTTAGATAGGAGTTTAAACCATGAAGCCAGAAAATCTCACACTTTTTCATTATTGGCGTTCTTCTTGTTCCTGGAGAGTTCGTTGGGCCTTAGCACTCAAAGAAATCCCTTATCAAACAAAACCTATCAACCTTCTAAAAGATGAACAAAAAAGTGATCTCTACAAAAAACTAAACCCAAGTGAACAAGTCCCTTGTTTGCAAGTTGGAAACACTTTTCTTTCAGAATCTCTTGCTATCATTGAATGGCTTGATGAGATTTATCCTTATCCAAAAATCCTCCCAGGAGACCCCTTGAAACGTCTTCAGGTAAGATCTCTTTCTTATAAAATAGCCTCTGGTATCCAACCTCTTCAAAATCTTTCTGTCATGAAAAAATACCACAGAGAAAAAGAAACACAACAAGAGTGGTCAAAATATTGGATAGAAAAAGGATTTAAAAGTATCGAAAAAATCCTTGAAAAAACAGCTTCCCCTTTTTGTTTTGGGCAAGAAGTTACCCTTGCAGATTTATGCCTTATTCCACAAGTCTACAACGCAAAAAGATTCTCTGTCTCAATGGCAGAGTTTCCAAAAATTGAAAAAATTTATAACAACTGTCTAGCAACAAAAGCCTGTCAAGAATCGCACCCAGACCAGTTTCAATAAAACAACACTTGCCTTTAAAATAAAATAAAATAACTCTACCTGAGAAATATTTTTTAAAAAGGCACGTGTATGAAAAAATTTTTCCCAGCTTTATTTATTCTTTTAGGCTATTATCAAACAAATTTTTTAATAGCCTCTCCTAAAGAAAGAATTCCTCTTGATTTTGAAAACATACAGCTCAGGTGTATTGATTTTAATAATAAAGACTCCATTATCAAAAAAAATAAAAACAAAAAACTCTACCAAAATTTAATCCTTGAAGGTTATTCTCACAATAAAAAACTGTGGTTTATAACAGCTTTGTCCTATCTTCCTAATGATTTAGAACAAGATTTACGTGCAAAAAAAGTCTTCGAAGAACAAGATAAAATTAGAGGGGCCTTCAAAGGGTACGCAAACAATGAAGATCATTCATATTTTATTCGCCTAGATAAAAAAAGCCTCGAAATTTTGGACCAAACACTCATGAAAACAAATGGTGTTTTTTTAGGCTCTTGGGATTATATCCAAGTTGATAAACCATTTAAGCTTTGGCTTAGAAAAGCACCGGATGGTGTCTATGATCTGTGTTTAGAAAACCTGTCATCAGCTTCTTATGAAGATAACGATTAAGAAGAAAAAGTCACATGCCCTAGCTTGCGATTTTTTCGAGGTTCTTTTTCGTAGTCATGATAGTAGCCGTCTTCTAAGAGAATTTGATTTCTGTCATACATTTCACTAATACAATTTAACATTCGATAAGAACCAGAAGACTCTGTAGAGCCAAGAGGTAATCCTAGCACTGCTCTTATGTGATTTTCAAACTGTGATACATCTGCTCCTTCAATCGTCCAATGACCAGAATTATGAACTCTAGGAGCCATTTCATTAAAAAGAAGCTCTTCTTCTAAAACAAAAAATTCTAATGTCAGAACACCCGTGTAATTTAAATGCTCCATTATTTTTTGCATATGCTCTTTTGCTTGAGCAAAAAGTTTTTTGTTTTTTATATTTCTTGTTTCCATTAAAATTCCATTTTCGTGATGATTGCGACAAAGATCGTAGAATCTAACTTCTCCGCACACCCCTCTTACAGCAATAAGAGAGACTTCATAAGAAAATGGCACAAAACTCTCAGCTAAAAAGCCTTCTAAATTTTCATTCTCTAAAGCTAGGAGATCTTTTTTTTCTTTCAAATGGAACTGAAGCTTCCCATCATAGCCAAAGCGTCTTGCTTTTAAAATCAATGGAAGACCAAGTTTTTGAGAAGCATCAAGCAAATCTGCATAAGACTCTATTTTTATAAACTTGTTTGTAGGGATATTTAATTCTTTAGCTAACGTCTTTTCTTTTAAACGATCTTGCGCAACAAGAAGAGCTTTTTTGGGTGGGTACAAAGGTTTTAAGTTTTCCACAAATTCGACCAGCTCTTCTTCGTAATTTTCTGATTCAAAAGTCACAACGTCTACTTCTGCACAAAATTTTTTGAGAGCTTCTTTGTCTTCAAGAGAAGCTTCAAAATGGTCTGCTAAATTTTTTGTTGTCTGAGTTATTTTTTCACAAAAAAGAACAAACTGGACCCCAAGATGTCTCGTGTTTAAAATCATCATCCGAGCTAACTGACCAGCACCCAAAATTCCTACTCTTAGTTTTTTATTTTCACTCATTGTCGCAACTCACCTGGTACGGGATTATTTAGAACAGATTCTGTTTGCTTAGACCGAAAAGCCTCAAGATTCTTCTTAATTCTTTCATCCCATAAACTTAGAATACTTGCAGCAAAAAGAGCTGCATTTTTAGCACCAGCTTCTCCAATAGCAAGAGTAGCTACAGGCACTCCTGCAGGCATTTGGACCATAGACAAAAGAGAATCTATTCCATTTAGAGCTTTTGATTTTATAGGAACTCCAATCACAGGGAGTGAAGTTTTTGAAGCAATCATCCCAGGCAAATGCGCAGCTCCACCAGCTCCTGCAATAATCACTTGAGTTCCATTTCCCCGAGCCTCTTCAGCAAAAGAAAACATTTTATCAGGAGTTCTGTGAGCTGAGACCACTTCTTTTGTATAAGAAATTTCTAAAGACTCTAAGAGCTCACAACAAGATTTCATGGTGTCCCAGTCAGACTGAGACCCCATAACAACTGCAACCAACATTCTAGCACCCCAAAAAACAATAATAGACACAGCAAGTTACTCTTGCTCCTTTGACAAAACACACGCCAGATGCTATTTTTAAAAACAACCATTTTTTCAAAGAAACTTTTATGACACAAGAGAACAAAAGCATCAATAGCTTCCCCCAGAGGCCAAAGAACTCATAAAAGAAGGAGACTACAGTGACAGAAGAATTAGAACTCGTCTTTTCTACAGAAAATAAAATAGAGCGGAAGAAAAATCAAAAAAAGACAAACTACACCCCATCAAAAGGGCCCATTAAAATTCGTCTCGAAAAAAAAGGGCGCGGAGGGAAAACCGTCACAGTGCTTTACAACCTTCCTTTTTCAGAAGAAAAAGCGAAAACTCTTATGAAAGCACTTCAAACCCAATGTGCTTGTGGAGCGACTTTCAAAAACAGTGTTATTGAACTAAGCGGAGATAATCGCGAAAAAGTAACTGCTTTTCTAAAAAATGAAACCTATTAAAAAGATGACAAACAGTTACACTCCCTAAATAATAAGAATCACTTCCTCCCGAGAAAAACGTGACTTTTTTAACCGAGAAGGATTTGTTGCTTCTCTCTCATGAGGAAATCCAAGAGCTAGAGCCACAACAGTTCTGTACTCTCCTGAAAGACCAACAATTTTATCCATTTTTCTGCACCGAATCCCTTCCATAGGAAGAGAGCCTATTCCCATCTTGGCACAAGAAGCGAGTAAAACCCCCAAAGCAAGATAAACCTGTCTAACAGCCCAGTTTTTTTGACCCATGAGCAAAGAATAAAAAAAGAAAAAAGCTTTCATTTTCATGATATTCATATTCTGCTTTTTCATTTTAAGTTGCAGCATTTCGGTAGATTCAATCACTTTTTGAAAATGGGCTAAAGAAAGCTTTTTTCTAACCAGCACAAATAGATGTGAACAGTCTTTTATTTTTGGACCATTGTCACCTATTCCCGCATCAGCTAATTTGTTTTTCATATTTTCATCACTCACAACCACAAGCTTCCATGCTTGAAGATTTAAAGACGAAGGACTCAAACGGAAACACTCAATAAGTTCGCTGATCTGTTCTTCAGGCAACTTCCTGGTAGAATCAAATTTTTTAACAGAAAATCTTTCCGTCATATATTGCTTCATAGAAAATTTTTCCTTAATTCTTTAAAATCTGCAGGTTAAAAGTTAAACTTTCCTATGCTTTGATCAGAAAATTCCGTCATCTTAAGCGCAGCGAAAGATCACATCTTAAAGTTTACCAAACATTTTCCGATAGAGGAACAGTGTTCATATTTTATATAAAAAAACGAGTAGAAAGGTCTTGTTGTGATATTTCAAAAAAAAATCTATCTCATTTGTCTTGTGCTCTTTTTAGTTTTAGCAAACTCTTCATTTTCTTTATCTGCTTCTACTATCACTTATGAAAGCAAATTAGAAGGGCATCTTTTTAAAGATATTAAATTTGATACATTAGAAACCTCTCCTTTGAGCCAAGCAAAGGGGGGGGCTATCAATACGACCATTGAAATCTCAAAATATTTTTCTGGAAAAGACGAGTCAGAAAATAGCTATCTTCTATTTATTGAGCGATTTATTTATAGCTTCCTTCAAATCTCTTCACATACTGTTGTTTTTAAACATTATCCTGAGAGTGGTGTTCTTCTTCTAGAGGACATGGATCACACCCTTCATCCCTTGGGAAAAAAGCTAGATAAAGACACAGCTCCATTTCCGTATGAATTTTGTTTTGAGGTTTTAAAAACCATCGCTTTACAATCTGATTTAGAAATACGTGTTCCAGAGGTTTTTGATTTCAAAGGAATACAAAGTGGAAAAAAGTTTTTAGATGAGCGTGGGTTTGAGCCAGCTGGATATTTTTTTAATCCAAAAACAGAGATAGTAGCTGATAGTGGGGCAGCTGCTGCTGATGAAGAAATGGTAGCTGGTGGTGGGGCAGCTGCTGCTGATGAAGAAATGGTAGCTGGTGGTGGGGCAGCTGCTGCTGA
>CANFEH010000062.1 GCA_947445855.1 Zetaproteobacteria bacterium
TCATTTGGATCATTTGGATCATTTGGATCATTTGGATCATTTGGATCATTTGGATCATTTGGATCATTTGGATCATTTGGATCATTTGGATCATTTGGATCGTTTGGGTCGCTTCCTATATCTTTTGCGAGAGCTTTGAGAGCTGCTCCCATGTCAAGAGTTCCTTCTGAAACAACTTTGTTTTTAAGAGAGCTCAAAGGTTTTACTGCTTGCATAAGATATTTTTTTACATCAGCTGGTTTTAAATTTTTTTTCAACGAAAGAAGTAAAGCTGCTCCACCGCTCACAAAAGGTGTAGCCATAGATGTTCCTGTTAAATACTCATAGTAGTTGCCTGGGAAAGTAGAATAAATAGCTGTTCCAGGAGCTGCTATATGTACAAGGGAAGGGCTATAGTTACTCCAAGGCCCTAGATAACCGTCTTCTTCAATGTTTGCTACTGTGATGAGGTTATTTAACACGATAGAAGCAGGGTAAGTTGGGTAGATGCTAATATTAGCTCCATCATTACCAGCAGCTGCTGTAGCAATAATATTTTTTTCACCAGCTCTTGCAAAAGCATCTTTAAGAGCTTGTGAGTCACCACTTCCACCCCAGCTATTACTAAGAACATGAGCTCCATTGCTTGTGGCGTAGTCAATAGCAGCAATAGCACCAGCTGTTGTTCCAGAGCCAGAAGGACCACCTAAAAATTTAAGAGCCATGAGGCGAACTCCAGGAGCAATACCTGAAGCTTCTTTTCCTTGAGCTGCAACAATACCAGCACAGTGAGTCCCGTGACCGTTATCATCATCAGGGTCTGAGTTTCCTAAGTAGTAATTCCAACCGTAGATATCATCGACGTAACCATTTTTATCATCGTCTAACTTATTCCCAGCTATTTCACGTTTGTTTACCCACATAGCAGATGCTAAGTCTGTGTGCCTGTAATCTATACCCGTATCGATGATGGCTACGACAATATCTTCAGATCCTGTCGTGTAACTCCAAGCTTCCTTAGCATTGACGTCTGTGTCACGAGGATTCTCAAGTCCCCATTGTTTATCAAGACTAATAGGAATAATAACCTCTTCTATTGTTGGCATTTCTCCAATAGCTGAAACTCGGTAAACAGGTTCTATGTATTCAATGTCAGATGAAAAAATAGTTTGAAGGAGATCTGTTTCTCTTTGTGATAACTGTTTATGAAAAAGTAATGGAAAATTTTTGTAGCTTCCAAGTGTTACACCGAGTGATTGAATTTGATTCGTTCTAATGCCTGGTTTTAACTTGATAAGATACTCACCTTCTACAATGTCTTGATTTGCTTTTGCAGCAATAGGAAAAAATACTAAAAGAGCTAGTAAATAAAGTCGTTTCATAAAACCTCCTCAGATTGGGGAATCTTGTTCTGGGAGGGAGTTTCGGTTTTAGAGCAAAAAACATTAGAGGAAGATTTTTGTAGTAGTTTAGAAAGATACAAAAAACAGTAATTTCAATAGGTTGATTATAAAATTAGGTAACTTTTTATTTTTTCTTTTTGGGAGACTTTATTGGATACCATGAAATGAGGGGATTATAGAATCCAGTAATCCTTTAATAATGCTGAAATTAAATAGTTGACGCGAATTAAAAGTTGAACTTCTTTCATATCTTGAGTAAAGCGAAGAATCAGATAAGATCAGTGCTTAAGTTTTTCTTTTTTCTTTTATCAACTTTTTATGAAGTCCAAAAAAAAGAAAACAACCTACAAGAATAAAAGGGATACTAAGCATTTGACCCATATTGAGTGCCCAACTATCTTCGAAAGCCATTTGATTTTCTTTGAAAGATTCAATTCCACCTCTAAACCCAAAACCTAATATCATACAAAGACCGAGTAAAGATCCTGGAAGAGGTTTGCCTTTAGTATAGCGGTAGTAGCTATAACCAATAAGTGCAGAAAGAAAAAAACTAGCAGATTCGTAGAGCTGGCTTGGGTGTCTTGGAAGGTCATCCACTTTTTTGAAAATAATAGCCCACGGGACATCAGAAACTCTTCCAATAATCTCTGAATTAAAGACGTTTCCAAGGCGAATGAACCCTCCAACCATGACAGCCCAAACTCCCACACGGTCAGCTACATAAAAAAAGCTAAGTTCTTTAAATTTTCTTACAAAAAGAATCATAGCTATGATAATACCAATGTAGCCACCGTGGCTTGCGAGTCCACCTTCCCAGACAAGAAAGATTTTAAGAGGATTATGGAGAAAATAATCCCATCTATAGAAGAGACAGTGCCCAAGTCTAGCGCCAATGATTGTACCCATAATCAGATAAAAAAGCAGAGTATCAGCGTATTTTTCTGGGTTTTTCCCTTCTTTGCGCAGCATAGAGTTAAACCCTGCAAGGCCTATTAAAAAGCCAGCTAAAAAAAGAAGACTATACCATCTAAGGGCAATGGGGCCATAAATTTCAAGAATAACTGGGTCTGCATTCCAAACAAAATGATTCATTATAAGATGCTCCTTCTTTTAGTAGAGTAAAAAAAGTTTAGTGTTGTTTCCAACACTACAAGTTATGCACAAGCTTGTCTAGAACTCATCGAAAGGAGTGTTTTTTCACCTCCTTTAAGAGCATAAGCTGAAAAACCTTCTTTTTGCATTTTTTCGGCAAAAAGAAGACTCTGGGTCGAGTGAACACAAAAAAGAACATAAGTCTTGTCTTTTGAAAATCTATTTAGGTTTTCAAAAAGGTGATGAGCTGTCCACTCGGCAGATAAGATTGGTTTTTCTTGTGCATCTTTTTCTGAGCGACAGTCTAAAAGAATAGCATTTTCTGGGATAGAAAGGGTTGTGAAATAATCTTCTTCGTTAAGATTTAAGTTTTCATCTGTTAACAAAACTTTTGCTTCATTTTTAAAAGTTTCTTCTAAAAGATTTGGATCAAGTTTTTCAAATTGTGCGTCAAGAGCTACTCTACTTGTACCAGTAACTGGCTTTTCTTTTGTAATTTGGCAAAATTCAGCGATTTTTGAAGAGAGTTCATAAGTCCCTATTTCTTGACACTTATGAATGATTTCATTTTTATTAAAAGAGATGAGAGGTCTTAGGATGAGGGTGTCTAAGCCAGATTCAATAGCTCTTAAATTTTTCAAAGTTTGCGAAGACACTTGACCGAGAGCTTCTCCTGTGATGATGGCGTCATATTTATATTTTCCACAAAGGGTCTTAGCGGCTTTGTAAAAAAGTCTTTTTAAAACAACTTGATTAAAAGCAGGTTTTGTTTTTTCTCTGACTTCTTTCACAAGTTTATTAAAATCAAAGGTATAAAATTTAGGTTGTGAGCCATGGCCCCAAAGGTCTACAAGTTTTTTTGTGATTTCAAGAACTGATCTTTGATAAGCTTTTCCACCGAGGTTACAAAACAAATAGTCAACTTGGATGCCTCTTTTTTGAATGAGCCAACTTGCTAGAATTGAATCAAAGCCACCAGAAACTAAACAAAGAGATTTTCCTCCAGTGCTTAGAGGTAGGCCTCCTGAGGCTTTAATTTTCTTTGTGAAGAAATAAGTTTTTTCACCTTTGATATAAACAAAAATAGGGTGCTCTGAGTTTTTAATATTGACAGAATTTTCTTCTGTTTTCAGTCTGCTACCGAGTTGTCTATTCACTTCCTCTGAAGTGAACTCGTGAGTGCCTTTTCTTTTAGCTCGAATTGCATAGGTTCCTATTCTAACAAAATCTTTGTAGAGAGCTACTCCTTGTTCACAAATTTTATCAAGAGTGCTTTCACATTCACCGTCAATGGGAGAAAGAGACTCAATACCAAAAGTTCTCTCTAAAATTTTAAGAGCTTCTTCGTTTTCAGATGAGAAAAAAATATGACCGAGATCAATTTCCATCTTGTAGCTAATTTGTTTCAGTTTAAAAGTTCTTCTTAGGTTGTTGAGAAGAATTCTTTGAAATTTTCTTCTCACAGGAGGAGACTTTAAAATTAAATCACTGGATAATGTTGCGATGACTTGCATAGGGTTTCTTTGAACCTTCTCATTGAGCTGCAAAAAAAGTTTTTAATGTAGCTTGTGAGTATACTCTAGAAAAACTTATTGAAGCAAGTTAAGAACATTTAAGCTTTATTAACTTCTGAAAATGAAAGGATTTTTTTTTCTGTGAAAATAGCTTGTTTTGGTGGCTTGTAGTTTAGAAGACACAAGCAAAGACTAGAAGAGGCTCTCCCCATTGTCAGAGCAATTCCGATACAAAGAGCACCGTTAACTGAGGTGAAGTTGACAAAATAAAAGAGAGTTAGGCAGATAGCAAATACTTCAGAAAAAGAAGCGTAAGTGGAAAAAAGAGTTTTTTTGAGTGAAATAAAAAGAGATCTGCGCCAACAAATATACACGCTAAAAAGAGGGACAAGACTCATGACTTTAAGGGGAAGAAGGCTAAAGTCTGAGAGATCTTTTGAAAAACCAAAAACAGTCTGAAGCATAAAAAAGTTAATAGGAGTATGAACAAGAATAAAAAAAAGCAAGCTAAGCCCAGCAGCTAATTTTAAAGAAAAATCTTTTAAAATGTCATAGTTTTCATGTTGATCGCCTAAGAGAGAAAGTATGATTTCTTGAAAGCTAAGACACAAAGCCCTAAAGAAAAACATAAAAGAATTTAAAAAAGGAAGCACAGCAAGAGATTTGAGTGAGTAAGCTGCATGAATAGCAACATAACTTGTGATGGGTTGTGTAGAAAGACCAACTATTGTGGTTAAAGCAAGAGGGTAGTAAAAAGAAATAATATCTAAGTACCCTAGAGGAGAGTCTACTTTTTCTTTCAACTTTCGAATTGTTTTTTGCGTAAAAAAACGAATAAAAAGAGATTCTGATACCACTCCGAAATTGAGGCAAAGTCCAGCAAGTGGAGCTCCATCTAACAAGTTCAGAGGAGATAAAATAAAAAAACTTGCTGTTAAAAATGAAAAACGAATGAGAGTTCCAAAGCTCAGGAGTTTGTTTTTGTTGTCACCTATGAGGAGTCCTTGGTGAAATCTTCTATAACCAATAAATCCAGGCCATGGAATAAAAGTCATAAGGCTTATGTGGATGAGATAAATTAGTTTTTCATCTAGGTCTAAAAAAAGTTTAGCAAAAAAAGCGTAGTGATTTGGCAAAATTAATAAAAATAAAAGAAAACTGAGACTAAAAGAAATTAAATGAGAAAATTTTCGCAACTTTTCATAAGAGTTTTTCCCTTTTACGAGACTCAAAGAAACACTCATCATCATGAGAATAGGAGCTTCAATAAGAAGGGCTACTGAAAAAGTAATAGCAAAAGCAGCTAAGTTGTACTCTGGGTTCGGGCCCCGTGTGAGCATAGCTGAGGCAAAAGGGCCTTCTAAAGCCATAAGAATCCAAGTGATAGCAAGAGGCTGCCATGATTTCAAAATAAAGTACAAGCTCATAAAAGAGTGACTTTCATTTTTGCTTTGTTTGAAATTTAAATGAGATCCTATCACCTTCTAGCAGACTAGCAAGTGCAGATGATGTTGTTTTTTGTTTTTTGAAAGCTGACAGGGGAAATTTTTCTTGTTAGTGTCAGTTTTTTGTTCAACATCCGCAGGATTCTTTATGGAAATTATAATCATTGCAGCTACTGGGAAGAAACGTGAATTAGGTTTGGGTGGAAAGATTCCTTGGCATCTTCCAGAAGATCTTCAGAATTTTAAAAAAGTTACCATGGGGCGTCATATCATTATGGGTAGAAAAACATATGAATCTCTTGGGCGTCCACTCCCTGGTCGTGTGACTCTTGTGATCTCTTCTTCCATGTCCCCAACAAGTGGTGTGAAAGTCTTTAAAACTTTAGACGAGGCTCTTTCTTTTGCTAGGAATAATGGAGAAACCGAAACTTTTATTTGTGGAGGATCAAAGATTTATGAGGAGGCTCTTAAAACAGCGACTTTTATGTACCTCTCTCAAGTAGATTATGAAGGAGAGGCTGACATTTTCTTCCCTGAGTTTGATCCTCACGACTGGGAGCCTGTGATGAAAACAACACAGCATCAAAGTGTTTCTCATCTGAAATGGTGTCTTTGTGTTCTCAAAAGAATTTTAGACAAGTAAAAGCTTTAAGCTTCAAATTTTCTTTGTTGCTTTTGATTTCTTTTTCTGGCTGCTTCTGATTTTTTTCTTTTTCTGATGGATGGCTTTTCATAGGATGTTCTTTTTCTAAGATCACCAACGATACCTGCTTTTTCGCACTGCTTCTTAAAGATTCTTAAAACTTTCTCTAAAGGCTGATTGGGGCGAATCATGATTCCAGGCATAGGTGTTTGTCCTTATTCAGTTTTTTGAAGAGCTTTCCTTGGATATTTTTCAGCACCAAGAACGTATCGCTAGCTAACCTCTATAACATAAAGTTTTTTCTTTGCAAAGATGAAGCTCGGTTTAAGAGTATGGTTAACTCATCTAAACAATTAGTTTTTTTACGCTCAAGCTCTCCGTTTTTTTTAAACTGAAATTCTTAATTTTGGAACCTTAGGATTTTTCCTCCTAATTTTTGAATTTTTTCCTCGATGTTTTGATAACCCCTGTCGATTTGGTAAACATTGTGGATTTCACTCGTACCTTTAGCTGCAAGGGTTGCTATAAGAACAGCCATACCAGCTCGTACATCAGGAGAGCTGACTCTGATACCATGAAGTTGCCTTGGGCCTGTGATCACAACACGGTGTGGGTCACAAAGAACAAGATTTGCTCCCATGCTTATGAGCTTATCTGTGAAGAACATGCGGCCTTCAAACATTTTTTCGTGGAAGAGCATGGTGCCATAACTTTGGGTAGCTGCTACCATGGCAACAGACATGACATCTGTAGGGAAAGCTGGCCATGGACCACTAAAGATACTTAAGGGTGCTTGGTTACCGATAGCTTGTTCCATCACGAGAGACTTCTTATCTTTTGTGATAGTGAGTTTATCTTTGCCGTCAAAATCTGGGTTAATACCAAGTCGTTTGAATACTTTTAGCATGAATCTTAGATCTTCGTACACGATCTTATCAATAGTAAGAGTTCCCTCTGTGATGGCTCCTAAACACAAGAAACTAGCGACTTCCATAAAATCTGGGCTAATCGTATGTTCGGTCCCATGAAGTTTGCTAACCCCTGTTACTGTGAGAGAGTTTGTTCCTACTCCTTCTATTTTAGCTCCCATAGAAATAAGAAGCCGGCATAAACCTTTTACATGGGGTTCACAAGCAGCATTGTAGATGGTTGTAACCCCTTCTGCTAAGACTGATAAAAGAAGAACATTTTCTGTAGCTGTCACAGAAGGTTCATCAAGAAAGAGCTCTGTTCCTTTTAAATGTTTGACAGCACCATGGATGGTGTCAGAAAGTTCCAAATGCCCACCAAGAGCTTCTACACATTCAAAGTGAACATCAAGTTTTCTCGCACCGATTGCATCTCCTCCTGGGAGAGGGAGTTCCACTTTCTTAAAACGTGCGAGCATAGGCCCTAACAGAAGAATCGAGGCTCTGATACGTGTGCACAATTCGCGATTAGGAATTTTAAACCCAAGCTGAGAAGTGGCTTCTAGTTTTAGAGTGTTTTCTTTTGACCATGCAACTTGGACACCCATATCCTCCAAAATGTCACAGGCTGTTAACACATCGCGAATCTTTGGCATATTATGGAGGATAATAGGCTCATCTGTTAAGAGGCATGTCATGAGCGCTGGAAGAGCTTCGTTTTTATTGCCAGAGGGTGTGATAGTGCCATTTAAAGGTTGGCCTCCTTCAATCTTGAAGTAACTCATATAATTCCTTGTTGTCATGAAAGAAAACTGTGTGTTCGAAGACTAGAAGTTCTTGCTAGAACTTCTAGTCGCTCAGTAGTTTAATAATATCTTCTTTAGAGAGGGATTTAAAAACAGTCTTGTCTTGTTCAAAAAATTTATTGAACTCGTTTGCTTTCTTTTGAATCAACTCATCTATTTTTTCTTCTAGGGTTCCTCTTGTGACAAGCTTGAAAACTTGTACGGATTTTTTTTGTCCGATACGATGGACACGGTCTGTGGCCTGGTTTTCTTTGCTTGGGTTCCACCAGCGGTCATAATGAATCACAACAGAGGCTGCTGTTAGATCAATTCCCATTCCGCCAGCTAAGAGTGAACCAATAAAGACCCGTATCTTAGGATCTTCTTGAAACTTTTCAATGATTTTTCCTCTTTCTGAAGAGGATCCTGTCAAACTTACGTAGCCAACATTCTTGCTTTTACAATAATTTTCGATGTAGTTCACCATGCCTAGGTACTGGCTGAAGATCACCACTTTTTGTCCAGACTCTAGAGCTTCTAGCAGCAAGTCTTTCAAAAGTTCAAATTTTCCACTTTTATGTTCTTCAAAATTTTTTTTCTTGAGAACAAGTGCAGGGTGATTACAAATTTGTTTGAGAAGCTGCAGTGTCTTGAAGATGTGTAAGTAAGAAATATTTTCTTGGCTTTCTATTTTTTCAAGAAGTGGCCGCACATGTTGAGACAGAGCTTGTTGATAAAGGGAGGCTTGCTCACTTGACAGAGCGCAGTAGCGAATGTCTTCAATCTTTTCAGGGAGCTCAGAGAGAACCTCTTGCTTTGTTCGTCTAAGCTTTATCGGGTAAATCAGTTTTTGTAGTAAGTTTTCTTGTTCTATATCGTGAAGTTGTGTGATCGGTTGTATGAACTCGCGATTAAAAAAATGGTTGGAGCCTAAGTAACCAGGAACAAGAAAATCAAAAAGGTTTTTTAGTTCGCCTAGGTGATTCTCCATAGGAGTTCCTGTAAGGCATAGACGGAAGCCGCTTTCTAAATGACACACTGCTTTATAGGTCATTGTTTTATTATTTTTAATATAGTGAGCTTCATCTAGAATAATCGCATCCCAGGTAATTTTTGCAAATTTTCTGTGATCTCTGAGCACGATTCCGTAGCTTGTGATGAGAGTTAGTGGCTCTGATTCATTGCTGGAAAAAAGACGTTTGTTACCATGGTGCTTGAGAGCTTGCAGCTGAGGAGCGTAATTTTGAATTTTATTATGCCAGTGATCTATGACTGTTGTTGGGCAAATCACAAGAAAATGAGGGTTCTTTTTTTTCAAGAAAAGTTTTTGACTAAGCAGTTCAAGGAGTGCCATAGCTTGGTGTGTTTTTCCAAGGCCCATATCATCTGCTAAGAGACCGTGAAGACCATTGTTATAAAGCCAGCACAACCATTTGAGTCCTTCTTTTTGATACTCTCTTAATTCGAGAGTCGTGTCATTTTCTTCAAGAAAAATTTCTTTTTGTGCGGTTTCTTCAAAAACATTTTCCCCTAGAAGAGCTTTTTTGCTACCAACAAGGTGATCAAATTCTCCTGCTAAAGCCTTGAGACGTAAGATCCCTAAAGCATTTGTGGCAATTGTGAGTGATTCTTTTTCTGTTTGCAAATTCCACTTGGTGTCTTTTATGAATTCTGGAATTTTCATCCAGCCTTCTTTTGTTTTATAGTACTTTTTCTTTTCAATCTCGTGAGCTTGAATGAGCTTTATCATAGGGATACTCTCCCCAGAGGCTTTATAAATAGGATCAAGATAGAACCAACCATTTTCTTGTTTCAGAAGTTTCAACTTAGAAAGAGTTGGTGTTGTGATCTTGTGAGCAAGCTTTAGTTGCTTTTCCATCCAACAGGGATATTTTTTGGTAAGAGATTCAAAATCTTTTTCGAAAAAAAGAGGGATTTCATCTCCTCTGAAGGTTTGTGTATTTTTTAAGTTTATAATGCTCTTTTGTTGACATTCAGTTTTAATAGGAAAAAATCCCATTTTACTATGATAGAGGAAACGATTTCCGCAGGATGCTTCTTCAATAGGGAAAAGATCTGTCTGATATTTTTCAGTATAAAATTCGGGATCATGGAAAGAAAAACTTTTTTCAAGAATAAGCTCTTCCTTCTTTTTATTTTCATAAATATGCAGCCCTATCCAGACACTCTCCTGAGAGAGATTCATATTTTTCGATTGAAGAGGTGTCTTCTTATCTTCAGAAACATTTTCTATATAAGAAGCTAAGGTATCTAAATCTAGAATATGAGAGCTTTCTCCGCCAAGAGGTGCAGACATCTCAATTTCAAATTGCCCATTTCCTTTAAAAGAAATCTTCTTAATTTTACTTTTAATACGATCAAGAAGACTGTGAGCTGCTTTGGTATTAATTGAGGATTTTTGATTTCTTTCTTTAGTCGTGTTCTTGAAATTCTCTGCTGCAGGAGAGATGCTAGCAAGGTTTTCAAAAATAGATGGGTAATTTTTGTTTACTTGCAGAATAAGGGCGATGATATGCTCACAGTATAGGCCACTTTTTCTGTTCTTTTGGCAATTACATTCAGCCCATTGGAGAACTCCAGAGATACTTGTGCTCCTTACACGAAGCCTCACTTCAAAACCTTTTCCTTCAAAAGAGCTAACCTCTGCGCTAAAAAGTCCTTCGTACTCAGTGACTTTATCAATGCGACCAAGTTGATAAAGGTCAAGCCCATCGAGCCAGTCTTCTTCTTTAGCATTAGAGTAGAAAAAATTGATGATTTTATTTTTAGAGGCTTCTTCTTCCAAGGGCAAAGGTTTCCTTTATAGATAGAGGAGTCCTCGAACTGTTTTTGCAGGCGAGGTTATTCTTATAAGGCCTATCCCTATTTGCTCCGCAACTTTTATCTCTTCCTTGAAGGATGTTTGATTTCTTCTTGTAGTTATAACAGGGTAGGAGAAGAAATCAAGCTTCCTAAAAATGAAACTAAAAAGAAGGTTTTAAAAAGAAAAAAGTCCTGATTTTCTTGCCGTTTTTTCTATCTATTTGTTTTCTAAAAAAAACTTTTTAAAATAGTGTTTTGTAAGGTGTTGTTCTGATTGATTTTTTGATATAAGTGTGTTTTTTTATTAAAAAAAGTAAAAAATACGTTTGACTTCAAAGAACTGTTTCTCTATAAACACTACCTCACGCAACGGAGATTGCAAAAAACAATGACCCGAGTAATTCAGGTCGGTTACCAACTCCTCCTAGCGTGAAGCTCTTTGAAAACTGAATAACGAAGTAAAAAACACAAACTTGATCGCAAGGTCAAGACCACATTTGAGTGCGGACCACCTGAGAGGGTGTGTCAAAAGAATCATTGATTCACAAAAGAAGAAACTTTCGAGTTTCTTAAAGATAATTCAACATCAGAGTTTGATCCTGGCTCAGAACGAATGCTGGTGGCGTGCTTAACACA
>CANFEH010000063.1 GCA_947445855.1 Zetaproteobacteria bacterium
AAAACTTATGAAGATATCGTGGATGCTTGTTGTTACGCTTGGAACACATTCTGTGATGAAGACGGAAATATTCAAGAACTTTGCTCAAGGAGCTGGGCAAATTCTAACTTAAAATAAACCTCAATTATTTTACATAATTGGTATAATAAGACGATCTGGTATAGCTAAAAATCCTGCACCATTTTGTCCATCTTGTTGAAGAGCATAAACATTCTGTCCTAGATCAGGCTTCCATTGGGTCTTGAACTCAAAAGGTGGTTTATCCTTATATTTTCCATCTGTAACAGTTGCTTTGAGAGTCTCAGCTTTTGAATCGAAATCAACGTCAACGAAGTCTCCTGCAGAGAGAGCTCCCTTGTAGCTTGCTTGAATGACAGGAGCTGTTCTTCCTCCACCACAGGCTATGAATAATGCAGTCCCAACAATTAAAGTACTAAGAATCTTTACAAATTTTGTTCTCATTTTAAATTTTCCTGGTTTTTGTCTTAAAAATAACATTTTGGTGGGTCCACCTGGATTTGAACCAGGGACCTTGGAGTTATGAGCACCCTGCTCTAACCAACTGAGCTATGAACCCACAAAATAACTGAGGAATCTTTCGGTAAAAAGATAGAAACCTTTATAGGAAAAAGAAGAAAAAAAAACAAGCAGTTTTATTGAGTAGATGCACTTTTTAAGACTCAATAAAAGCCTTTAGTTTTTTGCTACGAGAAGGGTGGCGTAGTTTTCTCAAGGCTTTTGCCTCGATCTGTCTGATACGCTCTCTTGTGACGTCAAAGTTTTGGCCAACTTCTTCTAGAGTGTGGTCACTTCCTTCTCCGATCCCAAAGCGCATACGTAAAACCTTTTCTTCGCGAGGAGTTAGGGTGGCAAGAGCTTTTTGAGTTTGGTCCCCAAGAGAGTTTGATATCACACTCTCAGAGGGTGAATGAGTGGACTTGTCTTCTAGGAAGTCTCCAATATGATTGTCTTCTTCTTCTCCGATCGGAGTTTCAAGGGAGATCGGCTCAATAGCAATTTTTAGAACTTTTCTTACCTTATCAAGAGAGATGTCCATTTTTGCAGCTAGTTCTGCTGGTGTTGGTTCTCGGCCCATTTCTTGGACTAGTTGGCGGCTTGTACGAATGAGCTTGTTGATAGTTTCAATCATATGAACTGGGATACGAATTGTTCTAGCCTGGTCTGCAATAGCGCGCGTGATGGCTTGGCGAATCCACCAAGTGGCGTAAGTAGAAAATTTATAACCTCTTCTGTATTCAAATTTATCTACAGCCTTCATAAGGCCAATGTTGCCTTCTTGGATTAGATCAAGAAACTGAAGACCTCGGTTTGTGTATTTTTTGGCAATAGACACAACAAGTCTCAAGTTTGCTTCTACCAATTCTCTTTTTGCGCGTTCTGCTTCTTCCTGCATGAGGGCTAACTCTTCGTAAGAAGTTTTTAGCACCTCAGAAGAAAGATTGGTTTCTCCAAGTGCTTTTTTCGAGTTGGTCTGAGCTGTTGTGAAATTCCTCACAATACGGCTCCACTCTCTTTCTGAAGTGTGAACAGGACGTTTGTTTGGATTCTTTGATATGTACTTAGATAAATCCTTGAGAGGCATGTTCACTCGTCTTGCGCAGTAAGAAAGATCATCTTCTGCTTCCTTGAGAGAGATTGCATGCTTTGCTAGGATCTCTACCGTGTAGTGCATGAGTTTACGGTTGATGTTCAGGTTGCAGAGGCTTTCAAAAATCTTTTGAAGAGCTTCTTTTCTTTGGGTCTGAATGCGACCTTTTTTGTTTTGAAGTTTTTTATAAATATCTACTAACGCTAAAAAATTTTCTGTAAGAGCACGAATTTTTTCTTCGTGAAGTTCTTCGTTGTTTGAGCTTTCATCGTCATCAAATCCTTTGATCCAAGCTTTCATACGAAGCTCGTTGTGCAGATATTTTTTTGCTGTGTCTGTTATTGTGTCTAGTCCAATATCAAGATGAATCAGCTTATAGAGGATGTGATTTTCTGCCCCTTCAATTTTTTTAGCAATGACGACTTCCCCTTCACGAGAAAGCAGAGCAACACTTCCCATTTTTCTGAGGTAAATACGAACAGGATCACTCGAACGACCAATAGAAGAGTCTGCAGCTAAAAGCTTCTTTTTTACTTTTTTCTTTTCGCTTGCCTCTTTTTCTTCTTCTTCATGATCTTGGGCATTTTCTTCTTCTTCTTCTTCTTCTTCTTCTTCTTCGTCTTCTTCTTCTTCTTCTACTACGCTTGAAAAAATTTCATCTTCATCAAGGCTTATGCCATCAATAAATTTATCATGAGAATCTTTAGGGCTAGCAGTTGGTCCAATGAAACTTTCGTCATCTTCGCTTTTGTCATCGTCATCATCGATAGGTTCGAGGATTTCATCATCTTCAAGATTGTCTTCTTCTATATTAGGATCAAATTTTTGTGGGGTAGCCTCTCCTTTTTCTGTGCCTAAGTCTTGTTCAAGGCACTCGATGTCATCTTCTGCTAGGTGATGCATCAGCTCTTCAAGAAGTCCTGCTTTGTTTTCATAAGCACTCACGCTTTTTTCAAGTTGTGTGTACCTGATTGTGTTGTTTTGTTTTGAAGCAAGATCTACCAAGGATAGGAGAATAACTTTTAATTCAGCTTTAGAGGGAGAAGCTTTTTTAGTTGTATTACTAGCAGTAGTTTTCTTCGTTCCAGTCTCTTTTTTGGAGGCCATTTTTCCCTCTTTCTTTTAGCAAAAAGTTAGAATAATTCTGGGAGTGATCCCTAAAATTTAAGATATAGATGAAATGAAAGAATACATTAAGAGTCCTCCTTAGAAGAGGTCCTTGCTCAGTGCTCTTTTTTTTGTGGCTTAAAGCTTTTAGCCTATCTCATATTTTTATGAGTGAGAGGAACAAGGAAAGAATCTCTCTTTTTAATGTATCTCAGCGCCAGAATCAAGTTTTTTCTTTTATTTACAGCGGGCTTATGAAAATTTTTTTACTTTGCCGAGGGCACAGTCTAAGCGCATTTTCTAGAGAATCAAGGGAGCGGCAATTGAAGTTTAGTAAGTCGTCGGTATAATTCTGTTATTTCTAAAAGAAGTTGACGCTCACACTTGCCTCCACTGTTTTCGCTTTGTCTTTTGATTTCTCCTCTTAAGGAGAAAATTTGTGTTTGAAGTCCTGCTTTTTCATGTTCTCGCATAAGCTTTTGAATCAGATGAGCTCTGTTTTCGCACTTAAAAGCACCTTTATTTTCTCTTAGGTAAAAAACAAAAGCCTGGGCTTCAGGGTCATTAACAGAAGGAAACGTATAAGGATCCTCTTTGAAGCAAGGGCCCTCTCCTTTCTCTAAGTAAAAAAGAAGTTCTTCTGCTAAAGAAAACCAGGGGTACTCTAAATGAATTTGTTTGGTTAAAAGTATTTTTAAATGTTTAAGATCAAGCTCGTCTCTTAGTTCTGCAAAATAAAGATGCCCGAAAAGATCCTTTACATATTGAGGTAGTTGTTTAAATGGGACACTTTCGCGCCGTTCTTTTTTTACTTCAACCTCTATTTTTTGTGGAAGTTCTCGCTCGTATTTTTTTTCTGGAAGTTGGTTTGCTAAGAGTCCAGATTTTAAAGTAGCTTCATCTAACCCTGAAAGTTCTGATACTTTTTTTAGAAAGTAGGCTCGTTCGAGAGGGTCTTTTGTGCTTTTAATCCAGGGAAGAATTTCATTTTTCAGAAGTTCAGGGGTTCTTTGCTCTGGGGTTGTCGCAAATTTATCTTTAATGACAAACTCAATAAGAGCTGGTGATTTTTCAAATAGTTCACCTAGTTTTTCTACCCCATTTTTTCCAGTGTAGCTATCAGGGTCTTCTCCATCTGGAAGTTCTGTGAAGTAGAACGAAACTCCTTCTACTCTTTGAGAATCACTCACAAGTTTTAAGGCTGAAGATCTCCCTGCGCGATCACCGTCAAATAAAACATAAACTTCTTTGGCTAAATTTTTGAGCTGCTGCATATGTTCAAAAGTGAAGGCTGTGCCTTGACAAGCGACTGTGTGATCAAGGCCTAAACTCCAAAGACGCATAGCATCTAGGTAGCCTTCTACAACAATGGCTTTGCCTGTTTTCTTGATTGCCTTGTGAGCGTGCTCAAGGCCAAAGAGAAAATATTTTTTGTCATAGCGACTATTTTTGTATTTCTGAGGACTTGTTGGCAAAAGAGTTCTTCCACCAAAGGCGATCAGTCTTCCTTGGATGTCACGAATAGGGATCATAACGCGACCGCGGAAGAAATCATAAAATTTATTTTCTCCACCGTTATTCACAAGAGAATACTCTTCAAGTTCAGAGCCGCTAAAGCCCTTTTCTTGTAGATACTGAGCAAGAGCATTCGGAGAATTTAGAGCAAAACCAAAGCCATAGGCTTTGATCTGTTCGTCGCTGAAGCCTCTTTTTTTTATATAGATATAAGCTTCTTTTCCTAGGGGGCTAAAAAGCTGTTTCACAAAAAAATCTTGCGCTAGTTGGTAGGCTTTCAGTTGTCTTGATTTGCTTTCCCAATCTCTTTTGTCGATCTTATTTTTCTTGAGAGGGCTTGTGTCAACTCCTAGTTTAGCTCCGAGATATTCAAGAGTTTCTATAAAGCCAAGACCTTTCTTCTCTCTCACATAGCTGATAGCATCTCCATGTGCTTTACAACCAAAGCAGTGATAATGGTCTGAAAATATGTAGAAACTTGGAGTGTTTTCTTCATGAAAAGGGCAGCAAGCCATGAGACGTGAGCCGATTTTTTTAATGTCGCAGTCTTCTTTAATTAAGTCTTCAAGCTTAAAATTTTGTATGATATAGTGCTTTATTTCATCGAGACTATTCAAATTCATTGGTACTGACCCACATTTTTGGTGCTTTAAGTCCTATAGTCTAAATAGAATTCATAGAATTTATAGGAGCCCTTTATGGCATCTTTTGACATTGTTTGTGAGGTTAATTTGCAAGAGATTGATAACGCTGTCAATCAGACAAGTAAAGAAATCTCTAACCGGTTTGACTTTAAAGGTGGAAAGTCAGAAGTTTCCTTCGATAAAGTAGGTGAAAAAATTAAAATCATAGCAGACGATGAACTCAAACTGAGAGCAATTCAATCTTTGCTTGAAACTAAAGTAGCAAAACGAGGACTTGATTGTCGTTGTCTTGTTTATGCAACTGAAGTAACTGGTTCTGGTGGGATTCTTAGGCAAGAGGTTACTTTAAAAAAAGGCCTTTCGAAAGAAGAAGCTAAGAAAGTTGTGAAAGCTATCAAGGACTTGAATTTAAAAGTTCAACCACAAGTGAGAGAAGAGCTTGTGCGTGTTACTGGCAAAAAAATAGATGAACTTCAGGTGGTGATTTCTCATTTTAAAGAAAATGATTTGGGACTCCCTCTCGACTATATTAATATGCGGAGCTAGAAATGGGTTTTAATTGTGGCATAGTAGGCCTTCCTAACGTTGGTAAATCAACAATTTTTAATGCACTAACAAGTGCTAACGTGGGCTCTGAGAATTATCCATTCTGTACCATTGAGCCTAATGTTGGGCGTGTTGCTGTGCCTGATTCAAGGCTAGCTCTTCTCAACAAGTACATCAAAGCAGAGCGTCTTATCCCAACAAGCGTGGAGTTTGTAGACATTGCTGGTCTTGTAAAAGGAGCCTCAAGAGGTGAGGGTCTTGGAAATAAATTTCTTGGTCACATTCGTTCTGTCGATGCGATTGCTCATGTCGTCAGGTGCTTTGAAGATTCTGATGTGATACATGTTGAGGGTGAAATCGATCCACTGAGAGATATTGAGATCATTGAAAATGAACTTATTTTTTGTGACAACGAAACGGTAGAGAGCACCTTAAAGCGTTACGAAAAATTTATGAAATCTGGTGGAACTAAAAAAGAAATTGAAATCTTAGGGATGCTAAAAGCTCTTCATGCTCACTTGCAAGAGCTTAAGCCAGCTCGTCTTTTTGATAAAGAGCCTTATAACACTGTTCAAGAAATTCTAGATGCCTATAGAGATCTTCATTTGCTCACAGCAAAGCCTGTTGTTTACGTATGTAATGTGGACGAAGAGTCTATGATTGAACGAGAGGGGCGAAATTCTTATGTGGAAGCAGTAGAAAAATTTGCCAAAGAAACGAAAGCTTCTTCCATTATTCTTTCAGGAAAAATTGAACATGAACTAAGTCTTCTTCCAAAAGAAGAGCAAGCTGAGTTTCTTGAAAGTCTTGGGCTAAAAGAATCTGGTTTGTCTCGTCTCATTCGTTCTGGTTACAATCTTCTTGGGCTTGGAACTTATTTCACAGCAGGCAAAAAAGAAATTAGAGCTTGGACTATCAGACAAAATACAAAAGCTCCTCAGGCTGCAGGGGTTATTCACTCAGACTTTGAACGAGGATTTATTTGCGCTGAGGTTTATAAAATTAAAGACCTAGAAGTGTTTGGAACAGCGACTGCTCTTAAAGAAAAAGGCCTTCTTCAAAACCAAGGCAAAGAGTATGTGGTAGAAGAAGGGGATGTTATGGAGTTTCGATTTAACGTCTAAAAATTTATCTACTACATTGTCTCCAGCGAATACCAAAGCTTGACTGCAACTTGAATTGTCCTTCGATAGCATCAATACCAGCAACACCTACAGCTGATTGGTTTGCGCTACTTAGTCTAAGTTCACTTGTGATGAACATGTTTCTTGGAGCACCGCAAGCAGACCATTCTACAGAGCTCACACCGACTTCATCGATAAAATGGAAGTTACCACTGATATTTCTTGAATCAGCAGAAATAACAGATCTCTTTCCGTGACGATCGTTCCCTTGGAAGTGGTAAGTAGATGTTTGAGTCATTGTTATACCTCTTTGAAGATCATACCAACCTTCATAGTCAGCTTGGAAAACAGAAAACTGCCATCCGTGTGGAACATTCACTTTTACAGCAAGATCACATCTTTTTTGACGATCTGCATAACTTGTTGCTGGAGAAAAAGGATCGATAACAGCTTGAAAAGCACTAAAGATGGCAGTGAACACTTGTTTGTCTGGGGAGATGTTGATGAAAGCTGTGTCTTTTGGGCAGCCAGTTCCCATGGCACTTACTTTTTCGATGTAAATGCGATCAGAAGGCACACTTGCTTTTAGAAAACTAGATCCTGCAAGACAAAGAGCTAGAAGTGATGTGTACATTTTGAGTTTCATAGTGACCCTTTCTTTTTTTATGCGGTTAATCTACTTTTATATTAAGCAAGTTTTGTGCCGTTAGTTTAAAATGGTTTTTTTGGTGGTTATCTCGTAATGATTGATGGAAATTGTGGAAAAAATTGGTCACAAAAAGATGTGTGGTAACAAAATGAAACTATAGAGTGGTTCCAGTTTGGAACTTGAAGGCATCAAAATGGTGTGTAGTTCTTGTAGTGTGATGCAATCCACTGTTCACTTTGTTTTTTTCTCACTTCTCTTTCTTCTTGGGTTAGAATAAGAGGGTTTAAACTTCTTAGTTTTATGATTTCATAAATAGAAGTCATATACTGTTCAATTTTGCTTGGGTCTACATTTTGATCTTCTAAAGCTTTTTTGATTTCATCTCTATGGTAGTCTGTGAAGCTTCGAAAACCTCCTTCATGAGCTTGGTAGCGTTGCATTTCTCTGATGAAAAGTTCTTTGTAAAAAAGTTTAATCAGTGTTGGTACGACAGGAATGGGGATATAAATAAAATTCATCCCAACCAAAAGTCCATTCAAAATAGTTCTCTTAGCATAATCTTTTTTTGGATTTAGAAAATCAACAACAGAATGAGGTCTTCTTCTAAATGTTTTTCTTTTTAAGAGAGAGAATACTTTGAGTTCTTCTAGCTTTCCTGTTTCATCTTTTTTTGAAGCTAAAGCATAAGACTCTCCAAGCTGTGTTAAGTAATAGCCTTTTTTTTCAAGATAGGTGAAATTTTTTTTAGAGTTTTCGCTGGAACTTTTTAAATAGTTATCAGCTAAAAGTTCTTTTTTTCGAAAAGCATTTTTTATTACAGAGGATATAAAAACTTCTCCTCTCCTTAAATATCTGATCGAATATTTAATTTGATCTTCATTTAAGTGACCATAAAAAGGGGAGTTTTTATTTCCATGGTAAGCTTCAATGAGCAAAATGAGAGCTTCTGATTGTTTAAATAAAGTCAAAACTTCAATGTAGTTGAAAAAATTTTCAAGAATAGCAACAACAATTTGAGGATAAGGAGGTAACGGAATTTGACTGATTAATGTTTTCAGAAGAGTTGTTTGAATACTCCAGGAATAAGCTTTTTTGAAGGAAGTGTTATACCCTCTTAAGTCGATAATTTTAGTGGGGGCTAGTTTTTTTTCTTTTTCAGAAACTATGAGTTCATAGTTTCCATCATTTTTTCTGTAAAAATAAGATGCTTTTTGAACATCAATCCAAGTGTCTTCTTCGAAAAGAAAACGGAAAACAATGCCGTGAACTTTTTTTGCGATACGATCTTCAAAAGAAGATCTTTTTAAAACAAGACAATCAAGCGGAATTCGCTTTGGTTTCTCTTCTTCTAAAATACTTTTGCATTTTTCTTTCCATTTTAAATTTGGATTTTTCCACCAATCGTGAGGGTAAATTATATTGGAATTTTTCTTTTTGATTGTTTTTAAAAAATCATCTGCGATTAAATCTTGTAGGACTTTTCTTTTTCTCTTGTGGTGATGTTTTTTTACTTTTGAGATAATTTCATTCAAGTTGAAATCTCCAACCCCAATAGAAGCTAAGAGGAGATGTAGAATTTGTTTCCTGTTTCCAAAGTTTGGAAACGTTTTATCATAAATAGCAAGGGGAATCAGTTGTCGTCCTGTTTCTTCATACCCATAGCCGACAGTGTAGCTAGAAGAGAGATCTTTAAATTCTATGATTTCTGCTATTTGTGTTGATTTATAGCTTGAAGAAGGGTCTTCAATTTTTTGAGCAAGAAGTGAATAGCTAAAAAACGGGCTAAAAACAAGGAAGATAACAAAGCGCTCGAGGAATCGGTAGAACACCCAGTTTTTTAAATGAGACATATTTTACCCATAGCTATAGATTCTTCTTCTTATCGAATGTAAGGTTTCTAACAGCTCTAATGTCAAAAAACTATTTGGGAAATTACGGAGGTTTTTTAAAGAGGAGCGATGGATATTCCACTAGGATATAGGGGTGTTAGGATTTAGCCCTTTAAGTTTGTTACAAAAAATATTATGATCTATCCTTTATACATCAAAGAGAGTTTCCTTAAAAATGACATCTTTTTCTCAACTCAACTTAAAACCAGAAATATTAGATAATTTAAAGTCACTAGGCTATCATACGATGACTCCTGTTCAGGAGAAATCACTTGGTTTAATCCTAGCTCGTAAAGATATTCTTGCTCAAGCAAACACTGGTAGTGGTAAAACAATTGCTTTTGCCCTTGGAGTGTTATCACAAATTGATTCTTCGCAAAAAAACGTCCAAGCTCTTGTCATTTGTCCTACAAGAGAGTTAGCAGAACAAGTTGCTAAGGAAATTAGAAAACTTGCAAGACTTATGGGTAATGTAAAAGTAGTCTCTCTTTGTGGGGGGCTTCCATTTGGACCCCAAGCAGCTTCTTTAGAGCATGGTGCGCATTGTATTGTTGGGACTCCTGGGCGTTTGGAAGATCATCTTGGTCGTAAAACACTCTATCTCAAGAAATTAAAAACTCTAGTTCTTGACGAAGCTGACCGGATACTTGATATGGGGTTTTCAGACTCCCTTGATTTTATTGTCAGTTGTCTTCCTTGCGAAAACAGACAAACTCTTCTTTTCTCGGCAACTTATCCTGAGAACATTAAAAATCTCTCACAGAAATATCAAAAAAATGCAGAGACGATTAGGGTTGAAAGCAAAGCTCAGCCTTTAAAAATTGAAGAAATATTCTTTAAAACAGAAGATGATAATAAATTTTTTGTTTTAAAATCTTTACTCAGCTCAAAAAAACCTGAATCAACAATTGTCTTTTGTGAAACAAAACAAGGGTGTCATGACTTAGCTGAAGGCCTAAAAAAAGAAGGATTTTCTGCTTTAGCCATCCATGGTGATCTTGATCAGTATGAAAGAACAGATGTTCTAACCCTTTTCACTCAGAAGAGTCTTTCGATTCTTGTCGCTACGGATGTGGCAGCTAGAGGTCTTGATGTTAAAGATCTAACAGCTGTTGTGAATTATAATCTGGCAAGAGACCCAGAAGTTCATGTACACAGAATTGGTCGCACAGGACGAGCTGGGCAAAGTGGTTTGGCATGGAATCTTTGTACAAGAAAAGACAAAAATCGCATAACTAATATTGAAGCTTACCAAAAAATAGAGGTTAAGCTCATTGAGCCAAATTTCAAAGAAAAATCATCAGGATCTTATGAAGCTCCTATGGTTTCTTTTTCAATTTCAGGTGGTCGTAAAAATAAAGTAAGACCAACAGATATTTTAGGAGCTCTCACAGCTTCTAAAGAACTTGGTAGCTCTGATGTTGGGAAAATTGATATTTTTGATTTCCATACTTTTGTGGCTATAAAAAAAGAAAAATCTTCTTTAGCCTATAAAATTCTTACGGAAGAAAAAATAAAAGGACGTTTTTTTAAAGTGAGAAAAGTGACTCTTTAAGATTTTGGTTGGAATAGATCATTTTTTAGTCTCCTCTTGTCTTTTACTCTCATCTCCAAAAAAGCCCTCAAAATAAAAAAGGCTTTGCGAGCGAAAAATCTTGGTTACTCGAAAACTAGACATAACAAGGGGTTTGTGATACCATGCCACTTAGTATTCCAATTTTATTTATTATTCAAGGAAGATAAGCTTCATGGTTTATTTCAAAAATTCTTTTAAATTCAAAAGTATTCTTTTTTTCTTTTTTATATTTTTTGGTCAAATATTGCTAGCTAGCTCAAAAGGTGGAAGAAGTACTGATATATATTCACCGATGTACAAGACAGCGCTATGCGAAAATTATCCAAATGGTAAATGTAAACATGGAAAAAATTGCAGTTTTGCTCATGGGCAAGAAGAACTAAAGAGTAGTCAAAGACATGTTAACTTCAAGGTATCTCCTTGTAAGAATGAATTAAATGGTTGTCAGTATAATGACACTTGTTTCTATCAACATGTGAGCAAAGGAGAAGTGACTTATTTAGGTATTCTTAAGTGGCTTATTGAAAAATCTGAAGAGAGAAAACTTAAAAATGCAAAAGTAGT
>CANFEH010000064.1 GCA_947445855.1 Zetaproteobacteria bacterium
ACCTATTTTTTAAACAAAAAGGACGTTCTCTCTCAGGAGAAATAAAGACTGACTGGAATAAAAAAAATTGGCCCTTCACAGCAACTTTCTCTTTAAATCAATTTGACACTCGTTTTCTTCTTCCAGAACTTTTTTATGAAAATCCTAAGAATTTTTCTTATTTAAGTGGAGACTTAGAGTTTCAAGGCTTAGCAAAAATTTCCAAAATACACACAGCAAAAGTTACACTCTCTGATTTTTATTTAAATTATTTCCATGAACGTTCAAATGAAACGAACTATTTCGAATTGAAGCTAGATAAATCTTACAGCTATACAATGAAAGAAACACAAGAAAAAGAAAGGAAAAAGTCTGAAGATCTTAATATAAAAAATCAGCATTTAGATATTACTTTTAAGCATTTTGACACCCTTCTTCAGAAGAAGGGAAAAGTCGACATATCTGGTACAGTAGATCTTTCCTTGTTGAGTCAGATACTTCCTAATGTCGCTTTTTCAAAAGGATTTTCTGATTTATTAGGTTCTTTTTCTTTTTCTGAAAATACACTTAACTACGAATTTAATCTAAAAAACAAGATATTTGATTATAAGGGAGACCCTCTACCAACTTTCTCTCTTATGATTCCAGAACTAGAACCCCAATTTGAGAATATCCTTTTTGATCTCACTTATAAAAATGGTATTTTTTATGTGAACAATTTTTTTTCAGAAAAAGGTAACGGATCTATCACTGCAAAAGGAAACTTTGTATATAACAAACCTGAACTTGAATTTGACCCTCTTTTATTTATAGAATTCAACAACACGATTGTAAATTTGAAAACTCCTTATTTAAAAGAAATTTCTACAAATCTTTCAGGTCGATTATTTCTAAAAGAAAAAAAAGAACCATATCAACTCTATGGGAATATCGAAGTTAACCAACTAAACTCCAACATAAACTATAACTTCACACAAGAAGCTATTCGTTCTCTGCAAAAAAAACAATTGACAGCATCTTTAACGAAAATCAAAAAATCTCCTTTTGTTTCTTTCAACATAGGTATTTCTGCAAACAAAACAATAAACATTAGTAACAACAACCTAAATTTAATTGCCTCTGGCGAAATGAAGCTTTTAGGTTCAAATCAAAATGTTATTTTATCAGGACTACTCAAAACAGAAAATGGAATTTTTCGTTATAAAAGAGATTTTTCTATTGAACGCTGCTTTATTTATTTTGACGTGGGTGATAATCTTAATCCATCTATTGATATTAGAGCTACCTCTCTTATTGATAATTACACAGTAGGACTAAATATCTTAGGAAAAGCTTCTTCGCCTCTTGTTGATTTTGACATAAATCCTAACGTCTCAAAAGAAGACAATAAACCGATTAATAATATCGAGATTATGTATCTTATTTCTCAAGGTAACTTGCCTGAATCTAAAGACACTCCTCTTTCGAGCAATATCATAACTGAAAATAAAAATCTAGTTGCATCACTTAATTATGCAGCAGAAATTTTACCATTAGATGTTTTAGACAATCTTTTTGGAAACAAATACATTTACCTTAGACCTGAAATCAATGATCTCTGGGGAGACGGGTCTATCATCACATTAACCACTATTATAAACTTGAAAAAAAATTTGGACATCAAAGTTCGTGCAAGTCCAACAAAACTTTCTCGTGCTAACTTAAGTCTTGAATATAAATTCACCCCACAAATACAGATAAGAACACTTTTTGATTTTAAAATGGGGGATAGAGAAAATAATATCAACAGGCGTAATCAAAGCTTTAACATTAAATTTAATTTCCCATTTTAAACTTATGAAAAACAAAAAATTACATCTTTTATATTTCTTATTACTACTCTCTCCGAAAGTAGGTTTTTCTGATCTTACTTTTTATGGAAAAAACTTAACCAATGAAGAAGTCACAGAAAAACTCAAAGAGACTGCTATAGAGTTTCCACATCTTTCTCTTGAAGCAAGACAAAAAAACAAAAACGAAGTGTTCTTCTATCAAGAGAAAGGTGACCTTATTAAGAGAATTTCTATAGATGTGCTCAATAAAAAAACGCTTTCAGAACTTCATTCATTAGAAGGCAAGTATCTTAATGAAACAGATAACCATCTGAGAAGACAATCATTTTTAGCTGACATTGAGAATATTTTAAAAAATCATGGCTACACAAACCCTTTTATAAAACTAGAAATAGATAAATATAAAAAAAATCTAAGCTACAAAGCAAGTGTGAAAAAAGGACCTCTTTGCAGAATCTCTGCTGTAGAAACAAACTTTAAAAATTCGTCTCCAATTATCTTAGATATAAAAATAGGGGATACCTGTAGTACTCGTGAAATAGAAAAAAAAATAAAATTTTTTACAGAAAAAGTTAAGAAATATGGCTATGAAAATGCTATTTTAACTTTTTCAGAATTCAACTTTAGTGAAGACAAAAAATCAGCCAGTTTTTCAATTTCAGGACAACTAGGTGAAGCGGTCTCTTATAAATTAATAGAAACAAAACGAACAGGTCTTTTAGACAAATTCTTATGGTTTAAAATCAAGCAACATCCGTTTGATGATATGGAAGGAAAGTACACCACACAAGCCTCCCTGTCACATAAAATTGAAGAGTTCTATTTAAACCGAGGCTATTTTGATGTTTTTGTAAATAAACCTCAAAGGATTAAAGAAAAAAATAACAAAAAGACTATTGTTTACAAAGTAGAACCAGGATCTTTTTATCAAGTTGGAAATATCTCTATTATTGGAAATCAAAATTTTTCAAGAAATACTCTTTTAAAAATCACTCGGAAAAATTATTTTGACTTTACTCAAAAAAGACACTACAGCGAAAAAGAACTAAATGAATTTGTTGAAGCTCTTTATGCATTCTATTATCAACGAGGCTACTGGAATGTCAAAATTCAAAAAGTAAACAATATAGATAGAGAAAAACTTAATATAGCTGTTACACTTCGCATAAAAGAAGACAAAAGACATATTCTTCAAAGTCTTAAAATAACTGGTAATTCTAAGGTTGCAAAAGAAGTTCTTCAAAAAAAAATATTACTCAAAAATGGCGAGCCTATAAGCCCAGAAAAAATAGAAAAAACCATCATCAGTCTTTCTGAGATATATCAAGAAAAATCTTATTTTGATATATCAATAAAACCAAATTTCACTTCTATAAAATCAACAAGTACTGAAGAGCGGATACGTTTGACCCTAAACATTCAAGAAGGGAAACGTTATAAAATTAAAAAAATTTCGATCTCAGGATTAGAAAAAACTAAACGAGACTTTATTGAAAAATACTTGGATTTCAAAGAAGGTGATTTTTATTCCTTGAATACCATTGAAAAATCTAGAACGAGACTTTTGGACTTAGGAATATTTAATTCCGTAAACTTTTCCAGGTATGATGTAAAAAGCTTTAACTCAAACGACCAACTCGTCGATATTCATGTAGACTTTCAAGAATCCAATCAAGGGAATATTTCCTTTGGGCCAGGCTTTGATTTAAAATCTGGATTTCTTTATCAGCTAGATCTCTTCTATAAAAATCCTACTGGAAGAGCTCACAAAATTTTATTTACCACTGCTATTAGTGAAGAAAAAGATCAACCCTATGTCACTTCTTCTGATAACACTAGTTCAAAATCTTTTCGTTTAGGTACATCTTTTGGTGTCACACATAGTAATCCTTATTTTTTCCATAGAAATGTGAAACAAACTTTATCTCTTTTCTATAAAAAAGGTTCTTTTTCAGACGAAAGCTCAAGCTTGTGGGTTAGTACTATAGATTTAAAGTTGCAGTTTGAATGGGATTTAAACTTCCTTATTTCAAATTCAAAAATTATTACTTACTATCATTTTTTAAAAAGTAAAGAAGAAGGTATCTCAAGTAATAGAATACCTCTTTTATCTATTCCAGACAGTACATATTCTGTTTTTGGAATAGGCTATATTTTAGATTATAGAGATAGTAGTATCTTGCCTCAAAAAGGTTTTTATCTTGAAGCTATTTTTGATGTATCGAGCCAGTTCTTATATGGTGATTTTTTCTATTTAAAAAACAAAGTCCTTTTAAGCTATTACTACAAACTTTATGAAAACTATGTTTTAGCTTTTCACTACTCTGATGAATCTTACAATTTTGTAAAAAGAGTATCTCATAAAAATCAAGAAGAATTTTTGCCAAGAGCTCGAAGACTTTTTATCAACTCACCAGACAAAGTGAGAGGTTTCAAAGACGATCTTGGACCTTACTCTTCTGATCTGTTGAAAGACAACTCAAGAAAAGCTCTAGGAGGGACGAATAGTCTTGTTTATAAAGCAGAGCTCAGAGCTTATAAAATTTATTCAATGTTTGGCTTAACTCTATTTCTAGATGGTGGAAATACTTTTTTTCCACAAGATCAATCGGAGCATATTAAAAATTACTACGCAGAACTAAATAATCAGGATCCTAAACATAAATTTTCAGCCCATGATCTTGCTATTAGACCAAGAATTTATGAAGTTGTAACGTCTCCTGCAAACTTTTTTGGTAATCTCTATCACTCTATTGGGCTAAGTTTAAACCTAGCTCTCCCCATTGGAATTTTAAATTTTTCGCTATCATATCCTCTTTCTGAACCAAAAGACAGTAGCTGGAAGCGGATCAATTACGACAATCCTATTAAAAATGTAAAATTAGAACTTAACATTGGGACTTATTTTTAAAGTCTAAATAACTTTATGATTTAAAGAATGCTTTGAAGAAAAAACTATGTCAGATATTGCTTAGGGCCTTGTCCTAAATTGGGAGGGAAGCTCAACTTTTATTAAGTGCGACAATGTCTATAAAACTTCAAACGCTAAACTAGTTAGGGCACTTGCTCCGCTTTTCTTTAGGATAGCTAGAATTTTTTCTTTGTCTTTTACATTTTCTGTTTCAATACTTTTTCCAAGTTCGCAAGCAACTACATCATTTTTCATGTATGTCATAATCGCTTTGAACTGTTCATTTTTGGGAAAAGAAGAAACCCAACCAAGACCTTCATTATAAGTAATATAACTAGCACAATATGAAGCGACAATAGCTACCTTATACATCTCAGGAAGTCTCTCAATCACACGGCTCGCATATTTTTTTCTGAGAATAGGAGGACAATGACTCAGAATGAGAGTGTTAAGAAATTCATCTTCTAAGTACAATTTTCTTTCTCCTATCAGCTCTCCTAATAAAAGATCTTTAAGCACGTTGATCTCAGTAGAAATTTTTTTAGATAACTCAGTAAGACTAATTTCTTCTCTACTAAAATCTTTTTCATGAAATAAAAGTAAAGCTTCTTGATGAGCTCTTTGTCTCAAAATAGTAAGAACTTCTTCTACATACTGTGCTTTGAGTTCTTTAAATTCATTCTTCTCAAGAACAAGAGAAGCTATGATTTCAAAAGAAGAGCAAATAACTCCTGTCTTATTAGCACTTGAGTCCTTAATCATAAGAACCCCTCTTGCCTGTAAAATTTCTCGAGCTTTATCTGTAAAAAAGATATTAGCTCCTTCTACAATAGCCTGGCAACTAGGATGACCATCTTCTAAGAAAAACTCATCTACATTCTCTTCTCTAACAGTGTAAGGTCTACCACCAGCAGGAATCAGAAGATCAGCTTTTATAGTGCTATGAATTTTATTTCTTTTTTCAATTTCTTCTACAGTTTCTACTCCGATTACAAAACAACCTTCTTTACCGCTTAATATTTTCTTATCAAAACAAACGATGGACTTCCCTTCTTTGACAAGTCTCATAAGTTCATTCCAGTTAAGACCTTCTGGATCAAAAGCAGCTCCAAAACCATCAGCTATAGCTACTAGTTTACAGGTCTTTTTATACTTACGATAAAGAATTTTTAATTCATTACCTGCTACATCACCATCAGGCCCTCCTGTCATTTTAACACTAAAAACATCCACCTCTGGATTAATCTTAAGTCGTTTTAAAACATGCTCTACGTAAACATTAAGTCCCTCTGAAGTCACACCATATTCTTTGTGATTTATTCCATCTTCTGGCTTAGAAGACATGAAAGCTCTGTGATATTTATAACCTCTCTTTTCAGCTTGCTCTTGGGTCCAACAAATTAAATTGTTAGTCATGTTCTCATCTGGACCTAAGTAAATAATTTCTTCTGGTTTATAGTAAGAGATTATTTTACTACTCAAATCTTTTTGCTCTTCATCTCTCAAAACAAGAAGATCTAAAAGTGCATTAACAGCTCCTTTAAGTGCTCTTTCATGATCTGCTTTTGGTTTAACAAGGAGAACACCCTTCGATCCTCCTTCTGGTATATCTTTGTTTTTTAGTTGTTGTGCAAAACTCAGACCATAAACCTCATCAAAAAGACCTGAGTTTGCATACGAGTAAGCTGTAGCTGTTCGAGGCAAAATAATTCTGAGCCCACCTCTTGCCACATCTCTCCAACGCACATGAATAAAACGATAATTTTTTCCTACAATAAAAAAAATACTAAACGGAATTTGATCATAGTGTTTACTATCAAGAAGTTTAGGATCTAAACGAAAAGCTAATCCTGTTTTTGTAGGAATAAAATAGTTTGTCTTCAGAAGATGGTCGACAAAATTCAAACATTCGAAGAAAATATTTCTTTCCACAGAGTCAATAAGCTTGTTTACTGTACCTAGAAAAATTTCTCTTTTCTTTTTGTAACTTTCATTAGCTCGATCCGCTACTCGTTTTGGATCAAATTTAAGTCTAAACAAATCTAAAATTTCTTGTGTAATTGTGTTATGTGTAAGAAGTGTTTGGAAAATTTTATATTCGGAATAGTAATAGGCATTTTCTTTCCCGAGTAGAATATGAACCCAATTAGCAAGACTTCTCAAAAAATTTGTAGCATTAGGAGAAAGCCCATACTCTGCCATACTAAAAATGTTGTACTCATCTGAATCAATCCAAGCAAGAGTCTTCAATGCTTTAACAAGCTTTTCTTTTTCTACTTGCTCTTTTTCTTCTTCTAAATGCAAAGTCTCTAGAACAAAATGAAACACATTAATAGTATGTGAATAGCCTTTACTAAATTCTTTCACAAAATAGCGCACGATATTAAAACCATAACGCTGAGTTACAATGATCACTTGATCAAGAATTTCTTCTAATTTAAGTCCTTTAACCCCAAGACTAATGCGAAACTCTCCAGAACGATTTGTTTCACTTAGTATCGTATAAGCTCCTTCACTATGAAGCATATGACTAAGCATTTCATAAGTAAGAAGAATTCGCTCAGGTGTTGCGTATTTGACCATATTGTTATCAAGATGCTTCAAAAAATGCTCAAAATTTCCTTTACTCTTCAACTCAGGCTTGGCCTCTAGAAGCTTTTTTGTTTGCTCAATTTTTTCTTTTATGTGATTATTTGCTTCTTCATCAGTGTGATGAACTTCACTATTATCCTTACAAAAAAAACTTGCTAAAAAAAGAAGCTTATCACGAGAAAAATAAAACGACCCAAGATTAGGGTGAATATTCTTTACTTTCCGAGCGATGTAAAAAAGAATATCCTTTCTTTCACCAGGCCCTATAAATGTTACTTTTTCTTTATTCTCGTCCCAAATTTCTACAATCTGCTTCGATTCAAAAATGTTTCCAGTCATGATAGAGCGCAAGTGTTTAACTTTTTCAGCTCGGGGAGTTGCTTGATAATAAATATTAGGCATATTTTTAAAAAACCATGGTGTCAACAGACTCACACTTTGGTCGAGAGTCATTCGTACCGTTTCAGAAATATCTTTTATATAATCTGCTAGCTCCTCTCCTGATTTCGTTAGTTCATAATCAAAACCATCTAAGCTATCCTTAGTTAACTCCGTACGAGAAACTTTCTTGGGAGCCTTTTGTATTTTTTTCTGCGCCATCATGAGCCTCTTTAAAAATCAGTAAAGATATCAAGGCACTCATTGCCCGAATCTTGAGACAGATGTGATTCTAGCACAGTGAACCGAGAAGAAAATAGATCTTAATCGCGCTTGTTGGATATTTTTTTTATGAGAATCTGAGAAGAAGTTTCTAGGAAAAACTACAAAAGCTTATCCTAGATAACCCTTATTTTAAAGAGGCTTCAAAGAAAGATGCGGGTGTAAAACCTTTTTGAGTAAACTCTTCAAAAAAATGTGTAGCATCATCCAAACAAGAATCACCACCAAGTTCTTCACTTAAATTTTCAAATGCTTTCAAAGAAAGCTTTGCTAATACTTGAGCACCTTTTAAAAGATCAGGATCTTTTAAACCGTAGCAAGACTTCTTTTTAAGCTCTTTTAAGGTTTCTAAACTAACCTTAGTTAGATGAAAAGCTTCTTCTAAAGCTTCATCATGATAAAGAAGGCTAGAGAAAAAAACCGCTGGGACCATTTGCCACTTAAAATCCTGAGCATCCACTGATCTGAATTCAAGAAAACCTTTTGGCCTTACTTCAGGAAATAAAAGACTAAGTGCTATTTCAAAATCCTCTAAAGTTGGTCTCTCAGCTGTTTCGCTCTGCATCCAGTCGCGAAAAGTAAAAACACCTAGATTTTTAGGGCTTGGGTGTTTTTTTCCAAAAATAATTAAACGCGAATCAAGTGCAAAATCAAGATAAGACTCAATACACTCTTCTCTTGATAAATTTTCTAATGAACTTTTAGAAAAAGGAAAACCAGCTCGACTATCATCTAAATTCAACCAAATATGAGACCGAAAACTTTCATATCCTGTGTTTTTTTTCTGAGAAAAAGGAGAATTTGCAAACATGGCAGAAGCATAAGGGGATAAAAACTGAGCTAAAAGGTAACGTTTAACCTGTGTTTCTCTATTCGTTTTAAAATCTAAGCACACTTGAATAGAGGCTGTAGAAAGCATCATACTCCTACCAAGAGAGCCATTTAGAGATGTAAAATATTTCTCCATATTCTGGTAACGAGAATCTTCTAACTGAAGTCCCGTCTCATCTGGACTGTTCCATGGATCAACTCCTCTCAAACAAAGATAAATATTTTCTTTGCTAAGATAGGATTTAATTTCATCTTGGACTTTATAGACTTCTTTTTTCAGATCATCTAACTTTGAAAAAGGCTCAGAAGAAAATTCAATTTGCCCACCAGGCTCAAAACTGATCAGCGCTCCATCTTTTTTATAAAGAAAATTTTTTTCTTCACGCCAAGCTTGGCAATCAAAGTAAGGATTCAAAGCAGATTTTACTTGCTTCAACGAAGCTCGCTTAGGATAATCCCCTCCTCTTATAAAAGGAATCATCTCTATCTCTACTCCGATTTTTTTAGAATCCTCATCAGAGCTAATAGGAAAAATTTTTGTAGATAAATAATCAAAAAGGTCACTTTTTTTTAGTTTCATAATTTAAATGCTCGAAGATATTAGGTATGTGAAGGGATATTAAGAAGTCACTTCGCAAGAGAAGTCGTTTCTACGTTTACTGCAAAATCAGTTATACCAATCTTTCTAACAGCATCAATCAAATGTATCACCTTTCCATGAGACACAGAGGTATCTGCTGAAATCAAAGCTTGAAGAGAAGGATCTCCTCCAGAGTTTTTTACATCAGAACGAATCTTTTCAACAAAAGGACCTAAGTCTTCATAGGTGATAGGAACTCCATCCAAAAACAATCTCGCCTCTTTGTCCAAGGTAAAGGTCAGACTACGACGTTCTATTGTTGTTTGTCCTGTCTCAGCATCCGGAAGTGTGATCTTGATGGATTGTTGTACAATGTAACTCGCTGTTACCATAAAAATAATAAGAAGCACAAGCATAACATCCACAAGAGGTGTGACGTTTATTGCGGTGATTTCTTCCTCATCTCCACCAGACGAAGCTGCCATTTTATAATCCTTCTAAAGTTTATCTTGTGACATGCTCAGACTAGAAGTAGCACTCACAGTTTTTACAAGAGAGCTTGCATTAGCTAAACGTTTTCTGATCACACGATTAAAAAAATTAAAAGCAATAACAGCTGGAATTGCAACGAGAATACCAATAGCAGTTGCAACAAGAGCCTCTGAAATTCCAGACATAACAACAGAAGGCCCTCCATCTGGATTCATAGAAAGATCATGAAAGGCCTTGATAATACCAATAACAGTTCCAAAAAGTCCTATAAAAGGAGCATTGTTCCCAAGCGTTCCCAAAATAACAAGGCCCTGTTCCATTTTTTGTTTTTCTCTCACAATAACTTCTTCCATGAGTGCTTCTATAAACTCTTTATTAGAAGATTCTGCTGTTAAGCCTGTAGAAACTACTTTTTCCTCGAGGCTTTTACCCGAAACACAAAGAGCCAGAGCTCCTTTTTTATCTCCGCTTGCTAAGACCTTAGATAACTTACTAGAAAAATTAGAAAAATTTATACTGATCCGTATGAAATAAAAAAATCTGTCTAATATGATAGCAACCGACCAAACGCTTAAAATTAAAAGTAACCAAAGAACCCACTCAGCACCCAGTAGGGTAAAGCCAAGAAATCCCTCAACAATATTAAATCCCATATACTCCCCTCAAAAAACCAAAGCCATAACTTCGCTGTAGGATTGTTTTACCATAGATATTATAACATAGATAAAAATGGCGTGACACGAGTTCCTAAAAGTGCAAAAAAGTTAGTATTATGACTTGACTTCTCTCTCTAAGATCGTTATCTATAGTCCTCATCTTTCTTGCGGGAGTAGCTCAGTTGGCTAGAGCGTCGCGTTGCCATCGCGAAGGTCGAGGGTTCGAGTCCCTTTTCCCGCTCCAATTAATTTTCTTCAGACTATTTCAAATATTTATTACAATTTTCACATCACAAGCTTCAACTCACTTACAGATCTAAACAAAGTTCCTGTTATTTTTTCATTGCTTAATTTACTGTCAAAAATCAAGAGGGAAGCTTATTTTTACACCGAAAGATTTTTCGAGCTAAACTCATTTTTTGAAAGAAATGTTTTTATATAGCCCTTCCAATATAGGTTGATATTTATAATAATATTGATATGTTGTGATTTTTTGGATTTGTTATGCCTGCTCCATATAGTGATGACTTAAGATCTCGAGTAATAGATAAATTATCAAACGGCTGGACTCAGAAAAAAGCCGC
>CANFEH010000065.1 GCA_947445855.1 Zetaproteobacteria bacterium
TGCGGCTTTTTTCTGAGTCCAGCCGTTTGATAATTTATCTATTACTCGAGATCTTAAGTCATCACTATATGGAGCAGGCATAACAAATCCAAAAAATCACAACATATCAATATTATTATAAATATCAACCTATATTGGAAGGGCTATAATACTCATACAAAATGGAAAAATCATTACCGATCACAGCATTGAAAAAACAATAGAATCATTTCGTCTGAGTAAACATGCCAGAACTGCAGTGGGGATTAGGGGAAATGGCGATTGGGTGATTGTGGTTATTGATCAATATGAAAAAGGATTGGGAGGGATGACTATTGCAGAACTTTCAAAATTTATGTTTGAGTTGGAAACTCTACATGCTGTGAACTTAGATGGGGGTAGTTCCTCTAAAATGGCAATAAAAGATCAAATAACGAATCCCTCACTGATAGATAAACCCGTCTCAGATGCTATTTTAATTAACAAGCATTTTTCTTCACACAATTAGCTCTCTAAAAAATCACGAATTTTGTTCAATTAACAGTAGTATTTTGAATTTTGTGACAGTAACCGTTTAAGCATGGACATTAAGTTTACCACAACCAAAATCTTCCACTTTGAATTCATCCACTTGAATCGCTTTATTGACAAGAAACTCTGCTTTTTCTAAGAGGGTAGCTTCATCTTGTGTGATAATGCCTTTTTCTAGAGCAATCTTGATGCGAGAGCTAGATTTATCCTTAGGCATTTCTCCTTTGCGGATAGCACGAGCAATTTTTTTAGAAGCAGATTTTGACTTATAAAGTGTCACAAAAGCTTCTTCATAAAGAGCTGTGCTCGAGTTGTCGTCTAGTGGGTAGTAGATGCACTCACTCATTCTTTCTCTTTGCTCTCCAAGTTTCATGCTGAGGTCTGCTACTGTCGTAGAAAGTGTATCAGAAGGTGTGTTGCTGAAAGCATTCAATTTTGCCCAAGGAGCTACAAACCAACGAATAAGTTTACCAAGTACAGGAACATCTAGATTGGTGTAGATACCTTCAAAAGCTGTTTGAATTTGGCAAAGACCGTTTTGAGCAATGTAGTGAATGTAAGGTTCATCTTCTTTTCTACTTCCTTCAGCTTCAAAGCGTCTAAGGGCACAAGTGATGAGATACATCCAAGAAAGAATATCGGCGTAACGTCCTGCTAATTTTTCTTTGAATTTTAATTTTCCACCAAGAGTTCCCATGGCGAAATCTGCTGCAAAAGCAAAGGATGCACTAGCCCAAGAAAGTTTACGATAATAATTCTTAAAGGGACTATTCTTCGGAGTCCTTGCTAAATAACCTCTTGAGAGAGAAAGGACGAGTGAACGTGAGATGTTTTTAAAAATATGAGCTACATGTCCACTGAAGGCTTCATCAAAAAGATCTAGATCATTTTTTTCTAAAGCAAGAACTTCTTTGTAAGCATAAGGATGGCAACGAATAGCACCTTGTCCAAAGATGATCATAGTTCTTGTGAGGATGTTGGCTCCTTCTACTGTGATTGCAATAGGAAGAGCAATGTACTTACGAGCAAGGGTGTTTCTTGGTCCTTCACTGATAGCAACACCACCTAAAACATCCATAGCATCATTTACAAGTTTTCTTGAAAACTCTGTTGAGTGGTATTTGATGATAGCTGAAGCTACAGCAGGTTTAATTCCACCATCTACGGCTGCTGCTGTGAAAATACGAGCAGACTCCATGAGGTAACTTGTGGTGGCAATACGAGCAATAGCCTCTCCCACTCCTTCAAACGTCCCGATAGGCATCCCGAACTGGTGTCTTACTTGAGCATAAGTTCCCACAAGACGATTAACCGCCTTAGAACCTCCTGCAGCTTGTGAAGGTAGAGAGATAGAGCGACCTGCTGCTAAACATTCCATGAGCATTTGCCAGCCTTTTCCAGCTCCATCTGTGCCACCAATGATTTGATCAATGGAGACAACCACATCTTTACCATCAATAGGAGAATTAATAAAAGGAACCCCAAGAGGATTATGACGTCGTCCTAATTGAACACCAGGGGTTGTGCTTGGTACGAGAACACAGGTGATACCAATATTTTTTCCTTTTCCTAAAAGATTTTCAGGATCTCTTAACTTCACAGCTAAACCTAAAAGAGTAGCTGCTGCTCCAAGAGTGATCCATCTTTTTTTCCAGTTAAGTTTGATGTAGAGCTTTCCATCTTCACCTTTAAAGATGACACCACTAGAAGTGATAGAGCCTGCATCAGAGCCTGCATGAGGTTCTGTCAAACCAAAGCAGGGAATCTCTTCTCCTCTAGCAAGACGAGGGAGGTAATAGTCTTTTTGAGCTTTTGTTCCATAGTGAATAAGAAGTTCTGCAGGGCCAAGGGAGTTAGGAACCATGGTTGAGATAGCAAGGGGGATAGAATAGGATCCCAGTTTATTAATGACCTGACTATGACCAAGAGCTGAGAATCCAAGACCTTCATACTCTTCTGGGATGATGAGGCCTAGGAACTTTTCTTTTTTCATGTATTCCCAAATTTCAGCAGGGAGATCACCGTCTTCATAGGCTTTATCGTCATTCATCATGCGACAGACTGTGTCACATTGATTGTTTAGAAAGGCTAATTCTTTTCCACTCGGTTTTGGGTACGGTTCTTCCATGATATTTTTAAAGTTGGGAGCCCCTGAAAAAAGCTCCGCTTCAATCCAAGTGCTACCAGCCTCAAGCGCAATCTTTTCTGTTTCAGAAATTTGGGGCATGAGTTTTAAAGCTTTGAGTGCCTTCATGGCAAAGCCTGTGATGAGGAGCTTTCTAAACTTAGGAATAGACAACAAGAAAAGAATCGCAAGTGCGCTCAGGATAATGGGTGTCGAGAAAGAATAAAACCAAAGTAACGCTAGAAAAAAAATGCTCCAAATTGTGAAACTTTCTACATAGAAAGTAAACAAACTCAGCAAGAAAAGAAAAAATGCGCAGGATACAATCCCACAAAAAATATTACTCAGAAAACTAAGCATAAAAACTCCTTGTGTAAGAAAAAATTCCTCTTATCCATTCACCTTGTATGTTTCGAAGAACTCTATTTATTAGGGTATCTGGAGTTGATAAAAAAGAGAATTGTGCTGGGCAGGCACAAGAAGAGTATTATCTCTTTGTACTAGATCTGTAAGAACTTGAGTTTGTAGATCAGTTGCTTCTAGGAGGCTTCTTGTTTCGCGGTTAAAGCAAAAGAGTTGTCCATTGCTCGCTGCAATATAAAAGTACTTTTCTGTAGAGATGATGCTACTTACGCTGACATTACCGATATTAAGCGGTTTGTCCCAAATAGGTTTTCCACTGCTCAGCTCAAAAGCATGAATATTACCATTGCTTGTCCCTACGTACTGAAGATTATCTTGGGTACTAACTTTTGTGGCTGTGATAGTAGCTTTAAGATCAAGCTGCCAGTTTAAGGTTTTTTGGCTGCCCTGTGAATTTAAATTTAAGCTAATAAGATACCCATCATAACGGGCTGCATAAAGAGAATCTTCGTGGATAGTTATTGATCCAATTAAGTTTTTAAATTGAGCTGTTGAGATAAAAGGAGCTCGAAATACAAAATTAAGTTTCCCTGTGTCTAAGGTTAGATTCAGGATGTCTCCGTCTGTATTTGCTGCAAAAACACTATTGTTTGTAAAAACAGGTGTTGTTTGTGTACGAATACGAACATCTTCAGGCATTCCTAACTGATAGGCCCAAATAATAGATCCAGTGTTGAAGTCTATTTTGTAAAGAATTTGAGAAAAGGTAGAGAGGTAGAGGTGCCCTTCGTTAAAAACAAGAGGGGCATCAATAAAAGAGCTCTCTAGTTTAGTCGTCCACTTTTCTTTTCCTGTTTTTAAATCAACTGTAATGACAGTTCCGTCTTTAAAAGCTAAGACAGCATATTCATCTGTAATGAGAGGGGATGTGCTTAGTCCTCCTTTTGGACCTTTGTACTCCCAAAGAAGACGGGATATGTTTTGATTTTTTGTGAGGAGGTAGGCTAGGACCCATCCGTCATCTTCCCCTACATAATAATTATCTTTGAAGGATCCTGTCGAATAGGGGTATCCTACAAGCTTACCAGTAGAATTTTCTAGAGATCCAGATAGATTAATTATCCCCATCGGGCTCATGAGAGATGGTTTTGGTGGTAATAAACTTTTAGCCAAAAGAAAAAATGGCTGAAGCAGAAAAAAAAACAAAATAATAAGTTTTTTAAACAACACTGTGTAGACACCTCGTGTAGGAATTACAAAATAAGGGCTTTATAAGCTTTTGCTCGAGATTTATGTTCATCTGTAGCATGGAAATGGGTGGCAACAGTGTCAAATGTTTTCTTTGCTGATTCACGATCTTCTTTTTGGAGAAGAAGGGTTCCTTTTAGTAACAAGACTTCTGGTTGTTCTGTTTCAGAAACTTTTGAAAATAGTTTTTCTGTTTCACTAAGGGCAGGATCTATTTGTCCTAGTTCGCTTAAAATATTTATGTATAATTTTGCAATATTTCCATAGAAAATAGATGAAGCAGAAAGGTTTTCAAGGACTTTTCCAGCAAGCTCGCTAGCCTTTTGATAGGACTTTTGCTGAAGGAGGCTATTTACAACTTGAATAGCAGCTCTTGTGCCTTCTGCTGTTCCAGTGTGTTTATTAAAAAAAGCCACATAAGCTTCATCTGAGACAGTATGATTTGCTTGAAGCTTTTCTTGCTTAGTTTGAATTGAGTTAGTTTCAGCTTTTAGTTTTTCAAGTTCTAATTTTTCCTCTTGGGTGAGGTCTTTTTTTTCTTCAAGCTTAATTATTTTCTCGTTGAGAGTACTAAGTTCGGAAGAAAGTTTAGCGCTCTCTTCTGAGAAGCTTTTGTTTTCGTCATCATAAATCTTGTCGACAGCATAAAGAGCACTCGCTCTTGTTTCAATTTGTGTGTTGTTATAATATTGCTTAGCAAAGTAACCACTAGTAGCTAGAATGACAATCCCAATCACAGCAAGAAAAGGTGTTGGATTATCTTTGATTTTTTCTAGTTGCTCTCTAGCTAATTTTTGAAAGAGATCTGGTCGTTTTAAGGTTCTTTGCTCTTTTTTTGTGCTCATTCTTTTTTTATACTCCATTTTAATCGATTAGATAGGACGCATGTTTTTAACAAAGATTCCCGAGTAGTTGTTTCTTTTAAAAACTTGTCTTTTTCGAAAGATGTAAACAAAAATTTTTTAGATCTACCTCGAAGTTAGATTCTTTAACAAATACCTCATGCCTCCGCCTAATGGAAGGTCTTTTTCTGGCACTTTGTAAAAAGCTCTAGGAGGCAGTGCTCTCTTGAAGATAACCGTTTTTTTTGCTATTCTCCTCCAAGTTTATCTAAAAGATTATGAAAGAGTGTACTATCATTTATGAAAACACTTATTATATCAGAACTTTATAAAAGTATTCAAGGGGAGTCTCAGTATGCAGGCTTGCCTTGTGCTTTTATTCGCCTTACAGGTTGTCCTCTTCGCTGCAGGTGGTGTGATACCACCTATGGTTTCAAGGGAGGGCGAAAGCTCACTTTCGATCAGATCATAGAAGAAGTTGAAGGTTTAGAGGTGCCTCTTATTGAGTTTACAGGCGGAGAGCCACTAGCTCAATCTGAGAGCACAGATCTTATGGCTGAGTTTTTATCCCTTGGAAAGACAGTGCTTCTTGAAACCAGCGGCTCTATTTCGCTAGAAGCTGTCCCAAAAGGTGTTCACATTATTATGGATGTGAAGTGTCCATCGAGTGGTATGTCTCATAAAAATGATCTTAATAATTTTTTGTTTCTCAAAAAAACAGATGAAGTGAAGCTTGTTATTGCAGATGAGAAAGACTACGAGTGGGCAAAAGAATTTGTTCATGAACATCAGTTAACGGAACGCTTTCAAGTTCTTTTTTCTCCTGTTTGGAAAGAAATGGATCCCAAAGATTTAGTGTCTTGGTTCCTTAGAGATAAACTCTCTGTCAGGCTTAATTTACAACTTCACAAATATATTTGGCCTAATATTGAAAAAGGTGTTTAAAAAACTTCATTCTTCTTAGTTGAAAAGCCAACTTTTTTTTCTAGCACATGATAAACTAAGAACATAACAAACTTTTATAACTTCCTTCAATTGGAGAGAGGATGTTTTTATGTTTAAAATGAGTTTTTTGTTTTTGTTTTTGTTTCAAGCTCACAATTTTATTTTAGCAGAAGAGATAAAAGAGCCACTCGCAGAAGAAGTTTCTTCTGATCAAGAAACAAAACAAAGGATCAAAGATACAAAACATTTTTTTTCTTTTGGTTTGTCCACAGGGTTTTCTCGAAATAGTCCTCTTATAGGAAAAAATCAAATCACTGGAGAAAATTTGACACAATTTCGTTTTCATCCAGGGTTAGGAGCACCTCTTGGTTTCTTTGTGGATTTTCGAGTCTTTAATAATTTTTCTTTACGTGCTGAATTTAGCTCTCATGTGATGACAGGAAGTCATGTGAGAAGTGCTAATCGCTTGGCTTATCCTCTCCTGCTTAGCTTAGGAGGGTATGCAGGTTTGTACTATCAGTTTGAATTTGATGGTGTAGGGATTACATGGAGACCTTTTGTTGGTTTTGGTTTGGGGGTTAGTTCTAGTAGTTTTTCTGTGAATAATAAAAGAAAAACAGATAATGCTACTTTTCCTCTCTATGACCTTCATCTGGGAATTGCTTCTTTTTCTTGGTACGGAACTTTTGGTTATAAGTTTCTCTTGGGTAAAAAAGCCTTCATAGATTTATCTTTGCGCTTTTCTAGACAAGCTTATGCTGAGTCAGTGGTGGATCTTTCTAGGTTGTCTGATATCGGAGGGAATTTTGAGACAGATGAAAGTACAACAATTGAAATATCTAGGAATTCTTATTTGAAAACAAATGCTTTTATGATCTATGATGTTCTTTTGACATTTGGTTGGTGGCTTTAGTCCTTGGTATTAGAGAGCAACACCAACGCTAAAGGTGAAAAGGTTAACACCTTTTAGTGTGTGGATAAAGGTAGCAGCTTTTTTTAGCTCATCTTTACCCTGCTGAGAAGGTGAGTTTATTATCGTATCGAAGAAAGGAGAAGTTGAAAATGATTGCCCAAAAGGAATTTTAAAGCCAAGCCATTCTACACCAAAGTTGACAAAACTCCATTGCCAGGTGTTTCCTATAGCTATAGGAATCATGAAGGTAGATGATCGAATATACTCTTTCTTGACTGATAGAGATATAATATCATAGCCAAGACCAGTTTTAATATAGAAGGTATTTCCTGTATGAAACTTAGCATCGAGAGAGAAATAGTGGTGAGTATGATTATTTATAAGTGCTGATAATAATCCGGTTGAATCGGCTTTCTCAAGCTCATCTCTAAGGCCTTTAGTAACAGGATTTAGAAAATTATAACGATAGCTTAATCCTGCTGAAAACCAAGGTTTTACAAAAAAACTAACAGATGGTCCTATATCAGCAAAGATGGTTCCTGTATTTCCAGTGTGTATGTTAAAAGACACAATTTTTTCTGCTCTGATTTCAGCAGAAGTTTTAGCAAATAGATTGAGAGAATAAAATAAAAAGGCGATGACAGAAAAGATTTTTCTACACATTTTTTTGAAAAACTCCTTGAAAATTAGGCTCTTAAAACTAGAAAAGAGTTAATTATCATAATGACTAGTCTTTAACAATAGAATGATTTGAATTTAAGATCTAAAGTAGAAAAAATTTTTTCCGATAATCTATTCAGTTTTTTAAAAAAAATATTATTATAAAATTTAAAAGGTTCTTAAATTATGCACTTAAAAAAAATAGTGTTTGTTCTTTTGACTTTTATTCTGAACTCCTTAACTGCTTTTTCAGATACTATGATTTATAATAATCAGTCTAAAGAAGCTATCTTCAACAAAGTGAATTTTGATTCTGAAGTTTTCTCAAAATTTAAAGTAAGAGGAGGTAATTCTTCGGCAGAAATCGTTTTAGACAGCGAGGGAAAGAATACATTCATTGTAACTATTTCAAGATCTTTTCCTCCAGGGTATGGGGTTCAACTTTTTTCTTGGCACGAGATCCGCTTTGAGTATGAAAAAACTGAGAAAACGCTTCAATTAAAAGACATAAATCACAATCTTTACCCGTTTGGAAAAAAACTTGATAGTGAGAACGCTCCTTTTAACTATGCTTTTTGCTTAGAAATATTAAAGACTATTGCTAAAAAAGCAGATTTAAGTTTGAAAATTTCACAAGATTTTTTCTTTCACGAGATTGAAAATCCTGAGTTATTTCTTCAAGAGCAGGGACTAAAGTTTGAGGCTGAGGAAATGTCATGTGTTTATGTTCCAGAAAAAGAGAGAGTGGAAGGAGGAGGTGGAGGTTCAAAAGAAGAAGATCCTGTTTCAGATAGGTTGGTGTATGAGGATGATTATATACCAAGGAATCTACTGATTATTTTAGATAACTCTCATGACCAGGAAAATCTTGTTGCTCCAAGGACAGCTTTCTCCGCAGCTATTAGTGGGAAAACTAGTCCTATTCTAGTTTCTAAAACTTTAGCCTACTATACTCTTAATGGTGATGTCGCTAGAAAATATCTTGATTTTAAGGATGCAGAGTGGGTTATTAAAGAAGTTAATGAAAATCTTGTTCTCTTCTTTACTCATGACTATTTACAAGAACTTAAAATTGAGAAATCTGAAGCTCAAAAAATAAGCTCTACTCCTGAGCTAACGGAATTAGAGTTAAGGCTTGGTTTAAAAATTAATCATATGAAAACAATTACTTCAGAGACTCTTCAGGCTGAAGTTCAAGGAAATTCTAATTACTTTTTAGAGGCTCTTTTTACGCAAAAATCTCTTTTTGTTACAAAATCTGATTATCCAAACCCATTTCCAGAAAATCTTCATATTCCTGTTTGGTCTTTTTATATGATGGGGCATGGAAAAACAGGAGAGAGTATTCTGTCTCTTTCTTTGGATAGTTTTAATAGTGTTTTAGATTTCTTCTCAAACAAGATAACGACAAGGCTATTAGTTTATACTTCTTGTTACTCTGGTGGGAGTAATGAAAATCAGATTTATTTTGATAGACAAATAGGCAAACAAAGGACCTATCCATTTGCTATTTTAAGCCAAAGTTTAACTGATGCTGTTGCTATGTCAAATTACAGTATTAATCATGCTGAGGCTTTCAAAGAAAGCTCAAAACAAGGGCTTCTTGATTACGCAAAAATAGCACAGCATGCTTTGTTCAGCCCGACTAAATTAGGAGCACCTTCTGCATACAATCAAAAATATTGGGGTAATGAAGCTCTTATTCGTTTTCCTGGGCTTGAATGGTTTTCTGTTTTAGACAATGAAGAAGTTTTAGAAGAAGGAGAAGAAGCAAAGTCGACAGGACAAAAAGTAGTGGGAGCTTACAGGCAAATCGTACAGATAGGCTCAGTTCTTGCTAAGAGTAGAAGTGCAAAAAATCCATTGAATATTACAAACTACTATCGTGGAAAGCGAAAAACTCCGAAGGGAGAATTAAAAAAAGAGTCTGAACAGCTTCAACCCAAAGGGCTTCTTCTTTATGCTAAAGATATTCCTTTTGAGCTCATTATTAATCATCCAATTGATGCTATCATCTCTATGATTCCAGGTGATAGTGAACATATCATGAAAGGTATACAAACAAATCAGGATCCAATGAAAATTCTTGATGCTTTCATGAAAATTGAGAAGCTTAATAGCAATAAAACTTTTTACATAGAAAAAATAGGGAAGATAAAAGATGTTCTTATTGTGCATGAGTACAACAGGCATCGTTATTTTGGAGGTGGAGAAGAACATTCTTATGAAACTTTTGCTATTTTCACAGGTGAGGATGATAAGCTTGGTTATTTTGCAAATGGCAAGCAGCAAGAAATAACACATGAAAAAGCTAGGCTCCATCAATCACTTTTAACAAAGTTTAAAAAAGAGATTTTAACAATAGATAGCTATGAGTATACATACTCAGAGAAATCGAAACTATATCCTGATTTGAAGATACAAAGCTCAGTCAAAATAAACAATCTGACTGTCTCAGATACTAGTGCAGAACATTATAAGCTTGTCATCTCTTTATCATCCTCTGGCTTACCAAGAGATGGTATTGTTTGGATCAAAAAGCTTTATGTGAATTCAAATTTTTTTGGTTCAACGACAAAAGGTGAACTAGGTTTAGATGAAAAAGATGAAAGAACATTGGAGATAGGAGACTATATTTATCAAAAAAGTGCACCCGCGAATATTTATTTTACTTATAATGGGACGAGTTATAAAGAAAAGGGAATACATTTTGTTAAAATTGAAGAAAATTATAAATCAAGATTCTTAGAAGAACTATCAAAAGAAGAGCCAATCGAAAAAAATGAAAATTCTGCTTCAAAAGAAGATATCAAATCTTTAAATGATCTTCTTAAGAGAAAGAAATAAGAAATGATAACACCTTAAGAATTAAATTTCTTTTATCATAAATTTTCCAAAAATTTCTTAAATAAGGCCTTTTGATCGCAAAGCCTTTTTCATCAAAAACCCTTCGAGCGTAAGCGAGAAAAGAAAGAGACCTGGTCCTTTAGGTCCAGGTAGTTTAAAGAGCGAAGAGGGGAGTCCAAACTCCCTTCTGAGCAAGTGAGTGAAAATGCTTTAGCATTTCACGAAAACCTTATTGGTTCTGAGATGACAAAGTTTTCAATGAATTTCTGTGAAGTCTACTAGTTTATTGAGTGCTCTGCCACTCAGAGTTCTCACATGAATGAGAGCTTTGCCTGAAATAGGTTCTAAGAGATCTTGTTTAAGGTGAAAGCGATTGTAATTATCCACATCATCTCGGTTACAATCTTCTTTATCTTTTATAGTGGAGACAGGGAGAACTATAAGGACATTATACCAATTATGTAAAATAATTGAGGTTTTTTAGGACAAAAAATGCGACTATCCCAGAATGTTGCACTCGAAGAAAAATTTTATTGCCGTCATCTGTTCACACGATTTTTTGGGATGCTTTAGAGTTGAGCGAGATCCCAAGATAA
>CANFEH010000066.1 GCA_947445855.1 Zetaproteobacteria bacterium
CGGAGAAGGTGAAAATAGACTTCTATCATAAAGTGATAAAACTAAAAAAATAAGAAGATTAATGAGAATTAAGTTTCCCGACAAAGTTCTTACGTAAAAAGAGTTTTTGAATTCCTGGAAGGTCATAGTGTTGTGATATTCCAATTGGGTTGACTAAACGGATAAGTTCTCCACTTTGAATAAGTTCGCTCACTGCTTTGATGTCATCACTCAGGCTGCGATCTTTTTTCATATAAGGGCTGATACTTCTTACTTTATCATAAATAGGTTCTAAATACTTATTTGGTTTAAGAGGTTTCAGCAAATCAATTCCTTGACATGCTGCTAAGAGTTCAATTGCTAGGATGTTTGCAACATTTCGGTTTATTTTTCTAGCTTTATGGCAAGCTATAGGGCCCATGCTCACATGATCTTCCTTGTCACAGGATGTAGGAATGCTATCAACACTAGCAGGGTGGCTTAGAATTTTATTTTCAGAGACTAGACTCGCTGCAACCACTTGAGGGATCATGTATCCTGAGTTCAGGCCACTACCTTCTATTAAAAAAGGAGGGTGAGGGCTCATTGTTGGATTGATCATTTTATCAATTCGTCTTTCTGAAATGCTGCCGAGTTCACTCACAGCAATAGCAAGAAAATCCATACTGTAAGCAAGGGGTTGTCCGTGGAAATTTCCACCACTAATAATTTTTCCTCCAGAAAACACAAGAGGGTTATCTGTGACACTAGAAAGTTCTCTGTTCACAATAGTTTCAGCAAACTCTATGACATCGACTGTTGCCCCATGAACTTGAGGGGCACACCGGAAACTATAAGGGTCTTGAACTCTGTCACAGTTTTTGTGGCTTTCAAGGATTTCGTCTTTCGTATCAAAAAGAGAAGAAATAAAATGAGCTACTTTTCTTTGTCCTTCTTGTTTTCTTACTTCATGAACTTCTTTTTGAAAAGGGCTAAGAGACCCTTTTATAGCGCTCAAGCTAAGAGCTGTTATAATATCTGCTGAGATTTGCAAAATTCTCGCTTCACTAAGTGCAAATGAAGCAAGTGCAGCCATGAAGCTTGTGCCATTGATAAGAGATAACCCTTCTTTGGCTTTTGGACTATAGGGGGTGAGCTTTAAGCGACTCATGGCACTGCTTGCTTTTAGGATTTTTCCACTATAAGTAGCTTTTCCTTCACCAATGAATCCAAGAGCTAAGTGCGCAAGTGGTGCTAAATCTCCAGAAGCACCAACACTTCCTTGTTCATAAAGAAGTGGTGTAAAATCTTTTTCAAGACACTCTTTCATGAAAGAAATAAGTTCTCTAGACACACCGCTATGGCCTAAAGCAAAATTATGAGTTCTTAAAAAAACAAGGGACCGTACAATTTCTTCAGACACAAGATCACCAACACCACAAGCATGAGAACGAATTAAATTTAATTGAAGCTCTACTAGCTTGTCTGATGAAATTTTCACATTTGAAAGGAAACCAAAACCAGTGTTAATCCCGTAGTAGCTTTTTTCATCTCCTAGAATTTTATCGATAATTTTTCTTGAATTTTTTATTTTTTTTTCTGTATCAGGAGATACTTTAAACTTTAAATCTTTGTTTCGACCAAAACTCACAAGAGTCTCATAAGAAAGTTTATCCAAACCAAGAGAAAATGTTTCCATTTTTTTAAACCTCTAGAGAATATTGTTTTAAAGCGGCTACAGACTGTTTCCTGTCTTTAGCTTTGTAAAAATAAGAACCAGTAACAAGGCAACGAGCTCCTGCTTGGGTAAGTGCTTTGGCATTTTGATCACTAACACCTCCGTCTACAGAGATAAGAATTTTTTTTTCAAGATGATATTTTTTTAGTAGATTTCTAAGTTCTTCTATTTTTTTTATACTGTCTGGTAAAAAATTTTGACCACTAAAACCAGGCTCAACCGACATGATAAGAATAAGATCAAGATCTTCTAAATAAGGTAGAATCTCTTTCACAGAAGTCTTTGGTTTTAGAGAAAGACCAGATCTTGCTCCATGGTTTCTAATTTTTTGAAGAAGATTCTTCTGGTTTTTTGTGGCTTCTACATGAAAGGTTAAACAATCAGCTCCTGCTTCTAAATACTGACTTAAAACTTCCTCTGGGTTTGAGATCATAAGGTGAACATCAAGAGGAAGTTTGCTTACTTTTTTAAGTGCGTGCACAAGAGGTGGCCCGAAGGTTAAATTAGGAACAAAGTGTCCATCCATGACGTCCACGTGATGCCAATCAATGTAAGATTCTTCAGCAGATTTTAAATCTTTTTCTAAATTTAAAATATCTGCTGACAGCAAAGAAGCTGAAACGAGAGTACTAGACATAATTTTTTAGATCCTCTGATAAAGAGAAAATGAAACTAAGGCCTAGATTATAATGATTTTAGAAGAGTTGGAAGAAAAGAGTCTCGAAGGAAAGGCTTCTTATTGTGGGTTTAAGGAAGGTACTTAATTGAATCTCTTTTCATGAGCCTTTTTTTAGCGAGGTTTGATTTTAGTCGACTGATCCTCTTGAGTACAGTAACCCCATCTAAATGGTCAATTTCGTGTTGCAAGCAGATAGCCATAATGTCATCAGCTTCAAATGTAAACTTTGTACCATTCTCGTCAAAAGCTTCCACAGTAATTGTCTCGTGTCGATCTACAAACTCAGAAACACCTGGAAGACTAAGACAAGCTTCTTGCCAACAAATCATTTCCTCAGATCGTTTTGTGATGATAGGGTTGATAAAAGTATAGGGCTTGTCGTGCCAGACTTTTTTATCTTCACCCACATGTCTGTCTCTTGAAATATGAATTGTGATGATACGTTTTAAAACGCCTACTTGATTCGCAGCAAGGCCAATGCCATTGTCTGCTTTTTTCATTGTTTCGTGCATATTTTTTACAAGAGTCTTAATCTCATTATCAAATGAGTTTACTTCTTCAGCCCTTATTTCTAGAACTTTCGCAGGCCATGTATAAATCTCTAGTACGCTCACAGTATTTCCTTTTTCTAATTCATAGGGTTACAGGGGGTGGTTGTAACTATTTAGAATGTCTCTTCTTTTTTTCGTTCATAAGCTTTCCAAAAGCTATTCTTTACGGAAGTTGAAAAATTATACCATAGTTCTGTTGCTTTTTCATCTACAGAATGCATCAGTTCATTATCGACAAGAACATCATAGGCTCTGTCGTAGAGGTTTCTGTCATTTACTTTGATTGATAGGATAAGGACCCAAAAAACAAGCTGAAAAGTTATTTTTAGGATCCAAGTAAAGAGGTCTTTAATCATGATTTTTACTCCTTAAAATTAAATAGTTAACCAAGAAAAAAACTAATTTATTAGAGTACCTACATAGAGTGTATCAGGATTGTGAGAAATTAAGGTCTTGCAAAAAACGAGGAAAGCTCATCTTGCTTGCATCAAAGAAAAAACTATGTCAGACATTGGTTTAGAATTTTATCAAAAATTGGGAGATAAGCTTATCTTTTCTCCTTATTTACATTAAAGACTGGGTTAGTCGTTTGAATAAGCATGAATTAAAAATCACAGTTTTTTCTCCCTCAAAGCTGCTTCAAGGAAAAAGCTTGAAGGTTACAAAAATTCGCGTGGCAATCCTTGAATTTTTAATTGCTAAAAAAGCACCTTATACTGCTCAAGAGATCTATCAAACATTGCAAGAGAATAAAGCTTTGAATTCTGTTGACTTAGCCTCTGTCTATCGCAATCTTGATAAGTTTGTAAAAAGTGGGATCGCCTCACATTGCCAACTTTCTGATGCTACTTTGCGCTTTGAACTGACTAAAACAGAACATCACCACCATATTATTTGCACCTCCTGTCAGCAAATAGACCACTTGTTTACGTGTCCTCTTACAGTTTCTTTTAGTGATAAAATTGTTAAAAATTATAAGAACTTGTCTCATAAACTTGAACTCTACGGGATTTGTCCAAGCTGTCAAAGTAAGTGAGCTTAAACTCTTTAGTCTCAAAAAACACGCCTCTAAAAGTATTGAACATACTTTCTCTTCTCAGCAAATTCCAAATTTCAGAAGTAAATCCAAAAGGTTAGAAACTCCTTCCTTAAAAGATGAGGTTGTTTTTATGGGGGGAGAAACGAGTTTTTATTTTCTTAATGCAAGTCATTTGCATTAAGCCTATAAGTTATTTTTTATAAGAAAAGGAGAAAAAAATGAAAAAAATAGCAATGGGACTAGTTTTATTGATTATGGCTGCTAGCTGCGGAGGTAGCGGCGCAAGTTATGACAAGAACTTAAATGGAAATCCTCTTGTATTACTTGATAAGGGAACCCTTGCTTTTACAGAAAACGAAGCTAAAGGATCAGGGAAATTTATTTTTTTAAATCCAATTCCAGTTGACGACAGTAAGAGCTTTGAATTCTCAATGCGTTTATTAGAAGATAATAGTTCAGTCACAGTCGTGACAAATGCAGATAATAAGCTTGAAAACGGTCTTTCAATTATCTTTTCTCGAGAAGAAAAAAAGCTGAAAGTAGCAGTAAAACTTGGTCTAGTTAACCATGATATTAGTGCTAAGTTTACAAGTCTAAAAGCTTCAGATCCTCTCTCATTTGTGATTGATGTTCATGCAGAAGAGTCTGCACATGTTCTTATTTGGAAAAAAGAAAGTAGTTATACAAAAGACAATACTCTTTTTAACTCCGATGAAAAGGATTCTGGAGAGAAAAAAAAGTATGCAATGAAGAGCAAAGTAACTGGAATATTTTGGGGCTTTGCTTTAAACAAAGCAGGAATTTCGAATCCAAAAGTAGATAAAGCTAAGGATCATCACCACTAAGGAACTTCATGAAACGAAATCTCTATAAGAAGTTTTTTGCGACTCTTTTTTTTCTAATATCATCAGTTTTACTAAATGCTAAAACTGAAGGTACAGGACTAGAAATGTCTGCAAGTGTTGATTTTCTTGCAACAGTGAATGATCCGAAACAAGAAACTTTTGCAATTAGAGAAGCTGAAGTCTCTTTGTTTGCTCCTATTGATCATCGTTTTCATGGACTTCTAAGTATTGCTGCTCATAGAGAAGATGGTGTCTCTATGTTTGAGCTTCATGAGGCTTTTATAAGAGGTGATAAATTCTTTTCAGGGTTTAGTGCAAAAGCTGGTCAATTTTTTCTAGGCGTTGGAAGGTTAAACCAAGTTCATAGACATGACTGGCCTTTTATATCACCTCCAACAGTTTTTAAAAAATATTTTGGGAATGAAGGTATTTTAGACACTGGTCTTGAGGTTTCTTATCTTTTACCACTACCTTTTTATCTAGATATAACAGCAGGTGTGACAAGTGGTTGGACTTTTGGGCACTCTCACGACCAAGGTAAACAACCTAAGATCCCAACACACTACGGAAGATTAAAAACGTTCATTGATGGTGGTGATGCTTTTGGATTAGCTCTTGGGCTTAACTATATTGGAAGACATAGTTCTGAAGGAGAGAGGCTTCATATTTTTGGATTAGACGGTGTCGCTAAAGGTGAAATTTTTGGTAGAAACTATTTATTTCAAACAGAAACCTGGATGCGTCAGACTATCCCTAAGAGTGGTGAAAAAAACTTGTCTCTTGGATTTTATCTTTTTCCGCAAATGGAGTTAGTTAAAAGCTTTAAACTAGGAGTACTCTTTGATTATTATACTATTTTATCCTTAGAGAATGTCTTAGGTAATAAAGTGTCTAATTCTGATTATGCTTTTTCACCAACACTTGCTTATGATGCAAGCGAGTTTGCTTCTTTTAAACTTGCTTATAAGTATTTACGAAGTAATCAGCCTGGTAAAGTAAGCGAAGAGACCCATAGTGCTGAGTTTCAAATAGTTTTTATTTTAGGAGCGCACCCAGCTCATGATTTCTAAAAAATTAATATTTTTTATTCTATTATTTTTCGTTTCTGTTCAAGCCTTTGCTTTACCAAAGGTTATTACAACAACAAGTGATCTAGGAGCAATTGTTGGAGAAATTGGAGGGAATAATTTTTCTGTAACATCTATTTGTGACGGGACTAGAGATCCTCATTTTCTTGAGGCAAAGCCTTCTTATATTCTTGCAGTGAGTAAAGCTGATCTAGTTATTGCTAATGGTTTAGGTTTAGAAGTTGGCTGGCTTCCTAAGCTCCTGACAGCTGCTAGAAATCCTAAAGTCACAGAAAATTCTAGTGGGTATTTAGAAGTTGGTTCAGCTGTTAAGGTTCTTGAAATTCCAGAAGGACCTATTAACCGCTCACAAGGTGATGTGCACCCAGAAGGTAATCCACATGTCACACTTGATCCCATAAGGCTTGGAGAAATTGCTTTAGTCATTGCAGAAAAATTAGGAAAAATTGTACCGAAATCTGCTGAGAGTTTCAAAAAAAATGCTTTAGCTTTCCAATTAAAATTACAAGAAAAAACAAAAGACTGGCAAAAACGCATTGCTGCGTCAGGTGTGAAATCAGTCATAACTCATCATAAAACTTTGACTTACTTCTTTGATCGCTTTGGTATCACAAATGCAGGGATGCTAGAACCTTTTCCTGGTGTTCCACCGACAGCAAAACATATTCTGAGTGTGATTCAAAATGCCTCAAAGAATAACGTAAAAATGATTTTAATAGAAAATTATTTTGATTCTAAAATCGCAGAAAAAGCAGCTAGTCAAATTCCTAACATTCTTGTAGCTAGTGTTCCTGTTGCTGTTTCTTCTAAGAATAAAACTAGCTTTGATCTATTTGAAGAACTTGTGGCTACGATTGAAAGCTACAAAAAAGAAGAAAAAAAACTGAAAGAAGAAAAGAAAGCGAAAGACCAAGTATGATGGAAGCACTCACTTTTTTGGCTGCACCTTCAGCAATGTGTTTTTTGCTTATTGGAATCCATTGCTACTTAGGGCTTCATGTACTAGCAAGAGGTGTTATTTTTGTTGACTTAAGTTTAGCTCAAGTGGCAGCCCTTGGAGCCACCGTAGCTCTAGCTTATGGTGTTGATCACGAGTCAGCTTATGTCTATTTTTCTTCTCTCTTAGCAACATTTTTGGCTGCACTCCTTTTTGCAGGAGCTAGGCGTCTTGAAAAAAAGATCTCACAAGAAGCTTTGATTGGTATTGTTTATGCTTTTGGAGCGGGAGGAGTTATCTTACTTGTTAATCACACTTCCCATGGTGCAGAGCATATAAAAAACATTCTTATTGGACAAATTTTGTGGGTTACTTGGGCTGATGTTGTTCAAACAGCTCTAGTGTATTCTTTTGTTGGCTTTGTTCATTTTATTTTTCGTCACCAACTACTGGCATCGTCTTTTAAAAGCTCTTCTATTGGCTCAAAATGGGATTTTTTGTTTTATGCTCTTTTTGGTGTGGTGATTACATCGTCTGTAAAAGTTGCTGGAATATTACAAGTGTTTTCATTTTTAATTGTACCAGCAATTCTTGGAAGTTATTTCTTTAAGTCTATCAAAGCTCGTTTGCTATTTGGTTGGATTTTCGGATCCATACTAAGCTTAGTTGCTATGGGAATTAGTTTTAGTTTTGATCTCCCGACTGGGGCCTTCATTGTTGTTTGTTTTACTTTTTGCCCTATTTTCTTAGTGGTTATTAATCTTTTAAGACCAATCAAGGTTAATTGAATTTCCTCTGTCGTTCTGAGTGTGTAGCACGAAGAGTCTCCTCTCTTAAATATTTTTAACGCGCATAAATAGAATTAGTATAGATCTCATGAAGTTCTTTTTTGTCAGTGATATTGAATTTGTTTTTAATTCTTTGGATAGTGCTCTCATACCCTTTGACTGAAAACCCTAAATGAGCTGCAGCTGTTGAGGGCTTTTCGCTTTGGACAAAATATTTGAGAGTATTAAATTCTTTTGATGTGAGATAAATTTCTTTGCCCTTAAAAACAAACCTGAATTTTTTCAACTCAAACTTTCTTCTTATTTCAGTGTGAGTTTCGTGTGACATAATTTCTTCACACTCGTAGGGTTTATTTGTTTTTGGAGTGATAGGGTATTTGTATCCACACATCAAGGCGTCTTTTATTGGCTCTTCAGCTTCAGAAAGAAAGTAATAACAAAATTCATTTAAAACATTTAAGTGATTCAAAAAAAATAGTCTATGAACCTCAGTTTTTACGTTGAAGTAAAAATAAAAAATTTCATGATAGAGGTCATTTTTTCTGATGATAAAGAAAGCGTCATCCCACGATGCTTTAAGGTTACGAGCAATTTCTCTGATTGTTTTAAGATAGTGTTCCATTGCTTCATAATCTTTTTCTGGAGTTAAGATTTGGATCACATCATTAGAAAAATAATAACCTTCTGGTAGCATAATTCCTTGTTCATCAAGAAACATTGCATAGAGACCACTCTCCAATACCTTTTGAAGTCCTTCAGGTTCAGAGTAGAGGCCACAAGTTACTCCGTTATTGAAAATCTGGTGATAGGAAAAATAATAGATTGGAAGAGGGTCTAATGCACTTAAGATTTCTCCAAGTCTTTCATGGTGTTTCCGACTTGCGTTTAAATGTTCTTTTGGGGTGTCTATAACAAGCATATTCATTTTTTTCAAAGTTTTATTCCTCCATAGTGGCCTAAAGTACAAAAGAGAGATCGGTATTTTTAGAAAAATTTTCAGCCATTTACATGTTTAAATGCTTTTTCCTTCTGTTTAGAAGGGTTTCCCTTCTAAACATTTTTTTAAAATCTTGATATAACCAACCTCACATGAAAAATTTTTCTAAAAACAAAGGTTTTTTTGATTACAATTTGATTACAAAAGGTTTTTTTATGAAGCGCAAATTTATGAATTTTTTTGTTCTGTTTCTTGGGATGAGTGGTTTACTTTTACCAAGTTCTTGTAAGCTTGAGTCTTTCTCGACAGAGATAAGTACTCATTTAGATTTACGCTATGAGGTTAACCAAGTTAAACAAAAGGTTGAGGAGCTTAAATTTACTTTAGTTGGAGAAGAGCAACGGCTTCCTTTAACAAACTACCAAGAAACTGTTACTATTATATATGAAAAGCTTGATGATCTTGATGATTGGGCTGAGATTAACAAAGACACAGGTGTTTTTAAACTCAAAAATAGAGGCTTTGGTCCAAAAACAATAAAATTTACAGTGACTGGAAAAAATAGGGAAGGTGAGACAGAAAGCAAAACAAGCTCAGCTCCCCTCGAACTTGCTTCAGCACATAAAATTGTAGAACATTACTATGAAAAATTCATCGAAGGTTCCTTAGGCCTAGAGCTCAAAACTGCAGAAGGCAAGAAAGTCTCTACTGAATTATCTTCCTGGAGCAAAAACAATGATAGAACTGATGTGTTTAGCGATCTTAATATTTCTTTTTACTCTTCTGCTTATTCGAGTGAAAAAGCAGATCTAGATAAATGGGCTGCTTTGGGTTTAAAAATAGAGTGGAAAAAAGGGGAGGCAACAACAGGGTATAGAGTAATTAATCAAGGCTCTTCTTTGTCTACAATTCCAATAAAAATACCTGTTGAACCAAATGCTGAGATCGCTGAAATAACTGCTCAGCTTGTTTTACAAGAATCTGGAAGCACAGAAGTAAAAAGAAGTAATAAGACAAAAACTTGGTACGTAAACATTCTCCCTCCATCGCAACATCCTGCGGCTAAAGCTCGGGCTAAAGAAGAGGCTAAGAACGCTTTAGATGCAGCTCAAATTATATTTGATGAAGCAAGGGCTCGTTTTAAAATTTTTGAACGGGCTACAGCTGTGATGAATCCTGAATCTACTGACGGAATGTTGATTCAAAAGGGAGCTATTTCAGAGGAAGTTAACTCGGTCAACATAACTATAGCGTTTACTGAAAATGTAAACAATGGTACTGGCAAATTAAAATCTATTAAACAATATGTAAATAAGTGTAATTCTAATAGAGCTGCTTTTTTGCAGGAGTTAGCTGATGCTCAAAGCGCTATAGAAGAGATTGACATTCTAATTCAACTTCAACAAAAGCCTGAGCATGTTGACATACAAGCTAAGGCAACTAAAGCCTTTGGAATAATGCAGCAGCAATCTCTTGCAATTGAACAAGCTGTTTCTTCTGTTACTCAAACAAATCAAATAGCTGAAGCGCATGCTCTAGAATTTGATGAGCAAAGAATATTAGGTGAGTGGAAAGCTCTTAAAGACAATGCTTTCAAAGCTTTAAAAGATGCTGCTAATATTTATGTTCCATACGCTCAGGAGTATGCGCTAGTAGCTGAAAAGTATATTGAGGCTTATAAGGTTTATGAAAAAAGTGGTGGTAGTTATTATGACAGTAGTAGTAGTTTCTCAGATGCTAAAAGTGCTGTAAGTGAGGCTAGCAAAGCCCTTAATGCAGCTAATACTTTTGATGTTCAAAGTAAACTCAATTACTACTTTCATTCTATATATGTAAAAGCCTATGTGAATGCAGCACAAACTGCTTTAAATAAAGCTAAAGCTCATGCTACTGACAGTGATAACCAAAATAAGCAAGCTGCTTTAGCGCTTGCTCAAAAAAATTATGATGATATTTCAGCAGTTTCTGAACCTCTGACTAAGAAAGTCGATGAATTGAAGACAGCGGCTAAAAAGTATCTTGATCAGATGACTGAATATGAGACAAAGGCAAAAACTGCTGCTGATCAAGCTAGGAAGACTTTAGATGAGGCATATACACAAGGAGACGTTATTGGTACGCTTCTGAATTCTGCTCGAGGGAATAACTGATCAGTTGAGTAAAGCTTCATCAAGATCGTAGTTTTTTTTAGTCTTTAGCCTGAAGAATCTCCTCATTTTGTTTGTCTTAGTCACTGATGTTACGCACTTTGTTTTTTTAGTATAGTTATTTCATGAAAAAACAAGATTTAGAACTTTATACAGATTATTTACTAAGTAGTTTCACTTCTGTAACCGCCACAGGCTTGTCTCGCATGACAAATGGGGCAGTGAGCCATGATCATATAACAAGGTTTCTTTCGACGAATGATTTTAGCTCGAAAGATCTTTGGGCGTTGGTC
>CANFEH010000067.1 GCA_947445855.1 Zetaproteobacteria bacterium
TTAAAACTTATGAAGATATCGTGGATGCTTGTTGTTACGCTTGGAACACATTCTGTGATGAAGACGGAAATATTCAAGAACTTTGCTCAAGGAGCTGGGCAAATTCTAACTTAAAATAAACCTCAATTATTTTACATAATTGGTATTAGAAACAGATTTAGCTGCTGCTAAAGCTGTTTCAGCTTTTTCTTTAGCGGCTTTAGCTGATGCTAAAGCCTTCTCAGCATCAGCTAAATTTGTAGTAGCCTGAGCATCATCAGCAGCATTTTTAGCCTTTCTCACAGAGTCTTTAATTATTTTTTTCTGCCTCTTTAGCTCAACGCTTTGGTTAAAAGCAGGTTGAAGAGGATCTGCTTTACTTTTAGCAGCATTAGCAGCCTCAGAATACTGTTTAGCTTCTAGTCTTACAGCTTCTAGTTTTGGAGCTTCTTCAGCAGCCGCATTTGCAGCTCCAGTTAAAGCATTATCAGCCGCTGTTTTAGCAGCATTAGCTCCAGTTAAAGCATCATCAGCCGCTGTTTTAGCAGCATTAGCAGCATCTAAAGTTAGTACTACAGCAGCAGCAGCTACAGCCTGAGCAGCCGCTGTTTTAGCAAAATTAGCAGCCTCTAAAGCAGCAGCTGCCGCTATTTTAGGAGCAGCTGCTGCATTTAAAGGATTAGCAGCAGTTACAGCCTGATTAGCAGTCTCAACAGCCTGAGCAGCAATCTCTTGAGCTTGTTTAACAATAATTTCTATTTCAGCATTGTTAAAGTCAGATTCAGTCATAACTTTTAGATGCCAAGTTTCTTCTTGAGATTTGCTTGAAGACACACTACCATCTTCTTTTAGGTCAATTCGTAGTTTTATTTCCTTCTCACCAACACTCCCAGTATTAAGAGTATCCTGGTCTACTGCAACTATACATAGACCTAGATCTTTGTATTTATCATCCAGAGTTGGAAGGACAAGAGTATCACCCATAAGAACTGAAGCTGTAGCATTTGGTTCGACGCTATAAGTTCTTAAATTACCATCAACTTTCTTAATGCTTATCTTTAAATCTTTAAGATTAATGACTTTATCAGCATAGTGATTTGCAACTTCAATTCCTGTAGCTGTTGGGATCATCATTTTTTGTGTCTTAGTATCATTTTTTCCCTTTGTAAGGGTGACTTTGACTTCTATTCGGGTAGAAGCTCTTTTCAGTAGATTAAATTTACCATTGTTATCAATAGTAGCTCTGCTAGTATCAACAACTTCGTATGTTACAGTGACATCTGTGTTGGGGACTGTAGGTAGATTCTTTTTATCATTAGCAATAGCAATAGCAAATTTTAGATCATTATCCGTCTCAAACTGATTCTCAATATTTGCAAACACAGAAGCGAAATCATAAGCACTTTCTGTATTATGCTTTGACTTACATGATGTTTGAAACAACAGACCACTCATTCCAATGAGAGTGAATGCAAAACTGACGACATTGCGATACTTCATAAACTTTATCCTTTGTTTGTAAAAACTTACATAAACATCATGCTATTATACTTATTTTAAAGTTTTTTTTAAATTGCTATTTTTAAGTTTAGGAGATTTTCCTGGTAAAACCCTGATAATGAAAGAGTTTTAGGCTTCCTATATCGCATTTAGAGTTGGGAGATCTTTCGCTTCGCTCAAGATGACGGAAAGGCTCAAGATGACGGAAAGGCTCAAGATGACGGAAAGGCTCAAGATGACGGAAAGGCTCAAAGCCTTAGTCATCCTGAGACGAAGTCGAAGGATCTCCTTAGGTTATAGAACTCAAAATGTACAAATAAAGGTAAGCTGAAAAGAGGTTCGCATCAAAAAATGTATTTTGTGTGAGCCCATGGATCATGTTTAAGCCAAGAGCCAAAAGGAAAGCATAAAAAAAGAGTTGAGATCTTGCATTTTTTTTAAGAAAAAAGAGTAAGAAATACAGGATAATTCCTACAAAAAAAGAACCAACAAAGCCAAGCTCAACAAGGAACTCTAAATAAACATTGTGAGCACTATATTTTATAAAATAATCACCAAAACCTGCTAATTCATAATACTCATCCCTTAAAAAACTGGACACAGCAGCATAACTATGACCAAAAAATGGGGAATCAAGAAACATGAGAGCATGAACTTTCCAAAAGACAAACCGAGGGAATTCACTGAAATTCTCAAAAGAAAAAAGCTCCAACACTCGAGAAAAAATGCCTATATAATAAAAAGCAACGAAAGCTACTGTTGTTCCAAGCAAGAGGAAAAAAATAGGCAATTTTCTTACAAAAAAAACAAACAAAAAAAAGCAGGCTATAAAAGCAGGAGCTCTACTTCCTGTTAACAACAAAATAATAAACGAAAGAACACAGATAAAAATAAGCTCTTTTTTGTTCTCCCTGGCACCCTCAAGCAAAACACAAACATAGCCCAGAATGGCAAGCATCACAGAAGAAAGTGAGAGGGGATGACCATAGAGCCCGTAAGCTCTAAAATAAGTACCATTAAAACGATCTTGATCCGGTAAGCGAAAATTATCATGCCTATAATCAAAACCAAAAACATACTGAAAAACAACATAAACAGCTAAGAAAAAAAGAGCACATAAAAGTCCTCTGAAAAAAAATTTTTCACTATGACAAGTTTGTTGATTTTTTTTTTTAGAAAAAAAAACAACACAAAATCCAAGGCTCATGACAAGAGCACTAGAAGCTGTGTGAGAAGAAAAAATTTGAGAAACTGTAAGTTCACCACCTTTTCCAAAAAAGAAATGACCCAAGTTCCAAATAGGAAAAATAAGCCAAAGCAAAAAAAACAAAAAAGAAATCTTAAGAAAATCTTTATTCTTAGAATTAGTTAGAAGAAAAAAAAAGAAGAATACAAGCCCAAGAAGCTGCCCTGTCACACCAAGAAACATAAAAAAAGGTATGAAAAACAAGAGATTACTCTTCAAGAAGATGTCCTCCCCTAAAAATCGCATGGAAAAAGAAGGTTTATTTTTTACTCTGCAACATTGATTTTAAAATATTCCAAGGAACAACTTATGTACACAGGGATTATTGGTGGATTTTGTGAGGTCTATAGCACAAAAGAAAAAGCTGGCATCTTAGAGCTTTCTTTATGTGTGCCAAACCATTTTGCACACAATGCAGAAATTGGCGCAAGCATTTCTGTCAATGGTGTTTGTCTGACACTCACAAAAAAACTAAGACTAGATGAGCAACATGAAATTTTTTTCTTTGATCTCATCAGAGAAACTTGTGAGAAAACAAACTTATCAGTTCTCAAACCTCATGACTTGGTAAATCTAGAGAGATCTCTTACATTTGGAAAAGAAGTGGGTGGACACCTTCTCACAGGGCATGTCAGCACGAAAGCTTTGCTTAAAAAACGAGAGATAAGAGAAAGCACACTTATTATGTCCCTTCGTATTGAAAAAAAATGGGAAGACTATCTCATCGAAAAAACTCATATTGGACTAGACGGTGTTAGTCTAACTCTTGTTGATCTAGAAGAAGATGGACAGGGTCACATCATTTTCACTACACACATTATTCCTGAGACACAAAGACAGACCACTCTTCCCTATAAAAAAGAAGGGGAGGAACTCAACATCGAGTTCAATCAAACTCTGAAAACTATTGTAGAAACCACAAAAAGAGTCCTTGCTAGGAGAGCGTCTCAAGATGACAAATTGCTTCCAAGCAGAGGCACACAGTAGCGATCACGTCTCATCTCTAGGTCTTTAAAAAGAGCTTGTCTATCAATGTGCCCTTCTTCGGTTAAAAACTTAGAAATATAGTCATTCACTTTAATAGTTTCTAGAGAAATCGAGATATTTTTTAGAATTTTAGGGTACCGATCTCCTGGGGCTAAAACATGATGAAGCCCACCACTGTAGGCAAAAAGCATTTTTTTCCCTTTAAACAAAGGAAGAACATCAGCTATCCCACCGCGAACTGTCATCTTGCGTCCAGATTTATCTAAACCTGATTTTCTTTTCATCCGTCCCTCTGGGAGAAAGATAAGAATAGAATCTTTTTTGATTTGTCGTAAGAAATCAAACCAACTTGTGTCTTTTTTTCTTGTCAAACTTTTGACAGAGACCCCTAGAAATTTTAGAAAATTCCCAAAAAATTTTCTTTTATAGGTAATATCTGCTACAGGAAAAACTAAATGCTTAGACATTTTTTTTAGATAAGAAAATGGCATGACACTTGCGTACACAAACTCAAACAAGCTTGTGTGGTTTAACAAAACCACAAGATTCACATCATCCCAATCTTTATCCTTACTAATCCATCTTTGACGTGTTCGATAAAACGCATGACTCATAATTTTCAATAAAAACAAAGCAGCCATGCGCACATAAACAACTAAAGAAGAAAATCTTTTAGACATACAAAAAAACCCTATGGATACAAATCTTAGGCTAGAAATTCGGGTGATTTCTTGTTGAAGTTTATAAGGATTAGAGGAAAAAGTTAAAGCAAAAAATCAGAAGAATCGAAAGAGGAGCTACATAAGCCACGAGGAATAGCCAAAATTTTAGAGAACACTCTGAGAGAGAACTCCCGTGAGACAATTCTTTTTTCATCTGACTAGAAAGCTTCCATCCCACAAGAAATGAGACAAGCAGGCCGCAAAAGAGCATTGCTAAGTTGCCCCAAAACAAGTCCATCACATCCATAAAGCCTGTGACACCTAAAATTTGAAAGTCTGATAAAGTAGAAGAAACCCCCTTTGATAGACTAGAAATCAACATAGGTATAAGTACTAGCCCATTGAAAACAAATACACTTTTCACACGAGAGTACCCAAACTTTTCTACAAAAAAATTCACAACGACTTCCATTAAAGCAATGCAAGTTGTAATAGCTGCAAAACAAAGAGTGAGAAAAAATGCGAGGGATAATATTTTTCCATAAGCAAAGGTGGCAAAAATCTCAGGCATCACTTTATAAATTAAAGTTGAACCTTGATCTAGACTCATATTAAAAGAAAAAAGAGCTGGAAAAATCATAAGTCCACTCATAAGAGCCACAAAAGTGTCAAAAAACACCATGTAAAGTGCTGATGACACTAGGTTATCTTTTTTAGAAGCATAACTTCCATAAGTCATAAGAACGCCTTCTCCCACACAAAGTGAAAAGAAAGCTTGCCCAGCAGCAAAAATAAAAAGTTGTGAGTCAATCTTGCTCCAGTCAACTCTCAAAAAGAAACGAAGACCTTTCATACTATTTTCGAGAAGTAAACTATTGATGACTAAGAAAATAAGAAGAATAAAAAGAATAGGCATCACTATTTTACTCATCATTTCAATGCCACGATTAACACCTAGAATCACAATAGATGAAATGATCACAAGAAGAGAAACAGCAGACGCCATCGAGAGTGGTGCATTTGAAGTTACAGAATCAAATGTCGTTGAATTATCTAAAAAATAAAAAAGACTAAAACTAAAAGTCCATCCTGTAATCACCACATAGTAACTAAAAATGAAAAAAGGAATCAAAATAGGCAGAGTACTTAAACAGCTAAAGAACTTTCCCCTAGGCAAATTTCTTTGGAAAATCTCAAAAGGGTTTCTCAAAAAAAATCGCCCTAAACTAAATTCTGCAAGTACCAGCGGAATTCCTAACAATAAAACAAAAAGAAGATAAGTTATAAGAAATGCGCCACCACCGTAGTGAGCTACTAAATAGGGAAATCTTTGAATGTTTCCTAGGCCAATAGCTGCGCCAGAAGCAGCTAGAATAAAACCTATTTTTGATTTCCATGACTGTGATCTTTCCATAAACAACCCCTAATTTTTTTCTATATAAGTGGCGAACTATATAATGTGAGCAAAGAAGTTGCAATAGGCGACTTTATTTTGTAGTATTTAAATATGCAGAAAAATCTTTTTTATGGAGACCTTATCAAGATGAAAAAAACTAGCCTCATTTTATCCTGTTTTTCAATTCTCTTCATCCTCGGGGGGGGGGTGCAAAACAAAATCTTCTGGGACAAGTGACTTAAGCCAAATCGAAAAAGAATTTCGTGAATATTTCACAGATTATAAGACACTGGATGAGTGGATAGAAATAGCAAAAAAAAATAACTACAAAGAGTATTATATTCCTAGAAATTATATTGATATTTATTTACCTTTTCAGAAACAAACAAAGATACAAGAGAAGTATGTAGCTTTCAAGGATGAGCCAAGACAGACTACAATTGAAATCACAGAAGAACAATTCGTATTAGCTTCTCAAATAGAATACTACAAAGAGAATAATAGCTTAGTAGCACGAGAAATAGCCCCACCAAAAAAAGTGTTTCACTACACAGAAGAAGACGAGAAAAAGTCTATTTTTATAAGTAGTCTCATAGGAATAGAGGATAAAGACGGAAATTCTATCTCTTTCAGGTGGGTAATATATCAAAAAAATAAAATATTTGATGATAGAGATGTCTATAAATTTTCTCCACTTACAGTAACAATAATCAATAAAGATAAAAGAGATGATGTGCTGAAAGAGCAGATAAATAAGCTTTTTGATGATAACTTTGATGTAAAAGAAGCTATTCTAAATTACCTAAAAAATTCCCCAAGAGAAGGGACCATTGAGGCAGAAACAATTGCGTCTATTACTAAAAAAATAGATGACAACCTCTAAAGATCCTCTAAACATCCTTTCAATCTTAAAGACTCACTTTCTATGTCTTTCGAAGCAATAAAAGAAGCTCCAAAAGAAACAACAACAGTAGAAAATGGTTTTGGGATGCAAAACTTATCCCAAGTTTTTTTTAAAACAAAGTACCGGTTTGCTCTGGCACACATAGGAACAATAGGAACTCTTTTTTTCTCAGACAAAAAAAGAATCCCAGGTTTAACTTCTCTTCTTGGGCCTTTTGGACCATCCACAGCAAAAGCGATACGCTTCTCAGATGACAGAGCCCTTCCTACTTCCAGAAGTGCCTTTAATCCCCCTCTAGAAGAACTTCCTCGAATAGAAAAAAGACCAAAACGTTTAGCCACCTGAGCCACAAGCTCACCATCTGAAGAAATACTTGTGAGCACACCAAAATTTTTAAATTGACTAAGACTTGTGATCGCAAGCAAAGAGTTCTCATGCCAAGAAGCTACGAGAAGTGGGCCATCTTTCACAAATTCACGACCAACAAATTTATAACGAAGAGTTTTATGAATGATATAAACAAAAAAATACAAACAAAAAAACAAAATTTCATTTTTAATTTTTTTCATTATTAAGGCCTCTTCTTCTCTTTCACGAGGCTTCCAGCATGACACACCAGTCATTCTAAGCAAAGCGAAGAATCTCCCAAGCGATGAAGTCAGGAGATCTTTCCCCTTCATTTCATTCAGGGTCAAGATGACGGAGTGGTATGCGAAGTCAGGAGATCTTTCCCCTTCATTTCATTCAGGGTCAAGATGACGGAGTGGCATGCAAAGTCAGGAGATCTTTCCCCTTCTTTCATTCAGGGTCAAGATGACAGAGAGGGCTCAAAGCATGACTGAGATGGCTTAAGGCATGACTGAGAGCGCTCAAGATAACGAAAGAAAAAACTTCTTCTTTAAATAAACTTCCATGTCTTCTCTCGTTTCAATATCCCCGTTTAAAAAAACACGGTCTCTTTCTTCTAAAACTTTTCCGAGTTTAACCCCTGGTTTCAAGTTTAGAAGAGTCATGATCTCTTTTGCATCAAGAAGAGGAGTTGCTAAAAGTTTGTAGTGACTCTTCGAATACACAAGTAACGAAAGCTGGATTTTTTCTATAATTTTTGTTTCATCATTTAAAAAAGAAGCCATTTCTAACCAAAATGGAACGCATACGTCGCGGAAAAAATAAGGTTTTTTTCTTCTTTTATCACAGTTTTTAGCAAACAAAAGAAGGCTCGCATGATCATCAAAGCCTTTAGAAATTTGAGCGAATCCGCAGACTAAAGTCAAAATTGTTTCTTTTTTCTGGGTCGATAACTTTAAAAACTTAGCAGCATCTGCCACAGTATTCACATAAGAAGAATTTTTCCCATCTAAACTAATCAGTAAAGCAGCAGATAAAAATTTAACAAGAGAATTTTTTTTCCCTAATTTTTCTAGGTCCTCAAGAAATTGAATAAGTTTTTTAGCAAAAGAATTCTTTTGCTCGAAAAAAGGAAAAAGAATAGACAAAAGCCCCGTTTTTGAAAAACTTCTGACTACGTCTGTAAGATGCGAGGACTTAAAAATCTCACACAACTCTCCTGTGATTCTCTCTTGGCTTACCTTCTCAAGGCCACTAGCAGTTTTCAGTAGTATCTCCTCAAGAGCTTCATCATAAGAAAATCTAAAACGAGCTTTAAAACGATAAAGTCTTAGAATTCTCAGGAAATCTTCTCGGATTCTCGTTTCAGGATCACCTACAAAAACAATTTTTTTCTCTTTAAGATGTTTCTTCCCCTCGTAATAGTCATAAACGTTTCCTCTGAGATCAGAAGACAAGCTATTGATTGTAAAATCTCTACGAGCTGCATCTTTTTCAAAACTCTTGCCAAACTTCACACGAGCTCTGCGTCCATCAGTTTCTACATCTTCTCTTAAAGTTGTAATTTCGACAGAGTGCCCATGAGAAACGACTGTTACTGTCCCGTAGTCTACTCCTGTGGGAATAACTTTAAGAAGAGCTGTCTCTAAAACTTTAGTAGTCTCTTCTGGCAAAGCATTTGTTGTTATATCATAGTCTTTTGCCTCTAAACCAAGAAGCTTATCCCTTACACATCCACCCACAAGACGAGCTTCAAAACCTGCAGTTTCTAGAGAGAGGAGAAGAGAACAAGCAAAATCAAAAGCTGTCACTTCTTTATTACTCATAGTGAAGAGCCACTAAAAAAATTGTTAATCATTTGGGAACCACTCTCACTCAAAAAAGACTCTGGGTGAAATTGTACACCATATAGCCCCCGATAATCCGTATGTGTTAAAGCCATAATAATATTATCACACTCAGCAACAACATGAAAAGCTTTGGGGAGATTCTCACGTTCAACAACAAGCGAATGATAACGAGCCACCTGTAAGCCTTGTTTTAAACCAAAAAAAAGATCTCGCCCATTATGCATGATAAAAGACACTTTTCCATGAAGAGGATAAGGAGCTTTCACAACAGTCCCTCCATAAACTTCAGCTATAATTTGATGACCTAAACACACACCTAGAACAGGTTTTTTTCCTGCCCATTTTTTTATAAGATCTTTACAAAAACCTGAATGACTAGGGTCTCCTGGCCCAGGAGAGAGAACAAGATGAGTAAAATCTTGTTTCACAAGAAGAATAGGATCATCGTTTGGAATAACTTCGATAAAATCTGTGAACTCTAAAAAAAGCTGCTTCAAATTAAACGTGAAGGAGTCATAGTTGTCTACAAGAAGAACTCTTTTATCTAAGCATCTCATGAGAATGAACTCCTAAAGCAGAAAGCTGGGATTTTCCTTTATTCATGGTCTCTTTATACTCCTGTTTTCCAATACAGTCGTAAGTGAGGCCACCTCCCACATGAAAAGAAACGTGATTATCCTTGAAGAGAAGAGAACGGATCACAATATTAAATTCTAAATCACCTGTATAAGAAATATAGCCAACACTTCCTGTGTATATATTTCTTTCTGTGGGCTCAAGCTCCTCTATAATCTCCATGGTTCTTAGTTTTGGAACCCCTGTTACAGTGCCGCCGGGAAAAAGAGCTCCAAAAATATCGATGGGATGAGTTTCTTCTTCAACCTCAGAGCTTAAGTCAGATTCTAAATGCATCACATGAGTGTAGTGAACGACTTCTGCGTAGGTATCAATCTTCACAGTTCCTTTTTTGCTGATTTTTCCTAAATCATTTCGCATTAAGTCCACAAGCATAGCGTGCTCTGCTCGTTCTTTTTTGTCTTCTTTCAATTCTTTTTCAAAAAGACTGTTTTCTTCTATGGTTCCTCGTCTTCTTGTTCCTGCAATAGGCCTTGTCAAAAGTTTTTTTCCACACTTATGCACAAGAAGTTCAGGAGAACCACAAATCACATGAAAATCTCCTATGGAAAAATAAGCTCCATAAGAAACAGGATTAATACTAATAAGCTTTTTGTAAATATTCCAAGGTGAGTCTGTGCTTTCGCAACTAATTTCTTGAGACAAATTAATTTGATAACTATGTCCACTCTCAATATAATCGCGACACTTTTCAATAGCTTCTAAGTAACTCTTATAGTCAAAATTAGATCCATTAAGGTGAGAAGAAATTTTTTTCTCCTCTTTCACTTGGTTTGATATAAAAAAAGCGCTAGAAAAATCTTTTTTGAGAGATTTCAGCTTTACTTTTGCCTCTTCATAAAACTCATGAGAAGCGCAAAGATAAAGGCTTTTTGTCGTATGATTAAACACAAAAAGTTCATCATAAAACCAAAAAGCATAATCAAAAAACGAACTTTCATCTCTTAGCAAGGATGGAAATTTTATAGGAGAAAAAAAACGGCTAGCTTCATAAGAAAAAAAACCAAGAGCACCCCCTGTGAGAGGAATCTCTAAAGATTCTAGAACAGGAGAAGTTCTAGAAGAAATCTCTTTTTTCAACTCGTTTAGATGACTGCTAGAAACTCTTTCGTGAGATTTTGTGAAAACAGTGTCACCCTTCACATGAAAAAAATCTTCTGGGTGAATACCTATAAAAGAAAACCTGTTTTTTTCATCAACTTTACTTGATTCAAATAACATTTTTCCTTTGTCTTTTAGATTTTCAAAAAAAGTCTTAAGATCAAAATCTTCTAAAACAATAGATGCTACAAGTGGTTTTTTTGTAAAAAA
>CANFEH010000068.1 GCA_947445855.1 Zetaproteobacteria bacterium
AAGTTCCTGTGCAAAGAACTACACTTTTAGCGTGGATGGTCCCAAAAAATTTTCCTTCGACTCCTCTCACTTTCCAGGTGTCACCATCTTTTTCAAGAATAAGCTTTTCTACTGTGTCTTGTTTGATGTGAAGAGTTGAAACTTTTTCAAGAGCGGTTTTCATAGTCTGACTGTAGAGAAACATATCAGCTTGTGCTCTAGATGACCAAATGGCTGGGCCTTTTTTTCGATTTAAAACGCGAAACTGCATCCCTGTTTTATCGATAATTTTTGCCATGAGTCCACCCATAGCATCTATTTCTTTAACAAGATGTCCTTTTGCTGTACCACCGATTGCAGGGTTACAGCTCATGTTAGCAATTTTCTCTACAGAGTGGGTGACGAGAAGGACATTTTTTGAGAGTTTAGCTGCACTGTAGGCTGCTTCACAACCTGCATGACCAGCACCAATGACAATCACATCAAATGTGGGCTTCATAGAAAGCTCCAAAATATTTTAGGGATTATATTTACATGAAAACATGCAATATACCACTAGCCTTAGTGAATCTACAAGTTTTATTCTACAAATGGGGTCGCTGATATTCTGCTCATTCTTAAATAAATCCTTTGATAACAAAAGATTAGTGCTTTTTCTTTGGTCTTTGTGTTCTTGATTTTTTCTGACTTTTTCATTAGTTTTAACGGATGAGTTACGCTTGAAATGATGCCGATTCTTTCTTTTACAAGGGGATTATATGAGTTCGATGGATGTGATGCAACTCATTGAAAAAATGGGGCATGAACAACTAGTTTTCTGCCAGGATAGCTCTCTTGGTTTGAAAGCTATTATTGGTATTCACAACACAAAACTAGGCCCAGCTCTTGGGGGATGCCGCTTTTGGAACTACGCAAACACCGATGAGGCTGTGGTCGATGTTTTGAGATTATCAAGAGGCATGACTTATAAAGCCGCTATTTCTGGTTTGAACTTAGGTGGTGGAAAAGCTGTAATCATGGGAGATCCAGCAAAACTTAAATCAGAGGCTTTTTTTAGGCGCTTTGGGCAATTTGTAGAAAGTCTTTCTGGTCGTTACATCACAGCAGAAGATGTAAATATGAATGTGAATGATATCAATCAGGTAGCTTCTGAAACAAAACATGTGACAGGAGTAACAAGTCGCGCTGGTGGCTCTGGGGATCCTTCTCCGTTTACTGCTTTAGGCGTTTTTCAGGGGATTAAAGCGAGCTTAAAATACAGAACAGGTTCTGATGACCTTTCTCGTGTAAAAGTAGCTATTCAGGGGTGTGGATCTGTCGGTAGTAAACTAGCAATACTTCTTCATAAAGAAGGCACTAGTCTCATCTTGAGTGACATTAATTCTGAACGAGCAAAGACACTATGTGCTGACTTAGGCGCTGAGTATGCTTCTCCTGAGAATATTCACAAAGCTCCTGTGGATGTTTATGCTCCCTGTGCCCTTGGTGGTGGTATTAATGAAAAAACAATTTCTGAGCTCGAAACTGATATTATTGCAGGGGCAGCTAATAACCAGCTTCTCGATGAAAAAACTGATGGAGCAAGACTTAAAGAAAGAAAAATTCTTTACGCTCCAGATTATGTAATTAATGCAGGTGGGCTCATCAATGTTTATCATGAACTGCTCGGGTATGATAAAGAAAAGTCCACAAGAGATACGATGAATATTTACAACACTCTTCTTGAAATTTATAAATTAGCAGAAAAAAACAAACAAGGAACCCATGAAGCAAGTAATATAATAGCAGAAAGAAGAATTGCTAATGCATAATTCGCATACCTTTTCTGAATAGACGAAATAAATGCCCTGCAACCTGCAAAAAATATACAAAAGAGATCCTTTAGCCCCCCTGAAGGAATAGATATGCTCCTAATCGAATTCCTCTTGAAATCAAAGATCTTAGGCATCATGAGAGCTTCATTGTCAAAAAATTTCGTTTCATAGACCATCTAAAAAAGATGGGGATAGCTTAATACACTCCTGCTTATGGCGGGTTTATCTTATTTTTTTGTGAAAACAAGATAAGATGCCTCTTCTTTTTAATTTAAATTTTAGGCTTAACTCTAGGAAATTTATTTATGAAATTAGGAAAAATCATTGTTTTTATTCTTTATTTGGGGGGTTCTTTTTCTCTCTACTCAAGCGAGCAGCCTAGGAATCGCTCATGCTGTATGGGATTTCTTTACAATTTTCTCAACAACTATTGTGATAAAGAGAATAACGACCCAACAAAGTTTTTTCAGTCTTTTGCTGCAAAAGCTTTTAATCCAGTCTTTAAGAGTAAGAATTCTGCTTATACAGAAATAACATATGCTATGCTAAAGAGATTGTGGTCAAACACACTTTTTCAAAAAAAAGAGTGGAGTTTGTTACAAGAACTTGATAGCCAAGGTCTCAATCAATTCCCTGATACACTTCTTACATTTACGCTTGATGGTGAAGAGTATGCTCAAAGAACACCAAGTAAAGGACTTAAAGCTAATTGTGGTATTATTGCTATTATCAAAGCTCTTCGTCTTAATGGAGTTATGCCTCAGTTTTCTGAATATGCAAATAATGGAGAGCAAGGAGTCGATAATTTTTTTAGAAAATACCCAACACGTATTGGGCTTTCAAAATGGCGCACCCATAGCTTTGCTACTGTTGCAGCTTTACCTCTAGCAGTAGCTGTTTCTATGGGATCAGGAGCCTTTTCCATCGTTGGCGCTACCTTTTTTGGAAGTGTAGGATTTCTTCCACCTTTACTCGAAAAGCGTTGGAATTTTTTAGGTTCTTTACCAGAGGTCTTAGTGAATGATGCTAATGAGTACTGTAAAGATAACAATATTCCTACTTCATTTGTTCATCAAAAATTACCAAGTATAGATTCACTTGAGCAATTTCTTAGGCAACGAGGAGAGAAGTTGCTTACCCTCTTGGTTGAAGGGCACTATATGAATATAAAATATATCAACAATGAAAATATTCTTGTTGATTGCCTTTATAAACATATTACTATTTTAACTCTCAAAGAACTAAAAGAGCTTTTGAATCAAAAATCAAAATTAAAAGCAAAAGCAATTTATGGGTTTCTTTTAAAAGCTTTTCAACCTAAAGTAAATTTTAATGATATTCATTTTATTGAGCTAAAGACCCCAAACGAGTCTGAATAATACTTCAGTAACTACTATAACCTGAAATTACATAAGAAAAAGTTCCTGTGACACGAAGCTCTTCTTTACTTATCCCCTCTGGAAGAGGAGCGAATGGACTAGCTTCTTGAATAGCCTGAACAATTGATTCATCAAGAATTCTATAACCAGAAGAACGAAGAACTTTTATTTTTGAGGTTTTTCCATTTTTTGAAATGCTGAATTCTAGAAAAACATTTCCTTGTTTACCATTACGAGCAGCTAGTGTTGGATAGACCCAAGTCATCTCAATTTGTTTTCTCAAGTTTGTAAAGTACCCGATATACCTAAATTTAGTTGTAGAGAGATCAATAGAGTCCCCTTCTTTTAAATCATCAGAAATATAGTCTTTAAAGCTTTCTTTCTCAGGTTTTTGTTGTGAGAGGAGCTGCATGGAATCTGAAAGCAAATTTTTGTAAACAGATTTATTTTCGTTTTTTGTAGCTTTTTTTCTTCCTTTTTCTGCTATCTTCTTCAGATTATTTGTTTCTCTGGCTTGCGCTTCTTGTTCTACTTTGCTTTCTTCTATAGGGAGAGATTTTTGATTTCGAGAGGGATCAAGAGCTTTTTCTGTGTGTAGAAGTTCTTTTTTTAATTTCTGCTCTATTTCTGCTTTATGATCTGTGTGTCCTAGAAACTTTGACTCATCTGGTTTTTTGGTTTCTTCTAATTTTGCTTCAAGGATTTTTTTTTGCAGCAATTCTTCTTCTGAAAGCTTTGGAATAATTTTGATTTTTATAGGTTCCTTGTGAGGAGCTTCTGATACATTTAGGTTAGTAGACTTAACTGTTTTGAAAAGAATAGTATGAAAAAAAATAGATAAAACAATCCAAACAGAAAAAGAGGTTCTGTAATGACGAATATATTTTAAGAAAGACTTCCAGGCACTCAAAGCTTATACCTTTCGTAGCAAAGAAAAGCCTTTGCGTGGCATCAATCCTTTAGGTAAGGGAAAAAATTTCTTTCTCAAGCTGTAAAATGCATTGAACTTTGAAACCTCTCCCTCTATTGTCTGAGTTATCGGCTATTTTCGCAACATAATGAGGATTTGTATGAGACTAAATCTTATTTATTTTTTTCCTGTAATTCTTCTTATATCACTGATAATAGGGGGTTGCAATGAAGAGCTCTACGACGCAAGTGACGAAGCAAAGGCACTTGTTTATATCAGGAAGGCCTATCAGAATGGACTTCATTCAAAAGCCATCGAGTCAGCGATGATGTTTCAATCAAAACACCCTTATACGAATGCCAATATGGATGTGGATTTACTTATCGCCGACAGTTACTTTCAGATGCAAGAGTACTTAGAAGCAGCTATTCACTATGAGCGATTTGTTAAGCTCTACCCGAAACATCCAAAAAAACCTTATGTGCTTTATCGTATAGGGATGACTCATTGGGAACAAGCTCCGAAAGCTATAGATCGTGACCAAGCTTTTACTGAGAAAGCTTTAAAAGTGTGGAAGGATCTTGTTGAAAACCATCCCGAGAGTTCAGAAGCTGCCACTGTAAAAAGCAACATAAAAGAAGGGGAATTGCGCCTTTTAGGTTCCAAAAAATTCATAGCCTCTTTTTATTGTCGTCAGCAAATTTGGCACTCTTGTTATCAAAAAGCCACAGAGATCATCAAAGACTCTAGCAATTACACTTCTTATAAAAAAGATGCTTTGCAATTAATAGAGAAGTCTTGCCGCGAAATGGCTAGGTTAAAAAGAAAAGACGAGACTGGAACAGCAAAGCTTAAAAAAAATGTCTATTTCAGCAAGTACAGTTCACAGAAACTCAATCAAATGGCAGATGAAGCTCGTAAAGAACTAGCTGGGCTTTAACATAAGGATGAAAGAATTTTGAAGAATAAATTTGCTACTTTTTGTTTTGGTTTTTTAGGTTTTGCTTTTGTTTGTTTTTCAGTGTTTTTCTTTTTTTCAGACCTTTATGTGAGAAAAAATATTGAGTTCACTGATTATGAGACTATGGACTCACTCTCTCAAGATGAAGCTCTGAAACTTGCTGCTGTCCATGATGATTGTTTCAAAGAAGAAAGAACTAAAAAGCTTAGGAGCTTTTTTCTTAAAAACAAAGAAGTGGGAGCCCGTTTTGACAAAAGAGCTTTTGAAGAGAGGCTTGCCAGCTACTTAGAAGAGGGTAATAAGCTTGACTACATCCGTAGCATGGAAAATGTCACACTTGCTCGCTATCAAGGAAATATTATTGGCCTTTATCTCTGCTCCTCAGAGGATAGAATCATCCAAAATACTAATATGATTTGGAATTTTTGCCTCTCAAGCTCTGTACGAGGCAAAGGGATCTCTCACTTAATGATTGATCACGCGATTAAAAGATGTTCACACCCAGGCCAAAACTTAGCTCTTATGGTTTATAAAGACTCTCTTGTTGCGCAAAATTTGTATAAAAAACATGGCTTTATTCAAACTGAGCCTCTTTACTCACTAGAAGATGAGTTTGAATATTATGATAAGTTTCTTATGAAACACTCCCCAAAGGGAGAAGAGCCTTAAGATTAGGCTGTTTTTTGACAAGAAAACGAGCAGAAAGAGACTTTTTCATAGTTTTTTATACCAAAGCGGCAGTGTCCTAAATCTTGCTCTTTAGCCTGAAGACTTTTAAAGAGAAGGACTTCTAGAAAAAGTTGTAAGTATTTTAGGGGGCTACAGGAAAAATCTTAAAGCAAATAATGTCTTGAATTTCTAGATGGAATTATGTTAGATTTAGTCATCGTCAAGTCTTTTTTTGCCGCGAGATTTAGCAGTAATAGTATAAATTTTAATCATAAAGTTATTAAATTTGGTGATATTCTATGAAGGAAAAGCCAGTCATTTGTCTCATCGATGAAGATGAAAATGTAAAAGCCGGGTGGGCGCGTGCGCTTGGAAGTGAGGCTCGTCTAATATACTTTCAAGATCATCTTGAGCTTTTCAATCAAGCCACAAGAGATAGTGGTTTGATTCAATCTTTTTCTTGTATGATCGTGGGTCGTTTTTTTAAACACATTAACTTGGACTTAGTGACTTCTAGTGTTACAGACACTTTGAAAGCTTCTGGGGCAGGACCCATCTTTTTAAATTGGCAAGGCTATATCACAAAAGATGAAGTCCATGCTAAATTTGATGGTAAATTATTCCATCGTTATGGAGTTAAGTGGCAGACTCTCAGACTTAGAATTCAGAAGTTTGAAAAATCTCAAAAAACTTTTCGCAAAACAAAGATTAATGATGAGCACTCAGGATTCCTTGAATCTCGACTTCGTCATGAAGGGGTTTCAAAGCCTGAAAAGTGCAGCGAACTTCTTAAGTTAATGGCTCGTAAAGCCACAGGCCCTCACAAGGAAAAAATTGAGTACTACGCTTATCAAGATCAAAAAACGGGTGTACAACTTCTCGAAGCTATTTATAACCGTTTATTGACAGACAAGGACAGACCAACCACTTGTCCGAGTAAGTATATCAACTCTTCTCCTGTGATTGCTCAGAGAATTCTTCACGAGACTCTTTATTAAAAGCTGGTCCTGTAGTTCAACGGATAGAATAGTCGCTTCCTAAGCGATAGATAGTGGTTCGATTCCACTCTGGACCGCCATCTATTTTTGAGAAACAACCCCAAACTCTTTTTGAAGTGACATAGCAAGGTGTTTAAACTCATTTTCTTTGCTTTTGTCTATAGAGCTAGCTCTTGGGAAAGTAGTCCCTAATGGGTCGATGTATTTTTTATTTTTTAAAAGTTCAAAATGCAAGTGAGGCCCTGTTGCTAAACCTGTAGATCCTACATAACCTATGACTTCACCTTGTTTTACTTTTTTGCGTGTTTTAATTTGTTTAGAAAATTTATGAAGATGCCTATAAGCGCTTTCATAAGTCTGATTATGTCTAATTTGAATATAATTGCCAGATCCGTGTGAGTAAGCTGCTTTTTCTATAGTCCCATCTCCAATTGCATAAACAGGAGTCCCTCTAGCAGCAGCATAATCAATACCGTAGTGTGGTCTTGCAAACTTAAGAATTGGGTGGAAACGTTTTTTTTGAAATTTAGAACTGATATGAGTAAAATTTACAGGAGACTTTAGAAAAAGCCCTGCTAAGTTATTTCCATCCAAGCTATAGTACTGAGCCACTGTGCCTATTGGAGGAAATCTAACAGCTTCGTTGACATCTCCTCCTGCCTTCTTGTATTCAGCGTAAATAATGTTTCTTGACGCAACAAAATGCCCATCTTCTCTTTTTTCTTCGATAAGAATTTTCCACTGATCTCCTTTTCTGGTTTCTCTTCCGAAGTCGATTTGCCAAGCAAAAATTTCAGCAAATAGGTAGACCACTTTATCGTTTAGATGTTGTTCCATAAAAGATTCCCACAGAGAATCTTCCACCACTCCGTAATAAACTCTTCTTTCAAGAGTCCAACGAGGATCTTCTTTCTTTACTTTCCAACTATCTTCTCCCTCTTTTTTTTCTTTTTCAAAGAGTAAAATGATATCTTCTGACACAAGTATTCTTAGTTCTATAATTTCTTCAGAGTCTTCTTTGTAGGTGACTTCAAGCCTAGAGCCCACAGGGAGATTAGCTAGGTTGAGCAAAGGTTTTGCGATCGTGATAAATTCAAGAATATTTTTCCTGGGCATATTTAAATTAAGCATAACACCGTAGAATGTCATGCTTTGCATAAAAGTTAAAATTTTTGTTTTGTTTTGAATTATAGCTGGAGGAGATTCTTGTTTATTCTCTAGTGCAAATTCTTTTTCAGGTTTATCAATAAAAACAGGAATTTCTTCTTGTATGTTGGTTAGCTTATCTTGATTCTTTTGCTTTTTTGTTTGAATGCTCTTTTGTAGAGTTACTCCAAATACAAGGCTTAAAAAAATAAATGTTATTAAAGAAAAAAATATTTTCATAGGGGATAGCCCTTAAATCTTTATAGCAGAGAGGCTCTTAAAAGATATGATACATTGGTCAACAATCCATGTGGGATGAGAATTGACAGATGTCCTTTTAGCCTCCACTCTCCCTATTAGAATAAATTTTTTTTCAACATCTCTCAAGAGAAAGCTTGTAAAAATGAAGAAATTATGCGGTCTTTAAAGTGGATTCCCTTGGAGTCTTTTGATAACTGCATGCTTAAGAGGTTCTCTTACTTTTAGCTTTAGCCCTTTTTCTAAGCCTTCTGAATAGCCTTTTGAACCTACAACATAGTTCTTTGATTTTGTTTGGCTTGTTCTTGGAAATTGATAATTTGTAAATGCTTTCATAGTATTTTCTTTTTGGCGAAGTAGCAGTGCGCTTTTTTCCTCCCTGTCAAAGCTTAGGCTGAATTTTTCTTTCTTATTTAACTGCTCAAGGTAGCCATCGAGTACTCCAAAAAAGAAAGCATTTTTTGTTTTGATTCCACAAGACTTATGTTCTAGTTGATGCTCTTCCCAGAGAGTTTTAAGTTTTCTAGAAAGAAAATAAAAAATATATTCAGCCATTTCGACACTGTGCTCTTCGCCTAGGATTTCTAGCGTTTTTTCTTCTTTTAATTTATCAGGATTAAAAAGACTTGAATGAATGACAGTGACATTAAAATGAGCGTTTAGAATAGAAGCGATTAAACTTTCGTAGGTGTGAGTTTTTTGTTTTTTAAGAGAGACCGTGAGCTTCCTAAGAGTTTCTTCTTCAGTTGTGTTTAAATCGAGTTGATAATATTTAGCTATTTCTGAGGCTTTTTTCAGAGCTTCGAAGGCCTCATGCTGATTAGAAGAGTGAGCTAAGTTTAAAAGTTTTTTTATAAGTCTAAGAGGTTTATTGTGAGAGAACGAATTTTTATTTTGACTTATAGCTTCAAGGCAGTCATCCAAATTGAGACACGATTTCTGAGCCCAAGCTTCTACTCTTAAATGATGACATGCGTTTTTAAAATAGAGACCGTGACTATCTTCTCCTTTTAAAACTTCATTCACATACTGATGAGCCATTTCATGTTTAAGAACAGCTAATGTATAAGTCCAAGGGTATTTTTCAAGAAGCTTACAAGCAAGTGTGAGTGTCCTTGTTTTTTCGCACCAGGAACCGTAGTGTGAAGTATTTTCTTTTATCTGTATGAGTGGTTTTCTCATTTTTATTTTATAAGAGTATAGAATATGCTCATACTCTTTATAAAGTTGTAAGACAAGAAATTTTTTAATTGAATCATCTAATGATTTTTTCACGTTTTTTTCTCACTCTACAAAATAAAACTATCTTGTTATGGTTGCTATTCATTCTTTGATGCCAGCTCTTGGTACAAAAGCAAGTGATTTCACTCTTAGAAGATGTTGCAAAAAAAAATGGATCAGCTGTGTTGCTATTAACTCTAATAATATCATAGAATACAGTGAAGACAGCCCAGAAAAAAATCAAGGAGCCTCTTATGGTCTTGCGTTATGCAATGGTTTTAATCTTTTTATGTCTAAGCTCTCATATAGCCGCTTTTTTTAAAAGAGAGTGGAGTCACCTTTCTCATGAGTCGGGTAAAGATCGCCCAATATTTCTTTGGAAAAATTTTTGCAACGGTGTTCAAGAAGTCATTGAAACTCAAAACAATGAAAACACTAACAGTTTTATTTTTCGTCATTATTCCTCTTTAGGTGTAAAGCTTTGGAAAAAAGTGAGTAACGAAAATTTTCTTGGGGATGTTCTTCTCAGAGCAAAAGATAGTGATCAAAATATATTTTTCATTACAGGATCTCCAAACTGTATGGAGTGTGAAAATACGCTTAGGGCTTACAGTAGTTTTGGAATAAAAATTTTTGAGACTATTTTTTCAGGAATGCCAATAGGTATTAAGATAAATGGTGATCAAGTTTTTATAGCAGGAGAAAATTCAAATTCTTTTTGGGGGCAGTCTTATAACAAAAACAGTGGAGCTCTTTTGTGGTCTCAAAAAATTGAAGGAGGTAAAGAAGCGAAAGCCTTCGATGTTAGCTATAATAATATCATTTATCTTGCAGGAACACACAAAGACCAGGATGCAAGTATTTTCCTTGTACGTATGAGCTCTGACTCGGTGCAAGGAGACAAGATTTTACAAACAAACAGCTATGAAAAAATAGAATCTCTTAGGGTGAAACAAAATTTAGATCTTTTCATTCTTACACAAGATTTCCCAGGAACCATGAATAGCTCTCTCAAAATAAGCCTCTTAAACCAAGCTCTCGAAAAACAGTGGGAAAAAAAAATAGCTAGAACAGCAGGCCCTTCTCAAGCTTTATGGACAGAGTTCTTCTTAGCAAAAGGGAAACACCCGACTGTTGTTGGCAGTATTCGAGATTTTTATAATGTTAATCCAGCAAAAGAAACCAAACGAGCCTTCATAGCTCAAGTGGACGGGGATTCTAGCGAGCTACTTTATAGATTAACTCCAAATGATGAAATCTATACAAACCAAGAAATCTATGAAACTTTTAGAGCCTGTTCCCAGTAAAAGCAATAAGTAGTGGAAATAAGCCTATTTTTAGCTGATAAAATATCTTTTTGCATATTTTAATCAAAGGCTGTTGCGATGAAAAAATACCCCTCTGATCTATCTGATAAACAATGGAAGCTAATCGA
>CANFEH010000069.1 GCA_947445855.1 Zetaproteobacteria bacterium
ACGATGGAGCTGACTTTGACAGTGACGGGCTTTGTGATGCAGGGGACACTGATGATGATAATGATGGTCGTTTAGATGCTGGTGATGCAAACGATAATAATGCAAGTGTGTGTGCAGACACAGACACAGACACATGTGATGACTGCTCAAGTGGAAGCTTTGATGTTTCTAACGATGGAGCTGACTTTGACAGTGACGGGCTTTGTGATGCAGGGGACACTGATGATGACGGTGATAATCGCGCAGATAACTTAGATTCTAATAATAACAATTCAAGTGTGTGTGCCGATACGGATGGTGACACATGTGATGACTGTTCAAGTGGAAGCTTTGATGTTTCTAACGATGGAACTGACTCTGACAGTGACGGAATCTGTAACCCAGGAGACCCTGATGATGATGGTGATGGAATAGCTGATGGCTCTGATCTTTGTCCACAAGGAGAGACTGGATGGACGTCAAGTGGTGGAACAGACTTTGATGGAGATGGTTGCAGGGATTCAAGTGAAGATACAGATGATGATAATGATGGTTCTTCTGATTTAGCTGACTCCTCTGATAACAATTCAAGTGTGTGCTCAGATACTGACAGTGACACATGCGAAGATTGTGTGAATGGAAGTTATGATCCAAGTAATGATGGTGTTGATACGGATAGCGACGGCACTTGTGATGCTGGTGAGCTTGACTGTGCTGGGAATCCTGGGGGTACAGCAGTCGAAGGAGATTGTGGTGCTTGTCTTGAAACACTAGCAGGGACTATTCTTTCTGGAAAAACACCAGTTGTTATTGATAGTTCTTTAACACAACCAGCAGCTACTGTGGGAGTCGATTTAGACAACGATAATGATTACGACATTGTTGTGGTTGATGGTGGTGGAACAGGTAAAATTTACTATTACCTAAATGACGGGACAGGCAGTTTTGGGACTGCTACAGAGATGACAACATCCACAGTAAGTTTTAATGAAACATCAGAAGCTTATGCTGCTGATCTTGATAAAAATGGTCATCTAGATATTATTGCGTCTTCTCAAACAGATGATAAGCTTATTTGGCTCAAAAATAATGGAGGCTTGTCTTTTACTCAAACAGATTTAATTTCTGGAAGTGTAGATGGTCCAACAGGTTTTACTATTATTGATATAAACGATGATGGAGAACTTGATCTTGTTACAATTTCATCAAATGATGATGAGCTAAAGTATCACATCAATAATGGTTCAGAAAGTTTTACAACCACAACAGTGTATAATGGTGCCGCCGCAGTCAATCCAAAATCTGTTGCTGCAGAAGATCTTGATGGTGATGAGGATATTGACCTTCTTGTTGGTTACGGAGCTGGGTTAGGAGTTCGTCTTTATACAAATAATGGATCTCTTAGTTTTGGAGATTCCCAAATTTTAGCTATTGCTAACGTGAAAAAAATAGGTGTGTTTGATGCGGATGCAGACGGGGACATGGATCTTGCTATGGCCTCTAGTACTGAAGGAGATGGGACACAGACAGTTTATTTTTTAAGAAACAGTAATTTAGTGTTTACATCAAATGTTGTGAGTAATGCTACTGTAGATCCAAGAGCTATAGCTATTGCTGATATCAATAATGATGGTTATCTAGATATTATAGCTTCTGGGCACAAAAATATTCGGTGGTTTGCTCACAATGGCAATAACTCATCTCCTTCTTTTGGTTCAGCAGTAAATGTTTATCAAGAAGATGGTGATGTAACACTTGGGATGTGGAACATTAGTGCTAGAGACTTTGATGGTGATAGTGACCTAGATCTTCTAACGTCTCGTACTCCAGATGGTAAAGTGATCTGGGTTGAGAATGACTCTATTGATTGCCAAGATAGTTGTGAAGATATGAATTTTTATTATACGGATTCTGATAGCGATGGAGATGGGCATCTTTCTTACTTTATTTTTGATTGTATTGCCGATGCAGATCCTGCTCCAACAGGGTATTCCAAAAACAAAAATGATACAGATCCAACTTGTAGTGGAGCAAGAGATTGCACAGGTGAGTGCGGAGGGGATGCAGAAAACACAGATGATTCTTGTGGGATTTGTTGGGAATACGACACAAGCAATTTGACTTCTATCACAGGGACTTCTGTTACAACTAATCACACGGCAACAGCTTCTCTTGCTATTGATTTAGATAATGATCAAGATTATGACATTGTCTCTTATGATGCTGGTGGTTCTAGGTTTGTTTACCAATTAAATAATGGTTCAGGTACTTTTGGAGGAGTAACTCAACTTATCACTTCTATTGAAGATGTGGGAGACATGCAAGCTGCTGATATGGATAGTGATCTTGATATAGATATTGTCTACACTGATCCTGATAATAATCAAGTGTACTGGCTTGAAAATGGAGGCAGCTACTCTTTTACAGAAGCTACTGTCTTAACATATAACAATATGCACTCTTGCTATTGTGATCCAGGTGGGAATCCTTGGGTTGACACCCCTGTCGCTATTAGTCTTGGGGATCTTGATAGTGATGGTGATATAGATATTGCAATGGCTCCTATTGGAAGTAATAGCGATTCACTTAAGTATGTTCTAAATGACGGAACAGGAAGTTTTGGTGATGTGAAAGATCTTGGAGGAGGTGGTGACACAAACCCAAGAGATCTTGTTATGGTTGATGTGGATGATGATGGAGACACGGATGTTGTGGTAGCCTATGAATCCTCAGAGGGCCTTAAGGTTTTTAGGCAACAAGCTCCTATGATGGGAAATTTAAATTTTGGTGCTGAGGCAATCGATAATGGTGTCAGTGGTTTTGGAGTGGCAGCTGGAGATTTAGATAATGATGGTGATATTGATGTTGTTGTTGCAGATAATTCGGGCGAAATTTCTTGGTATGAAAATGACGGTCAAACAAATCCTCAATGGACACAAAATTCTTTAGCTACAGATGCAGTCGGTCCTTTAAATGTAGAAATATCTGATTTTGATAATGATCTTGACCTTGATATTTTGATGACTTCTGAAGAAGACATCAAGTGGTTTGAAAATAATGGAAATGCTAATCCAAGCTTCACAAAAATAACAGTTTTCACAGGGTCTTCTGATGACGTTTACACTTCAACCCCAAGAGATTTAGATCTTGATGGTGACCTTGATATTTTAGCAAGCTTCACAACAGATACAGATCTTATTTGGTTTGAAAATAACTACGCAGAGTGTCTTGATGGTTGTAGTTCTATTGAAACATTCTATGGAGATAGTGATAGTGATAGTGATGGTTATTACGCTGATTTCTATTATACTTGTGAAGAGGGTGCAGGAGCTCCTAGTGGTTATTCGCTAAATAGTACTGACACTGATCCGACTTGTGGTGTCGTGCGTGACTGTTTAGGCGAATGCGGAGGAACTGATACAAGTTGTAATGATTGTGCAGGAACTCCTAACGGGACTGCTGAGTATTCAGTTTCAACCACAGAAACTCAAATTACAGGCAGTACAAATAACCCAAAAGCTCTTTATTCCGTTGATCTAGATGAAGATGGAGACATAGATATTGTTTCAGCTTCCTATGAGGACGACCAAATAGCTTGGATAGAAAACGACAATGGTCTTGATAGTTTTACTTTTCACTCAATCACAACAAGTTTAGATGGGGCTCGGGGTCTTCTCCCTATTGATTTAGATGAGGATGGTGATCTTGATATTGTTGCTTCTGGAACAACAGCTGGTGATCTTGTTTGGTATGCAAATGATGGTTCTCAAAGTTTTTCTTTAACCACAATAGATGCTTCTGTTAATACTATTGGTCATGTGGAAGTAGCTGATATGGATGGAGATGATGATTTAGATATTGTTACAGTATCTAGAGATCTTGATGATGTTTATTTGTATAAAAATAATGGATCTGAAAGCTTTACAAAAAGCACTATTCACGATGGACAAGATGGAGAAGATGGAACAATTTACCAACCAAGTTCTTTTAAAATAGCTGATATGGATGGTGATAGTGATCTTGATATTGTTTTAGCCTCTGAGCTTAATAGTAAGCTTTATTGGTTGGAAAATGACGGAGATTCGGATCCAAGCTTTGACATAGAAGATATCACAGGAGGTGCTAGCTTGTCTGGTCCTCAATCTGTTGCTCTTTATGATATGGATGGTGATGGAGACTCTGATATTGTAGTAGCCTCTACATCAAATGATAAGGTTTATACGTATATCACTAATGCAGGTGGTCCGAACTTCCAGGCTCACAATGTTCAAGAAAATCTTGGGCCTCCACCAGACCCAAGTCCTTTCGATGAACCAACAGATGTTTATGTGACTGATCTCGATGGAGATGGGAACCCTGACATCTTGATTTCAGCTAGAACGACTGGGTCTATTTTTCGTTTCGAGTACGATGGTGAAACGATGGGACAACATAATTACACAAAGTTTACTGTTAAATCAGGAACAACAACTCCTGTTGTGACCTCAGCTGCTGACTTAAATGGAGATGATATTATTGATGTGATAGGAGCTTCTGCTACAGGAGATGCTATTAATTGGTATGAAGCTGATTGTGCAGAGCCGTGATTATAGCCTCTTCACCGTTAACGGTTGGGTTGTTGTTTTGCCTGAAAATCATCTCATACTGTAGTTGAGACGTGTTAGAGGGGGTGGTTAATTGTTTATAACTTCGATATTGGGGATTGCAGCTTCTAGTTGAGTTTTGAACGCATCTGCGTTTGTAATACCTTGGTTTTCACTGATATCGACATATATAAGCTTTGTGAGTTTTTTAAAGGCTTCGATTGGGAGCTCTCCTGTGAGTTGGTTTTTGGCAAGATCAAGCGCCTGTAATTTTTCCAAATACTTTATTTCTTCAGGAATTTTTCCATTTAATTTTTCGTCGGATAAAAGAAGATAAGTCACAAACCCCTTAGCATCTACTGTTTTTAAATTTTTTTTACTTAGACCGCCTTTTAATGCTTTGTCGAGCAAATCTGCTTTTAAACCAGTCTCACCATCAGGAAAGAGCGCAGCTAGCTTTTCCAAAGCTTCGTATTCAAGATCTAAAGCGGCTTGAATAGTCGGATCAGTTTGGGTAGTTGGAGTAGTTAGAGTAGTGGGAGTAGTTGATCCTGGATCATCTTTTCCACAAGAACTAAGAAGTATTAAACCAAGAAATGAAATAAAAACATGACGACTTAGCCTCATCGTTTTTTCCTTTTCATAATTGTTTGTCTCTTTGAACTCTGAAATTATTTTACAAGATAACGAGAGGGGGGGGGGCAAAGTTTTTTAATTCGCATCATTTATTTCGTATTAATTGCCCACAAGCAGCTTGGATATCCCTTCCCTTGCTGAACCTCACAGTGGTACGAATTCCTCCTCGTATAAGCTTATCTTGAAAGGCCCTAACACTTTCATCACTTGGTCTTTTTAAGAGACTAAAGCTCACTTCATTAAAAGGGATTAAATTTATTTTAAAAGGTCTTCCTGCAAGAAGTGATATGAGTTTGTTAGCATGCTCTTCTTCATTATTCACCCCTTCAAAAAGAGTGTACTGCAAAAAGATTTTTCTTTTACGTAGTGTAGCAAAGTTTTCCATCTCTAGAAGAACCTCATCAAGGGGGTTTTCTTTTGTAATGGGCATAAGTTTTGTTCTGAGTAATGAGTCTGGAGAGTGAAGACTAAGAGCTAAGGAAACATTCGGTTCTTCTGCTAGCAATTTTCTAAGACCTTTTAAGTGACCTGCTGTTGAGACAGTTATTTTTCTTGGGGTAATTCCAAGGCCCCAAGGGTCTTTTATAATAGAAATAGCTTGAGATAGAGCCTCTACATTATCGAGAGGCTCTCCCATTCCCATAAAAACAAGATTAGTGACTGTGTTTGGATTTTCTGCTACAGCGTTTTGTATGAGCCATTCATTTGCTGTGACCACTTGAGCTACAATCTCTTCTGCTTTCAAATTGCGGAGGAGACCCATCTTTCCTGTGTGACAAAAAACACACTTCTGCGCACAACCTACTTGGCTAGAAACACAAAGAGTGAGCCTATTTTTTTCAGGGATGAGAACCATTTCAATTTCTTTCCCGTCTTCAAGTTCTAGGAGAAATTTTTTTGAACCATCATCCTCAGAAATCTCAAGAGCACTAATTTTAAGATCTGGGTACAAGGGATCTGGTAAAAGGCGAACAAGTTTTTCTGGAAGAGTTCTAGAGTTCTTGAGGAAGTTGTTTTTTCCGCCGAAAATAGTTTGCATCAAAGGTTTCAAGTGGGCTGGAGAAATTTTGTTCTCTTCTAACCAACTCGCAAGGTCTTCTCTCTTTTTATCTAAAAGGTGAGGGCTCATGGTTTACAGCTCTTGTGGGAAAAAAGAGCTGAGTGTAGCTTGCCCGCTGGAATTTTTCAAGTCTTTTCGGGCTGCTCTTGTTTTGGTACGCCATGTCTTTTTTGGAGGGTTTCTGCCATTTGGTTTAGGTAGCCTGCAACGTTTTGGAGCTCGTCTCCTTTTCTTAGGTTCAGACGAAAAGCGTAGTTGCCTTCTTCCATTTGTTTTGTGAATCGATTTATCGCTACAGTTGGCCCGTAAAAACGGTGTGTTATTTTAAAGACTGTATAAAAAAGAACCACAATATAAAAAAAGTAGGCAAGAGAGAGATAAATAATATTACCCATGAAGACATCATTTGTGATGAGGGTGTATTTTGCACCTTCGTCTGTTACGTCGTAGAGTTCCATGAGCTGCTGGTATTGAGCCATGAATGCACTTACAATCATATAGGCCATGATCAAAAGAAAAAGTGATGAGAGCCCAAGAAAAGAGAGACCGAATTTGATTTGTTTAAAGGGTTCAATAAAGAGTGAGCGAAAGGTTCTTCTTTGATATTTGTGTTTTTTTTGGGAAAACATACGAATAAAATCCCTATCTTAGAGGGGGTTTTCTCGAAAGATTTACAAAGACAGATGTTTGAGGAACTTTTTATTTATTATGCCAAAGAAAGCTCTCTTTATCAATATAGCATAGGATAGGATCTGGCCATTTTTAACTTGCTTTTCCTTGGAAAGCGGTATAGAGTCTGCTTTTTTAAGTTTAAGTATTTCTATTTACTTTTTTATTATAAAAACAGCGCTGTTTTTTAAAAAATTTGTTGTACATTTTTTGGAGTAGTCAAATTGCACGGATCTAGACACAAAAGAAAGCATTCTAAGGGCAGAAGAAAAGTCGGAAGAAAAAAACGTCGTATGATGAGAAAAAGACGTAAATTAAGATCGACTAAGTAGAACAATGAGTAAGGGGTAACTCCCTCCCCTAGTCATTTTTTCTTTCTACTTTTAAAAAATGCAAGAAAAAGCAAAACTCTCTATTCTTTTCAAGGAATAGGGAGTTTTGTCTTTTATACAGAGTCTTTGTTGCACACTCTGTTTTATTTGAGTTTCAAAATCAGTCTCTTTTCTTTTTTTTGAAATAGATTATCATTGTATTAGTACTCTCTTTAAAGACCCAAACTTTGTGAACTGGGGGGAGCCCAAAGCTATGATGGATTTTATTTTTAAGTTCAAAGAGCTCTCTTCGCTTTGGGGTGCTAAGAAATCCCAGAGTTTCAGTTTGACACAAATTGCAGAGTACACAGGTACAAGCCTTCCCTATGTGATAAAATATATTAGTGACGCTCTACAGTCAGAGCTAGAATATTCCCAATTGATTAGCTTTTCAGAAGCTAAAAATATTATTGAGATTTTTAATAAAAAATACAAAAAAGAAATAGATGAAAGGCTTTTCCTTTCTCGTGAAAAAGCAAAAAAACTTCAAATATCCTATGATCTCATGATGCAAAAATCCACAAAACTCCAAATGCTAAAAGACTGGGACGGGGCTTTCAGGACTCTTGGTTATTTTGCAGGAGAGCACAGTGAAGAGTTATCTCGTGAGCTCTTTGTGAACTTATGCAGCAATATTGTTCGTTGTGGGATTAAAGCGAGCAAAATTAATATGCAAGAAATTAGTTTTTGGCTTCGTAAAGCTGTGGAAAAAAATCTTGCAGAAAATACAGAAGAAGCTTTGCACGATGCTTTCGATCTTATTGAAACTTACAGCGACTATTTCCAACAAGAAGCTTCTGGAAGAGGGAAGGCAATTCTTGTAGATATTTTAGGTTTGCTCGAAGCTCCAGCTCTTGAGCTTCAGGTTTGGTCTGCGTATAAGTCTTGTGTGGATAATCTATTTTTGACTCCTCATCTTCATAACTCAAGTTCTTCTCCTGAGAAATATGTTTAGCCTCCTTATACTCTCCAGTTTTTTGATTCTCTCGAGAAGTAGAATAAAAAAAGTAGTCAAGAAAGATTTTTTCTTTATGATAAGCCTTTTTGCTTAAATCTCTTTTTTTAAAAGAAATGAAGGCTTATTCCGATAGTAACAAGAAAGGAGGGTTGCTTATGAACCTGAGAGAGAGTCTTGAAGCTCGTCTTGAGCTAAAAAAAGCAATACGATTGTTTTTTGAAAACTTAAGCTATCTAGAGGTAGATACCCCACAGGCAGTTATTATGCCAGGGACTGAGGTTTATCTAGACTATTTTGAAACATCCTGGGTGGATTACAAGAGGAACAAGCACCCTCTTTGGTTGCGTTCTAGCCCAGAGATTCATATGAAAAAAATATTAGCAAACAACTGTGACCGTATTTTCCAAATAGCTCGTTGCTTTAGAAACACAGGAGAGCTAAGCGATTGGCATCACCCTGAGTTTGATATGCTTGAGTGGTATCAAAAGAGTATTACTTTCGAAAATTTTATAGAACAAACTTCAAGTTTTCTTCGCACAACGCTAGAAATTATGAGAAATCGTTTGCCAGGGAAAGTACTTTTTCATTTACCACCAATAATTGAAAAAATGACAGTCAAAGAAGCCTTCTACGAAATAGCTCACATTGATCTTATAGACGGTGACATTGAACTTGCAGATAAAGCTAGAGAAAAGGGAGTTATCTCAGTTGGTAAGCAAGACGATTTCGAAACAGCCTATTTCAAAACTTTATTAGAAAAAATAGAGCCAGCATTTGCTAAAATGGGAATAGTTGCTTTATATGACTATCCGCCTTCTCAAGCAGCTTTAGCAAAGATTGAAAATGGGGTAGCTAAAAGGTTTGAGTTTTATGTGAATGGTATCGAGTTGTGTAATGCTTTTCTAGAAGAACTTGACCCCAGTGTGAATGAAAAAAGAATTCTTGAAACAAATAAAAAAAGACGAATCCTTGGTAGAAAGATTCCTCTTATAGATAGAGAGTTTTTAAAAGCTTTAAACTCTAAGTCTTCTTCTACTTGTGGAAACGCTCTTGGTTTTGATCGTTGGCTCGCTATTCTCCTTGGCCAAGGAAACCTTGATTGTGTTATTCCTTTTAAGAAAGAAAAACCTTACGGCCTTTAATTTAAAGAGGAGCTTTGGTGGAAAAAATTCTTATTTGTATCCCGACTTATAACGAAAAAGAAAATATTTTAGCAATCATTCAAAAAATTTTCTTTTTTCTACCAAAAGCTCATGTTCTTGTTGTGGATGACAACTCTTCTGATGGCACAGCAAAGCTCGTCGAAGAAAGTGAGTTTTATAAGAAGAGTCTTTTTTTGATTAAGCGCTCTGGGAAAAAAGGTCTCGGACGAGCTTATATTGAAGGTTTTTGTTGGGCTATTACAGAAAATTATCAGGTTGTTTTTCAGTGTGATGCTGATTTTTCTCATAATCCAAAATATTTACCGTTTATGTTAGAGGAGCTTGAAAAGGGAGCTGATCTTGTGATTGGTTCTAGAAATGTTCCAGGTGGAGGAGTCGAGAATTGGAGTTTCTTTCGAAAAACACTTTCACGTTTCGGAAGTTTTTATGCTCGTAGTATTCTCTTGGTTTCTATTCAAGACCTCACAGGAGGCTTCAATGCTTACCGAGTGGCTGTTTTAAAAGCAATAGATCTTCAAGGTATTCGTTCTAACGGTTATGTTTTTCAAATTGAGCTAAAATATCGCGCGTCTCTTCTTGGTTTTCGTCTTCTTGAATTCCCGATTGTCTTCAAGGATAGAGTTCATGGGGTTTCAAAGATGAATTTTAAAATTGTTCTTGAAGCTTTTTGGCATGTCATATACCTAAGACTCTTCCAAAAAGGTAAAGCAAAAAAGTAAATCTTACCTTAACTGAAGACAAAGGTCTCCTCGCTATGAAACTTTATTTTCAAGATAGTTCAGCAGATACAATCTCAGCTAAAATTTCAGCGCAGCTCGAAAAAGATGGTCGCTATAACAATATTGTAAGTGTTGCTCCGGGTTCTGACGCATTCACTGTGACAATTCAAAAGCTTGGTCAGTCAAAGCTTATTTTTGCTAAAGAAGAGAGTCACTGGCGTCTTGAACAAGAAAAAATAGCTCTGTCTCATAAAGCGTATAAAAGCAAGGTTTACCATATCATAGAAAAAATTATTCTAAGCCTTGGTGGAAGAGTAGAAAAGTCTTAAATGAGTTACCTTGTGTAGAGAAGAAGGCTTAATGAAGTTTCACTAAATCCTACCAGTCGTTTATTTGCATCTTCTTGGGAGTCAAATAATGAGGTAAGAGGGCTCATTTTTGCTTCTTTTACTTTTTGATCTAAAAACATAGAGTCATACCAATTATGTAAAATAATTGAGGTTTATTTTAAGTTAGAATTTGCCCAGCTCCTTGAGCAAAGTTCTTGAATATTTCCGTCTTCATCACAGAATGTGTTCCAAGCGTAACAACAAGCATCCACGATATCTTCATAAGTTTTAAA